>JADMJT010000008.1 GCA_018781585.1 Burkholderiales bacterium
GCTGCGAGGCGCTTGACGTGAGCGCAGCAAGCGTTGGATAGAGCCCTCCTGCTTCGATGCGCAGGGTTTGCCTTGACCGGACTGCCCGCGCTACCTACCATTACTCCTTTCTGTTTTTGGCAAATAAGGCGTGGAATTAGAACAAATTCGCGGGGTGATTGAAGCGGACATGCAGCGCGTGGATGCGGTGATTCGGGCGCGCCTGCACTCCGAGGTGGTCCTGATCCGCCAGGTATCAGAATACATCATCGGCAGCGGCGGCAAGCGCATGCGCCCGGCGTTGGTGCTGCTCTCGGCTGGGGCCTTTGGCTATCGCGGCGAGCAGCATTATGAATTGGCGGCGGTGGTGGAGTTCATCCACACCGCCACGCTCTTACACGACGACGTGGTGGACGAATCCAATTTGCGGCGCGGGCGGCAAACCGCCAATGCCCTGTTTGGCAACGCCGCCAGCGTACTGGTGGGGGATTTTCTGTATTCGCGCGCCTTTCAGATGATGGTGGGGGTAAACCAGATGCGCGTCATGCAAGTACTGGCCGACGCCACCAACACCATCGCCGAGGGCGAGGTGCTGCAACTGCTCAACTGCAACGATCCGGATATCGACGAGGCGCGCTATTTACAAGTGATTCGCTTTAAGACCGCCAAGTTGTTTGAAGCCGCGACCCGGCTCGGCGCAATTTTGGGCAAGGCGTCCATTGCGGATGAAGCCGCTATGGCCAATTACGGCATGCATCTTGGCACGGCTTTCCAATTGATCGACGATGTGCTGGATTATTCCGGCAACCATGAAGACACCGGTAAAAATCTAGGGGATGACCTGGCAGAGGGTAAACCTACTTTGCCGCTGCTCTATGCCATGCAGCACGGCACAGTGGCGCAAGCGACGCTCATCCGCAGCGCCATCGAGCAAGGTGGCCTGGACGATTTTACCCAGGTGTTGGAAACTATCCACGCCACGGGTGCGCTAAAATATGCCGCAGACCAAGCGCGGCGCGAAATCGACATCGCCTGTGCAGCAATCCAACACTTGCCGGATTCAAATTACAAGCAAACGCTGTTAGAATTAGCGGCTTTCTCGGTGACGCGCAATCATTGATTAAGTGCAGGCGGCAGAAAGTCGTAGCGAGCGGTGCGAGCTTGAGTTGAGAAGCGCAACCGTACAAATCGTACGGTGAGCATCGCAGACTCAAGATCGCGACGCGCAGTAGACTAAATGCCGCCTGAAGCGCGTCAAGCTGTAATCGGGGTGTAGCTCAGCCTGGTAGAGTACTGCGTTCGGGACGCAGGAGTCGGAGGTTCGAATCCTCTCACCCCGACCAATTCTTGGTTTAATCTGGATTTTTTCCGCCATTTTACGCTGCTATTATCCGCGTCTGGCCATGCTATGATGCGTCGTCATTACCGCACTTGAGGCAACCGCGATGCGTTTTTTGATTCTGCTCGTTGGCATCGTCATCGTTTATCTTCTCCTGAAAAAATACTTCCGGAATCTGCAAGGGCCAGCGCCCACTGCGAAGCCGCCCATTGCCGAGAATATGGTGCGCTGCGCCCACTGCGGCGTAAATGTGCCGCAAACCGAGGCCATTTTCAGTCGTGGAGAATATTTCTGCGGCGATGAACACCGTCAACTTAAACAGCAACAATAAGGCCGGCGCGGCGCTAAGCGCGCCACCGGTCGACGAGCCGGAAAGGCTGTCGCAATACCCTGGCCACCTCGCCAATACCTATTGGCGCTCGCTGCATTACTTCAATTTCTATCGCATGATCGCGGCCGGCATTTTGCTGCTGGCGCATCTATTGCTGGGCGGGCGTAATCCGTTCGGCGTGCTGGCGCCCAATGTGTATGTGCTTGCCAGTGTGCTTTATCTCTTGTTCTGCGCGGGGGTCATCGTCACCATTCAAACGCGTTGGCCACGCTTCGACATCCAGCTCTCGGTGCAAGTCATCGCGGATATCCTGCTTATCACGGTATTGATGTACAGCAGCGGCGGCATCGCCAGTGGCTTGGGCTTATTGATATTGGTGACGCTGGCCGCGTCGAGCTTGATCTCGCGCGGACGTCTTGCCATGTTCCACGCCGCGGTCGCCACCATTGCCGTGCTGTTGCAGCAAGCGTACTTGTCCTTCACACATACCGATGCTGGCGGCTATCTCCAAGCGGGCTTGTTGTCGATTGCCTATTTCGCCATCGCCGGCCTGGCTTATGTGTTGGCCAAACGGCTAACGGTGAGCGAGGCCATCGCGCAACGCCAGCGCGTCGATCTGGCCAATCTGGATGCGGTCAATCGGCTGGTGATCCAAGATATGCAAGACGGTGTGATCGTGGTGGATGGGGACAACCGCGTGCGTCAACTCAATACCCAGGCCGAACGGCTGCTCGGCCCGCTCATGGGCCGCCGCGGTGAAGTGCCCATGCAGGAGTATTCTCGCACCTTGTCCCAGCATATCGCGGCGTGGCGCGAAACCGGGGATATCAGCGTAATTCCGCTGCGCACGCCAGGGGGCAAACGTTCCTTTCGCGCGCGCATCACGCCTATCGGCGACAAACGTGCACTGGGCGCGGTGATCTTTCTGGAAGATTTGAGCCGCCTGCAAGCGCAAGCGCAGCAAATCAAGCTGGCTGCATTAGGGCGGCTGACCGCCAATATCGCGCATGAAATTCGCAATCCCTTGAGTTCCATCGGCCATGCCACGCAGTTGCTGCAAGAAGAGGAAAGCTTCGATGCGACGCAAAGGCGTCTGCTCGAAATTATTCGCGACAACACCTTCCGTCTCGACCGTATGGTGCAAGACATTCTCCAACTCAACCGCAAGGATCGCGGTCAGCCTGAGACCATTCCGCTGGCGCAATTTCTCAACACCTTCCGTCAGGAATTTAGCCAGATCGAACACATCGAACCCGAGTCGATCGTTATCGAGTCAGACCCCGCCTTGCACTTCAACTTCGATCGTCTCCACTTGCATCAAATCCTGTGGAACCTATGCCGCAATGCCTGGCGCCACTGCCAACAACAGCCCGGCAGTATTCGCATCGTGGCAAGCCGGGCGGATGCCGAGAATGTAATACAATTGGACGTGATCGACGATGGCGCCGGCGTGCCCAGCGCGATTCAAGCGCAGTTGTTCGAGCCATTTTTTACTACCGAGAGCACCGGCACCGGGCTGGGGCTGTATATCGCGCGGCAGCTCGCGGAAGCCAACGGCGCGACGCTGGATCACATTGAAATTGCCCCCGGCGGACAGTTCCGCCTCAGCGTCAAAGGAGCTATGAGTTGAAACCACCCGCGCGCACGGCGGGGCAAAGCGCCCCCACCGTATTAATCGTCGATGATGAAGCCGATATCTTGGAATTACTCGAGCTTACCCTGCTGCGCATGGGGCTCGAATCCAAGCGTGCGATGAAGGTCAGCGCCGCTGTCGAATTGCTCAAAACCCATCACTACGATTTGTGCCTGACCGATATGCGGCTACCGGACGGCACCGGTCTGGAATTGGTGCAGCACATTGGTCAGCATTATCCGGAGCTGCCGGTGGCGGTCATCACCGCCTATGGCAGCACCGATAATGCGGTGGCGGCGCTGAAGGCGGGGGCATTCGACTATATCGCGAAGCCGGTCTCGCTCGATCAGCTGCGCGCGCTGGTCAAATCGGCGCTGAGCGTGACCGAGACTTCGGAACAACAACAACAGCAGCACATCCTGCTCGGTGATTCGCCCGCGATTCAGTTAGCGCGCGACGTGATCGACAAGCTCGCGCGCAGCCAGGCGCCGGTGTATGTCACCGGCGAATCGGGTTGCGGCAAGGAGTTGGCGGCGCGTCTGATTCATGAAAAGAGCGCGCGCCAGGCGCTGCCCTTCGTCGCGGTGAATTGCGGCGCGATTCCCGAAAATTTGATGGAAAGTGAATTCTTCGGTTACAAGAAAGGCGCGTTCACCGGCGCCGATGCCGACCGTGATGGTTTCTTCCAAGCGGCGAATGGCGGCACGCTGTTTCTGGATGAAGTGGCCGACCTGCCACTGTCGATGCAGGTGAAATTGTTGCGCACGATTCAAGAAAAGAAAGTGCGCAAGGTGGGCGCCACGCAAGAGGATCCCATCGATGTGCGCATCATCAGCGCGACCCACCAAAGCTTGTCGAGCCTGGTAGAGAGCGGCAAATTCCGCCAGGACTTGTACTACCGGCTCAACGTGATCGAGCTCAAAATGCCGCCGCTACGCGAAATGCACGAGGATATTCCGCTTATCGCGCAGGCCATCCTTGCACGCCTAGCCAAGCAATCAGGCGCGCCCGTGCCACAGCTTACGCAGCAGGCCATTGCAGGCTTACAGGCTTATTTATTCCCCGGCAATGTGCGTGAGTTGGAAAATATTTTGGAGCGTGCGCTGGCCTTATGCAGCGGCGACACCATCGGCCCGGACGACCTCTACCTCAACGCATCGGAAGCGGTGGAGGGTGCGGTGGCGTATGAACCGGGCGCTAAATGGCCGTTGCAGGATTATCTGGATCGCTTGGAAAAAGAAGCCATTCTGGAAGCGTTAGAAAAAACCCGACACAACAAGACTGCTGCGGCGAAACTGCTGGGCATCACCTTTCGCGCGCTGCGTTATCGGCTTGAACGATTGGGGATTGAGTAAAGCAGGATTCGGGATTCAGGCGTCGAAAAAAACTTCGCTCCCGTTTTTCCCTGACCCCTGAATCCCGAATCCTACCTATCTTTCCCCCGCTTACTCACCACTGTTTTCGCATTCCAAATATGTTCCGAGTATTCGCGGATAGTACGATCGGAAGAGAATTTCCCCATATTCGCTACATTCAGAATCGCTTTGCGCATCCACGCATCTTTATCACGATACAGATGCTCTACCTGTTGTTGGGATTCAATGTAGGAAGCGTAATCGGCGAGCAGCATGTAATGATCACCTTGATAAGTCAGCGCATTAAAGATCGGCTTGAAGCGGTCGTGATCCTCAGGCGAGAAATAGCCGCTATTGAGCATATCCAGCGCCTGCTTCAACTCGGGGTTGTTGTCGTAGTAGTGCCAGGGGTTGTAGCCGCTGGCTTGCAGTTGCGCCACTTCGTCGGTGTTCATGCCGAAGATGAAGATATTTTCCGCGCCGACTTCATTGTGGATCTCCACATTCGCGCCATCCATCGTGCCGATGGTCAGCGCGCCGTTGAGCGACATCTTCATATTGCCGGTGCCGGAGGCTTCGGTGCCGGCAGTGGAGATTTGCTCGGATAAATCAGCTGCGGGCACGATGTCCTCTGCTGTGGATACATCGTAATTCGGTATGAATACCACCTTGAGGCGGTCGCCCACCAAGGGGTCGTTGTTCACGATATCCGCCACATCGTTGATGAGTTTGATGACGCGTTTCGCCATCTGGTAGCCGGGCGCCGACTTGCCGCCGAAGATCACCACGCGCGGCACACTGTCGGCGCCGGCACGGATGCGGTTATAGAGGGTGATGATGTGCAGCACGTTCAGCAATTGTCGCTTGTATTCGTGGATGCGTTTGATCTGCACGTCGAATAGCGCATCCGGGTTGACCTCGATGTTCAAGCGCTCTTTGATCATCTTTGCGAGACGCACTTTGTTCGCGCGTTTGACCTTCGCAAATTCAGAACGGAAGTCTGGGTCGTCAGCCAAGACGATCAAACGCTTGAGCTGGTCCAAATCCTTGGGCCAGGTCTTGCCGATGCGCGAGGTGATGAGTTTGGATAAGCCAGGATTGGCCTGATTCAGCCAGCGCCGGGGCGTGATGCCATTGGTCATGTTGACGATCTGGTCCGGCCACAGGCGGTGGAAATCGGCAAAAATCGTTTCCTTCATGAGCTGCGTATGGATCGCCGCCACGCCGTTCACCTTGTGGCTGCCGACGATCGCCAGATGCGCCATGCGCACGCGTTTGCTGCCTGCGTCATCGATAATCGACATGCGCCGCCATAGCGGCTCCTCACCCGGATAGCGGTGCATCACTTCTTTCAAGAAGCGATGATTGATCTCATAAATGATCTGCAAATGGCGCGGCAGCACGCGCTCGAACAGCGGTACCGGCCAAGTTTCCAACGCCTCCGGCATCAGGGTGTGATTGGTGTAGGCAAAGGTGTGCTTCGTGATCTCCCACGCATGCTCCCACTCCACGCCATGCAAATCGACCAACACGCGCATCAACTCGGGAATGGCAATCGACGGATGGGTGTCGTTTAACTGAATCGCCACCTTGTTTGGCAGTTCGTCGAAGTTGCCGTGGTATTTACCAAAGCGATAGAGAATGTCTTGCAGGCTCGCGCAGACGAAGAAATATTGCTGCTTTAAACGCAACTCACGTCCCATCTCTGTCGTGTCGTCTGGGTACAGCACCTTAGAGAGGTTCTCCGACTCGTTCTTGTGTTCCACTGCGCGGATGTAATTGCCCTCGTTGAAATAGCCGAGATCAAAATCGCGCGTCGATTTCGCTGCCCACAGCCGCATATTGTTTACGGTATCGGTGTCATAACCGGGGATAGGGTAGTCATGCGCCATCGCCATCACATCGTCGGAATCTACCCAGTGAAAGCGTGCTTGGCCTTTCTCGTCGGCATAGTTCACCACCCGGCCATGAAATTTCACTTGATACAACACCTCCGGCCGGGGGAATTCCCACGGATTGCCGTAACGCAGCCAGTTATCCGGATGCTCCACTTGCCGCCCGTCTTCAATGCGCTGATTGAACATGCCATATTCGTAGCGGATGCCGTAGCCGTAGCCCGGAATGCCCAGTGTCGCCATCGAATCCAGGAAACACGCCGCCAGCCGGCCC
The DNA here is from genome assembly GCA_018781585.1 of Burkholderiales bacterium. Taxonomy (GTDB): domain Bacteria; phylum Pseudomonadota; class Gammaproteobacteria; order Burkholderiales; family Thiobacteraceae; genus RBG-16-58-11. The sequence continues at coordinate 6,807 of JADMJT010000008.1, forward strand.
AAGCCGCCATTGCCCAGCGCTGCATCGTTTTCCATATCGCGAATATTTTCCAGCTCCAGCCCCATGTCGTTCATCGCTTTGCGAAAGCCCTCATCGCAACCGATGTTGAGCATGCTATTCATCAGCGTGCGCCCCATTAAAAATTCCATGGAGAGGTAATACACGCGCTTGGTGTCCTCGCGATAGTAGCTGCGCATGGTTTCCATCCAGCGCTCAATCAGACGCTCGCGCACCACCGCTGCCGCGCTGTAGAACCAGTCGCGGTCAGTCGCGGTCATCGGATCTTTGCCGATGGAATACACCAAGCGGTTGGAGATCGAGCGCTTGATCGACGGCGCATCGAGTGCGGGCTTGTCGAGATCAAGCTGAGCGGGTTTGGGATTTTTAGTCATGGGGACACTCCTGGAGGGACGTTATTGTTCGAATAATGAGTAATAACGGATAACTAGGAGCGTTCTTTAGGACAGGGGGGTGGCTATGACTGGCTAGGCGGTTGGTTCGTGGCGAACAATAACCCTATATATATCTAAGGGAAAACCAAACGCCACGCAGCTAAAAGTCAGCGCGCTACGTGGTATTTACATGGCGTTTAGGCTAGCGCAATCACGAGATAGGCGACATACAACATGCCATTGATCCCCAAATGCCACACCTGCAATTGGCCGCGGGCGAGCATGACGCGCAGCCAAAAAGTTGCGATTAAGGTGATGGCGATACCGGCGAGCACCTCGCGCTGCGGTGTCCACGGCGTCAGCATAATGCCGATCGCCGGTAGCAGCGTGCCCTGGAACACCATCGCGCCGGTGATATTGCCAAAGGCCAACGTGTCTTTGCGACGGCGTATCCATAAAATGCTATTTACCTTCTCCGGCAACTCGGTCGCGATGGGAATGATCATCAAGGACAACAACAGTGCCGAGATGCCAAACAGCGTTGAGACTTCCTCAATGCCATGGATAAAGCCCTTGGCGCCAGCTACCAGCAGTACCAGACCGAGCGTGAGCTGAATCAAAATCAGCGCCATATTTTGCGGCAGACCGAGCCGCGCCAGCAGCATTTTTTGATGCGCCTCGGTGGCATGGCCATCCTTCACCAAATCGGCGGAGGCGCGCAGGGTCAGCATGATGTAGATAAAGTAAATCAGGACCATGCCGGTGGCGAGCGCGCCACGATAGATCGGCTCCGTGTGCGGGACGAACAGCGCCACAGCCGAGAGCGAAAATGCGCCCAGGAAAAAATTAAGATCGCGCGTGAAACCCGTGCGCTCCGGGTTAAAGTGGCCTTGCAAGCCGCGTTTCTTCGTCACCGACAGCGCCATCAGAAATAGCGACAGCGTGGAGAGCATCAAGGGCGCCCCCAGAATTGCGCCGACACCGATCTCCTCATTCAGATGCGCATTCGCTGTGCCAGCGAAAATCGCCAGTAAAGGCACCATCGTTTCTGGCAGCGCCGTGCCCACCGCAGCGAACAGTGAACCGGTCACACCCTCGGAAATTTTTAAGCGCTCACCCAAATGCTCCAGTGCATTGGTGAATACCTCCGCCGCGATCAGAATCACGAACAGCATGACAATCAATTGCACAATAACCATGAATCTATCCCCCTAGGTAATCCGCGCATTATACTGGCAGCGCATGCATCTCATACCACTCACCGAATTCAATTTCCACGCAACCCTGGCGCACACCTCCGGGGCGAGCTTGGTGCTATTTGGCAGCCCCGAATGCGGCGTCTGCCGCAAGGTGGAAAAGTTATTGCCTGCCGCTGTCAATGGCACGGCCGCTGCCTTATATAAAGTGGATGTGCAACAAGCCACCGCCCTGGCGCGGGCATTTGATATTTTTCACCTGCCCACCTTATTGCTATATCGCAACGGCCATTTTCATGCGGTGATGAATTGCGAAATCACACCTGCCGCACTACCGGGCGCGATCGAAGCGGCGCTGGCTAAGCCCGCAGAGGAAGAGCCGTGATGACCATCGACAAAAATGGTTTGCTTCTCGGGGCGCGCTACATCCTCTCGCCGAATTTTGACGCACGGCCAGACGGCTGCGTGGCAAATTTGATCGTCATTCACAACATCAGCCTGCCGCCGGATCAATTCGGCGGGCCGGGGGTGATCGACCTCTTCACTAACCAACTCGACCCGAGCGAACATCCCTACTACGAGAGCATCAAAGATTTTAAAGTCTCCAGCCATTTTTTCATCCGCCGCGACGGCGAGTTGATTCAATTCGTCCCTTGTACCCAGCGCGCCTGGCATGCGGGCGCATCTACTTGGTGTGGGCGTGAGCGCTGCAACGATTTCTCGATTGGGATTGAGTTAGAAGGATCGGACACCACCCCCTTCACCGATGCGCAATATGCGCAGCTTGCACGACTCACCACCGCGCTTAAAGCGGCGTACCCGATCGAAGCAATAAAGGGCCACGCCGATATCGCCCCGGGCAGAAAAACTGATCCGGGCCCCTATTTCGATTGGGACCGCTACCAGCGATCCTGCGCTTGAGCGCTACCACCCCGTCGACTGGACTGCGCTAAGCGCCAGCCCTAATTCCACATTGCGAAACAACAAATCATCCCCTAGCAATACGCAGAAAACCGTCTAATCTGAAGGAAGCACGCTGACCAGTCATCCGTGTTTATGAAGGATAAAGAGCCGAACTATCGGACCGACGATTTTCAACCAATCGTGGAGGCATCATGCAAGTCACTCGACGGCAGTTCTTCAAGATTTGCGCGGCGGGGGTGAGCGGCTCCAGCCTGGCGGTGTTGGGATTCTCTCCCACCGACGCCTTGGCCGAAGTTCGCACCTTCAAACTCGCCCGCACCACCGAAACCCGCAACACCTGTCCCTATTGCTCAGTCGGTTGCGGCATTTTGATCTACAGCTTGGGCGATAAATCCAAGAACGCCCCCGCTGAGATCATCCACATCGAGGGCGATCCGGATCATCCGGTGAATCGCGGCACGCTGTGCCCTAAAGGCGCGGGCCTGCTCGATTTCGTGCAGAGCCCGAGCCGGCTCAAGCACCCGGAATACCGCGCTCCTGGAGCCAAGGAGTGGAAGCGCATTTCCTGGGACGAGGCCTTTACCCGCATCGCCAAGCTGATGAAGGATGATCGGGACAAAAATTTCATCGCGAAGAACGACAAGGGCGACACGGTAAACCGCTGGGTTTCCACCGGCATGCTGGCCGCCTCCGCCTCCAGCAACGAAACCGGCTACCTGACGCATAAAATCGCGCGTAGCCTGGGGATGCTCGCATTCGATAATCAAGCGCGCGTTTGACACGGCCCCACGGTGGCAAGTCTTGCCCCGACGTTTGGCCGCGGCGCTATGACCAATCATTGGGTCGATATCAAAAATACCGACCTGGTGCTCATCATGGGCGGCAATGCCGCCGAGGCCCACCCCTGCGGTTTTAAATGGGTGACCGAAGCCAAGGCGCATCGCAAAGCCAAGCTCATCGTGGTGGATCCGCGCTTCACGCGCTCCGCTGCGGTAGCGGATTTCTACGCGCCGATCCGTGCGGGGACAGACATCGCCTTTCTGGGCGGCTTGATCAACTATCTGTTGATCAACGACAAGATCCAACACGAGTACGTGAAGAACTATACCGACTTCAGTTTTCTGGTGAAGGAGGAGTACGGCTTCGAGGATGGCATCTTCACCGGCTACAACGCAGAGAAGCGCAGCTACGACAAATCCACCTGGGGGTATCAGATCGGCAAGGACGGCTTTGTCCTCACCGACCCAAGCCTGGAAAACCCGCGCTGCGTGTATCGGATGATGAAAGCGCATTACTCGCGCTACACGCCGGACATGGTGTCCACCATCTGCGGCACGCCGAAGGATGCATTCCTGAAGATCTGCGCCATGGCCGCGGAGACTTCCGCCCCCAACAAGGCGATGACCATCATGTACGCCTTGGGTTGGACCCAACACTCGCAGGGCACACAGATGATCCGCACCGCTGCCATGGTGCAGTTGCTGCTGGGCAATATCGGCGTGGCGGGCGGCGGCATGAATGCGCTCAGAGGCCACTCCAACATCCAAGGGCTGACTGATTTAGGTTTGCTGTCGAATCTCTTGCCGGGCTATATGACGCTACCCAGCGACGCCGAGCAGGATTACAAAACCTATATCGAGAAGCGCGCCTTCAAGCCCATGCGGCCCGGCCAAATGAGCTACTGGCAGAACTACGGCAAGTTCTTCGTCAGCACCATGAAGGCCTGGTACGGCGATGCGGCGACCGCAGAGAACAACTGGGCCTACGACTGGCTGCCTAAACTCGACAAGGGTTACGACATCCTGCAAGTGTTCGAGAATATGAATAATGGCTCGGTCAACGGCTACATCTGCCAAGGCTTCAACCCGCTGGCTGCGGCGCCGTGCAAGGTGAAAGTTTCCGGCTCGCTGGCCAAGCTGAAATTCCTCGTGACCATCGACCCCTTAGCCACGGAAACCTCGGAGTTCTGGCAGAACCACGGCGAATACAACGACGTGGATCCGACCAAAATTGCCACCGAAGTGTTCCGCCTGCCCTCCACCTGCTTTGCCGAGGAGGATGGTTCACTGGTCAGTTCCAGCCGCGTGCTGCAATGGCACTGGAAAGCCGCTGAGCCGCCGGGCGACGCCCTGGGCGATCAAGAAATCTTGGCCGGCATTTTCCTTAAAGTGCGCGAGCTATACAAAAAGGACGGCGGCGCTTTCCCCGACCCCATCCTCAACCTTACCTGGAAACATCGCCAGCCGTATTCGCCGTCCCCGGAAGAACTGGCGAAGGAATTCTCAGGCCGTGCGTTGAAAGAGGTCACCGATCCCAAGGACGCAACCAAGGTGTTGGTGAAAGCGGGCGAGCAGATCAACGGCTTCGGCGAATTGCGCGATGACGGTTCCACTGCCTGCGGCTGCTGGATTTTCGCCGGCTGCTGGAGCGAAAAGGGCAACCTGATGGCGCGGCGCGACAACAGCGATCCTTACGGCATCGGGCAGACACTGAACTGGGCTTTTGCTTGGCCGGCCAACCGGCGCATTCTGTACAACCGCGCCTCATGCGATCCCAGCGGCAAACCTTACGATCCCAAGCGCAAGGTGATCGGCTGGGATGCGGGCGTGGGCAAGTGGACCGGCTCCGACATTCCGGATTTCAAAGCAGACTCCGCGCCGGAAGAAGGCATGAACCCCTTCATCATGAACCCGGAAGGCGTAGCGCGCTTCTTCGCTATCGACAAAATGGCGGAGGGGCCTTTCCCCGAGCATTACGAGCCGATGGAGTCGCCGCTGCTGAACAACCCGCTGCATCCCAAGAACGACCAGGCGCGGGCGAATCCGGCTGCGCGGGTGTTCAAGGGGGATTGGGTGACGTTTGGAAAACCGGACAAGTTTCCCTATGTCTGCACCACGTATCGCCTCACTGAGCACTTCCACTTCTGGACCAAGCATGTGAAGACCAGCGCCATCATCCAGCCGGAACAGTTCGTGGAAATGGGCGAGGAGCTGGCCAAGGAGAAAGGCATCAAGTCGGGCGATCACGTGCGCGTGAAATCCAATCGCGGTTTCATCGTGGCGGTGGCCGTCGTGACCAAGCGCGTGCCCACCCTCAATGTCGGAGGCAAAAAGGTACACACCGTGGGCGTGCCGATTCACTGGGGCTTCATGGGCTTAGCCAAGAATGGCTACATCACCAACTCGCTCACGCCTTTCGTCGGTGATGCGAATACCCAGACCCCGGAATTCAAGGCGTTCATTGTGAACATTGAGAAGGTATAAGGAGAAGGCCATGGCACTCCAATCACTCGATATCAAGGCCCGCTCCGCCACCACCACTCCTTCTCCCGCTGTGCGCGGCGAGGCGATCAAGGTGGCGAAATTGATCGACATCTCCAAATGCATCGGCTGCAAGGCCTGCCAGGTGGCGTGCATGGAGTGGAACGATCTGCGCGACGAAGTGGGCACGAACGCCGGCACCTACGACAACCCGCGCGATCTTACCGACCAATCTTGGACCGTCATGCGCTTCGCGGAAGTGGAAGTGCAAGCCGGTAAGCTGGAATGGCTGATCCGCAAGGACGGCTGCATGCACTGCGCCGACCCCGGTTGCCTCAAGGCCTGCCCCGCGCCCGGCGCCATCGTGCAGTACACGAACGGCATCGTCGACTTCCATGAGGAAAATTGCATCGGCTGCGGCTACTGCATCACCGGCTGCCCGTTCAATATTCCGCGCATTTCGAAGAAGGACGGCAAGGCCTACAAGTGCACGCTGTGCTCGGATCGCGTGGCAGTCGGCATGGAACCGGCCTGCGTGAAAACCTGCCCGACCGGTGCGATCTTGTTCGGCTCCAAGGACGACATGATCCACCACGCCGAGGGACGCATCACCGACCTGAAAGAGCGCGGCTACCAGAACGCCGGCCTATACGATCCGTCCGGCGTCGGCGGCACGCATGTGATGTATGTGTTGCAGCACGCCGATCAGCCCGGCCTATACAACAACTTGCCCAAAGATCCGCACATCAGCCCCATGGTTTCGCTGTGGAAGGGCGTGACCAAGCCGCTGGCGAGTTTCGCGCTGGGACTCGCGGTGTTCGCGGGTTTCTTTCACTACGTGACCAGCGGCCCGAATGAGGTAAAAGACGAGGAGCACACATCATGAGCGAGCAAGTTGTCACGCGCTACAAAGTGAGCGAGCGCGCCAATCACTGGGTCACCGCCATCAGCTTTATTCTGCTGGCGGCGTCCGGTCTGGCGCTGTTCCACCCGGCTTTTTTCTTTATGAACAATCTGCTCGGCGGCGGCACCTGGTCACGTATCTTGCATCCCTTTATCGGCGTGGTGATGGTCGTTTCCTTCTTCATCTTCGCCACTCAGCTTTGGTCGCAGAACAAAATCACCGCAGCGGATCGGGAGTGGCAAAAGCACCTGGGCGACATCCTGTGCAACAAGGCGACGCAGTTGCCCGAGATCGGCAAATACAATATTGGTCAGAAATATCTGTTCTGGATACTGGTCATTACGATCGCGCTGCTATTGGTGTCTGGTGTCGTGATGTGGCAGCCGTGGTTCACGCCCATCTTCCCCATCGTTCTGGTACGCCTGGCCTCGCTGGTGCATGCGATAGCCGGATTCATCGCCATCCTCGCCATCATCGTGCATATCTATTCGGCCTACTGGGTCAAGGGCTCGGTGCGCGGCATGACGCGCGGCACCGTCACCGCCGCCTGGGCCAAGCATCACCATCCGGGCTGGTATAAAGATATCAGCAAAGGAAATCGTTAGTGATAGCAAGCAGCATCCTCCAGCCGGGGCAGCTTGAAGCGCCTGCAGGCGAAATTCCCTTTCTGCGCCTGCCGGCGCGGACCAGCTTTTTCAAAGACCGCGCCGAACGCTTCCGCCAGCTGGCGCGGGATCACAAAATGGGCGACTTCCTCGCCTTCATGGCGCGCATCGCCGATGCGCAGCACGCCGCGCTGCAACACTTTCCGCCCGTTACGCTGCCCGACGCGGATCAACTCGGGCTTTGCCGCCAGCACGGCATGCCGCCGCTGCCGGCACAAGGTTGGAAACGCGATCCCGCCTGGCGTCAGGCACTCGCGGATATCGTGGATGCGGTGAGCAGCGACGCTCTCCAGCCAACCCAGGACGCACTCGCCCGCCTCCGGCAAATGGACGCGGACACGCTGGAAAAACTGGCCGATGCCGTGCTGTCTGGCCACGTCCAAGAAACGGATTTGGGTGTCGCGCCATTCGCTGCCGCCGCGCTGCAAACCTACTGGGTACACATGAGCACCAGTCTGGGCAAGGGCGTCTTCGGGCGCACCGACCCGGCCAACCTGTGCCCGGTCTGCGCCGCGGCGCCCGTGACCAGCCTCGTGCGCATCGGCCCGGAACATGGCTTGCGCTATCTGCACTGCAGCCTATGCGCCAGCGAATGGCACATGGTGCGCACCAAGTGCAGCAACTGCGAATCCACCAAAAACATTTCCTATTACATCATCGAAGGCGATAAGGGCGCGGTCAAAGCCGAGGCCTGCGAGGAGTGCGGCTCCTACCTGAAAATCCTTTACCTGGACAAAGACCCCTACCTGGAACCCACGGCGGATGACCTTGCCAGTCTCGCCCTGGATATCTTAATGGACGAGCGCGGCGTGCAACGCAGCGGACCCAATCTGTT
>JADMJT010000037.1:0-7471 GCA_018781585.1 Burkholderiales bacterium
TCATTGGTGATGGATTTCCATGCTGCCACCGGCTCCAGGGTTTTGCGCGCCTCGCGCCACAGCTCCATCAAGCGTCCGCGGATCAGCGGATACTTCACGCGCTGGGCGCTGTAGACATACCAGGAGTAGCTCGCACCGCGCGGACAGCCGCGCGGTTCGTGGTTGGGCAGATCGGGGCGGGTGCGCGGGTAATCGGTCTGCTGGGTTTCCCAAGTGATCAAACCGTTCTTGACGTAAATCTTCCAACTGCACGAGCCGGTGCAATTCACGCCGTGGGTGGAGCGCACGATCTTGTCGTGCTGCCAGCGCTGCCGGTAACCGTTCTCCCAAGTGCGATCTTCATTGGTGACGACACCGTGCTCACCGGAAAAATTCCCCTGGTTCTTGCTGAAAAACATCAGTCGGTCGAGAAAGTGGCTCATTGCATTGCTCCTTGTAGTCGCGGTGAGCGGTGAGTGGGAGCGGTTTTACCGCTTGCTGCTTACGGGTTTTTGATTTCGGAACCGGCGCGCAAATAAAACCACCAGTTCAAAATCAGGCACAGCGCGTAAAACACCGCGAAGCCGTACATGGCTATTTCCGGCGTGCCGGCTTTGATCTGACCACCGATCACCACTGGTGCGATGAAGGAACCATAGGCGGCCACGGCCGAGGTCCAGCCCAGCACCGGCCCAGCCTGCACGCGATCGAAGATCACGCCCACAGTACGGAAGGTCGAGCCGTTGCCAATGCCGCTGGCGGCGAATAGCGCCACGAAAATCCACAAGAACTGCTGAAAATAAATTTCCGGCGTCGGCGAGCTATAGGCTAGGTGCATCGTATAGCCGGCCGCGGCAGAGGCGACCACCATGACCAGGGAAATAACCTGGGTCACGATGGAGCCGCCCACCTTGTCGGAAATCCAGCCGCCGACGGGGCGGATCAGCGCACCCACAAACGGCCCGATCCAGGCATAGGTCAGCGCAGAAGGCGCGTTGGGATTCTTAACATGCGTCCAGAGGCCGGTTGCCGCATCCAGCATGTGCTTGTCACCGAAGATCACCGAAATGGACAGTGGCAGCGCCATGGAGAAGCCGATGAACGAACCGAAAGTCAGCACGTACAGTACGGTCATGGACCAGGTGTGTTTGTTCTTGAAGATGGCAAACTGCTTCTGGATGTTTTCCTTCATCGCGCCGAAGGCGGCCAGCTTCATCAAGAACAGCGTACTCACCATGATCAAGGGTAGCGCCACCCACATGTTCAATAAACCCAGCCCGGTGGGGGCGGGCAGGTAGAGGTAGAGGCCGACTATCGCGGGGATAAACGACAAGGTAAACAGCCAGGTGATCTTGATGAAGGCGCCGATGGTGCTACCGATATTGGGGGAGATGGGTTCCAGGTTGTTCATGCCGAACCAGCAAAGTGCTGCCAGCGGTATCAGCGAGAGGATCCAGGCAAATCCTGCGTTCTGTATGAAGGTCGGCGTGCCGGCGGGAATCTTGCCGAAAATCCAGCCGCTGTCTTTCACCAGCATCGTCGCTTCTCCAAACACGCCGAAGATGCTGACGGTCATCAATAAGGGGATCAGGATCTGCATGGTGGTCACGCCGAAATTGCCCAGCCCGGCATTGATGCCGAGCGCGGTTCCTTGCAGGCGTTTGGGGAAGAAGGTGTTGATGTTGCTCATGGAGCTGGCGAAGTTGCCGCCGCCGACGCCGGACCACAGCGCCATCAACTGGAACACCCACAGCGGCCAATCCGGATGTTGCAGTGCGATGCCGGTGCCGATGGCCGGAGTGACCAACATGAAGGTGGTGAGGAAAATCGTATTGCGCCCGCCCGCCAGCCGGATAAAGAAAGAGGACGGAATGCGCATGGTGGCCCCGGCCAGCCCGGAAATCGCGGTCAGAGTAAACAACTCTTCCTGACTGAACGGGAAGCCCAGGTTGCGCATCTGCACCGCGATGATGCCCCACATCAACCAGATGGCGAAGCCACACAGCAAGGCGGGCACCGAGATCATCAGGTTGCGATAGGCGATGCGCTTGCCGGTGGATTCCCAGAATTTCTCGTCCTCCACGTTCCACTCTTTGATATTGATAGGCATGCTTATTACTCCTTATGTGTAGCGATCAAACGTCAATCATGGATACGATGCGGGTTATGTGGCGTGGGACTCCCCATGGACTTGCAACACATTCACCTGGCGCACCTCGGACAGGTACATCCAAATTAGCGAAACCCAGGTAATGGCGTACATCAACATAAATACGCCGCTGTTGATCCCGGTGATGTCCACGATGGCGCCGAACATAATGGGGAGCACGAATCCACCGAGCCCGCCCGCCAGACCGACGATGCCGGAGATCACGCCGATGTTGGCCGGGTATTCATCGGAGATGTACTTGAACACCGACGCTTTGCCGAAGGCCCACGCCGCACCCATGATGAACATCAGCGCAGTGAACATCCAAACATTGAGGCCGATATGGAACGTTTTCGGCCCGTTCACGGTGTAGATGGTGAAATCGGTTTGCGGATAGGACAACATGAACAGGCAAATCCAGGACACCCACAGCACCCACCAAGTCACCTGATGCGCCCCATATTTATCGGAGAGCCATCCGCCGAAGGCGCGCAACACGCCGCCGGGCAGGGAAAAGGCGGCCGCCAGCAACGCCGCTGACTGGATATTGAAGCCGTATTCGGTGATGTAGTATTTGGTCATCCACAGCGCCAGCGCGACATAGCCGCCGAACACGATGGAGTAGTACTGGCACAGCTTCCAGACTTTTGGATCTTTCAACGCTAGCAGCTGATCGCGCATGGTGACCTGGGCGCTCACCTGATGCGCCGGGTCGGTGTAGCTGAAAACCCAGAAGCCGATGGCGGTCAGCAGCATCGCCACCGCATAGACGGTGGGCACCATTTGCCAGCCGTACGCCACCACGATGGTCGGCGCAACAAATTTGGTGAGCGCCGCCCCCGCGTTGCCTGCGCCGAAGATGCCCATGGCGAAACCCTGGCGCGCTTTCGTGAACCATCTGGCGACATAGGCGATGCCCACCGAGAAGGAACCGCCGGCCGCGCCGACGAACAATCCCAGCACCAGAAAATGCCAGTACTTCGTTGCATAGCTGATCAGATAAATCGGCAAAACGGTGCTCAGCATCAGGATGAAATACACCAGCCTGCCACCAAACTTATCCGTCCACATTCCGAGCGGAAGGCGGATCAAGGAACCCGTGAGCACCGGGGTGGCGATCAATATTCCGAACTCGGTTTCATTCAGCCCCAAGGTCTTTTTGATCGGAATCCCGATCACCGCGAACATCATCCAGACCGCGAAGCAAATGGTGAAGGCAATGGTGCTGGATGCCAGTACCGAGATCTGTTTTTTAGCTTGCGTTTTCATGCCGCCCCCTCATTTGGATAAAACAATCCGAATAGCACTTCAACGCAGTGTAGACGCGGCGCCGGAAATGAAAAGTGGGGGAGAGACCCAGGAAATTCGTCGGAATACCACTAAAGTGGTAGCAAAGAAATCAAACAAATAATTGAAGGTAAAAGAGTTTATTTTTTATCCAGACAAAACATTTCCTTGATAAGGCAGAGGAGGTATTCCTCTTTGCTTCGCTGCTTTCCTGGGTGGCATGGCTACACCCGATGGATGCATGCGCCTATACTCTTGTTTTCGATATAGAAGACCCGCCCTGAATCGCCACCCATGAACGCGTCGAATACAAGCCTTCGGCACTCGCTGCTGATCCGGATCGCCGGTGCAATGACAATTGTCACGCTCGTGGTGCTGGCTGGAATGGGCGGCGCCGCGTTTATCGCGGAAACCACGCTCGGCTATGCCGCCGCGATCAACCACGCCGGGTCGCTACGTATGCAGAGCTACCGGCTGAGCACGCTGGCCTACGCTGCGCAAACGCAACCGGAAAACGAGCGCTACCGGCGTGAGATTGACAGTGCGATTGCCGCCTTTGAGCAATCGCTCAACAGCACAGTGCTGACTAACCCCGCTATCATCGCCGCCGACAGCAAGAGCGCCGCCAGCCGGCAAGCAGTCGTCTTGAGATGGAATCAGCAACTCAAGCCCATGTTGCGGGTGCTGCTCGAACGGCAGGGCGCACCCAACGACTTGAGCGCGCTGTTGGAACAGACCAACACCTTCGTCGCCGACATCAATCTCTTGGTCAAGCAGATCGAACACGATACCGATAGTCGCATCCGCTTTCTGCGCACGACCATCGGGGTGACCCTGCTCATTACGCTGCTTGTCGTGTTGTTAACCATGTACTTTCTGCACGCTGCGGTGCTCGTGCCGTTACGCGATTTGGTTGCTTTCACTACGCAAATCCGCCGCGGCAATCTGGACGCACGCACCCCGCATATCGGGGAAGATGAGCTGGGCCGACTCGGTCATGCCTTCAATCTGATGGCAGAAGATCTTGCTGCGCTTTACCGTACTTTAGAAACGCGCGTGGAGGAAAAGACCGCCGACCTGGAACGCAGCAACCGCTCGCTGGAGTTGCTGTATCACTCTATCGCCCGTCTTTACAATGGCCCGGTGGAGGCGGATACCTATCGCTTGCTGTTGCGGGAGATTGAAGAAGTACTGGGCTTGGGCGCCGGCTCGGCGTGCCTGATGGAGGGAGGGGCGCAGGGAAGTATCTCGGTCTTGGCTTCCACCTTAAATGCTGCTCAGGGAGATGTCGCCTTCTGCAGCCTGAGTTCCTGCGCCGAGTGCATGGCGGAAGATGGCCTGCATGTGCGTGAATTGGGAGACCGGAAGGTATTATCGATTCCGTTGCGCGACGCGGAGCGCGCTCATGGCGTGATGCAATTGATCATCCCGCCGGGGCGGGAAGTCGAGCCCTGGAAAATGCGCTTGCTCGAAGCGTTGTCGCGCCACATCGGAACGGCGATCGGAACGGCCAGGCGCACGGAGCATGAGCGGATGCTGTCGCTGTTGGAAGAGCGCTCGGTGATCGCCAGAGAGTTGCATGATTCCTTGGCACAGTCCCTGTCTTATATGAAAATCCAGGTGAGCCGTCTGGCGGGCGTTATCACGCGCGAAAGTCCATCGGAAGCGGCCAACAACATTCTGGGCGAGTTGCGCGAGGGTTTGAACGGCGCCTACCGGCAGTTACGCGAATTGCTGACCACATTCCGTCTGCGCATAGAGGGGGAAAACTTATCCGTCGTGCTGGATAGCACCGTGCAAGAATTCGCCAGCCGCAACCAGATTACGATCGCGCTGGAGACGCATTTGACCAACTGCCCCCTGTCGGCGAATGAAGAGATACATATTTTGCAGATCGTGCGGGAGGCCTTGTCCAATGTCGTGCATCATGCCGAGGCGCATCACGCAAAGGTGGTGCTGTGTGCCGAAGCGGATGGTATGGTCAGCGTTTCAATTGAGGATGATGGTGTGGGCATCAACAACCAGCTTACACAGACCCATCACTACGGCATGGCCATCATGGAGGAACGCGCACGTGGTCTAGGTGGGCGATTGGAAGTGATGAGCCGCCCGGAGGGTGGCACGCGCATCGAAGTTCGTTTTGTGCCGCACAGCCGATCCGGCGCCGAATTATATCGTCACCTAGCCTGATCCATGCCTCATTCAACCCTCACCTCTCTATTGATTGTCGATGACCACCCGCTGTTTCGCAAAGGCGTCGTACAGTTGGTGGATAGCGCTGGCGGATTCGTTCTGATGGGCGAAGCTTCTTCTGGGGCAGAGGGTATTGAGCTGGCCTATGCGCACCACCCAGATATGATCCTGCTAGACCTCAATATGAAGGATATGAGCGGCGTCGACGTGCTCAAAGTGATCAAGGCGGCGGATCTCGATTCTCGTGTCATTATGCTGACGGTGTCGGATCAGCAGGAAGATCTGGTGGCGGCGCTGCGTGCCGGTGCGGATGGTTATCTGCTGAAGGATATGGAGCCGGAAGATTTGGTGGCGCACCTTAAAGAGGCGGCACGTGGGCAGATGGTGCTTAGCCCGGCCCTCGCGAGCCTGCTGGCCCACGCATTGCGGCATGAGAGTAAGCCCAAGACGGTGGATGAGGCTGGGCTGACAGAGCAGGAAAAGAAAATTATCGAGCGCATTGCCGCAGGCAAGAGCAATAAATTGATTGCGCGTGAGCTCAATATCACCGAAGGCACGGTCAAAGTTCACGTCAAGCATCTACTCAAGAAACTGAACCTTAAATCACGTGTGGAAGCTGCCGTGTGGGCGGTGACCCCGCACGTCTAGAAAGGTAGAATCATAACTTATGATGAAACGTTGGATTTTCTGGCCGCTGATTTTGGCCTGCGTTATTTCCGGCTCTCCGGCATTATCCGCGGGGGCCGATATCTGGCCGGCGCTGAAGCAAGGGGGGCATGTCATTCTGATTCGCCATGGCGCGGTGGACAACCTAAGCCGCAGCACTAGCCCGGATGCGGATTTCGAGGGCTGTGAGGGGCAGTACAATCTCACCGATGAGGGGCGCGAGCAGGTGAAGCTTCTCGGCAATGCCTTACGCAAGCGCAAGATTCCAGTCGGCGAGGTTAGGGCAAGCCCCTTGTGCCGAACACGTGATACCGCACGCATTGCTTTTGGCGCCTTCCAGGTCTGGTCTTTGCTCGAGCCCTTGCCGGAATCGGACTTGGAAGACCGGCAGCAGCGCATCAATGCAATCAGTCGGGTGATCGCCGAGCATAAAGGCCGCGAAAATTTGGTCTTGATTACACACCAACCCAACATCGATGCTTTGACATTGGAGGTTGTCGAGCCGGCCACCATCGTCGTGGTTAAGCCAGATGGTAAAGGCGGTTTTAACGTGATTCGAAAGTTGCCGCCCAAGGAGTGGCGCGGGGATCGCTAGGATGTCAGCCGCCGGTAGATATCTGCCACCTTCAGCGGCAATTTTCTCACCTCGTCAATAATCACATACTGCGCCGCACCATACATATGTGGCAAGTATTCTTGCCCCTCTTTGTCGATGGTAATGCAGAACGGATGAATACCCGTGCGCTTGGCTTCAATCAGGGCTTGGCGCGTATCCTCGATGCCGTAGGCGCTGCGATAGCCATCGAAGTAATCGTCCGGCTTGCCATCGGATAAGGTAATGAGCAGCCGGGTTTTCGCTTCGACCTCATTGAGTAATTTTGTCAGGTGACGAATGGCGAATCCCATGCGCGTGTAATCTTGCGGGCGGATGCCGCTGATGCGCGCACGCACGTTGTCGTTGTAGCGTTCGTCAAAGCGCTTGATGCGGTACAGTTCGCAGCGCTTGCGCGTGTTGCCGGAAAAGCCATAGATGGCATAGCGGTCACCTAATCTTTCCAGCGTTTCACACAACAGCACCAGCGATTCGCGCTCGGCGTCGTTGATCCAGCCTTTGGTGGAGCCGCTCATATCCACCATGAACATCACCGCGACATTGCGCTCGGCACGGTGCATGTGCATGAATAGGCGATCTGACAT
>JADMJT010000037.1:7571-14939 GCA_018781585.1 Burkholderiales bacterium
TCACCGCGACATTGCGCTCGGCACGGTGCATGTGCATGAATAGGCGATCTGACATTTCGCGTCCGTCACGCGCATCGGCTAAGGCTTCTACCAGGGCATCAATATCGACTTCGTCACCGGCGGCTTGGCGCTTGAGCAGTTTGTCTTCATCGCGTAGGGCTTCGAAGGTGCGGTGTAGATGTTTGATCAGGCCACTGTATTTATGCAGTGTCTGCGGCACGAAATCATCATGCACCGGGGTGACGTCTTTCTCACGCATGACGCACCAGTTCTTGCGATAGTGCTGGCGGCCGTGGTCCCATTCCGGATAGAAGGTTGCGCCTTCTTCGTGGTAGGTACCTTGCCACACGTCGTTTGGGTCTTTGCCTTGTTCATCGAATGAGCTGAGGTTGTAATCGCCATCGCCAGCCGGCACCAGATACTCGGGTGGAATTTCACCAAAATCGAGATAGACCGAAGTGAGAAGTTGTTTCACGCCTTCCGGTGGTGCGACCGGCATATCGTCCAGCGTGATATCGAAGCTCGGTAAATCGTTGGGGCCGTCTTGATGTTCTTGCACATCAATTTTAGGGGGCGCTTCACGTGGCGCTTCGGCTTGTTGTTTCTCGAGCTCATCCAACATTTGCGCGAGCTTGATGCGCAAATGCATTTTTTCGTGTTCGGTGCGTTTGGCCATGCATTCGGCCACGGCATCTGGACGCAGCTCGCCTTGATAGCACGCGGTCGGGGCAGGTTGCGCGTGGTAGGCTTCTTGTAGCAAGTGCAGGCTGTCGTTGACCGATGCATGGGAGGCGGCGAGTCGCTCGGCGTAGCTGCGCCACGCATCCGGAATCGCTGCGTTCTCGCCCAAGATGTGCTTGAGCCGCTGCATCTCGCGTGCGAGACCGGGCAGTTCACGTTGCAAGCAGGCTTCGAGCCGAAGCGTTTCCAAGCCATGGAATTGTTGGAGGGCGAATGCCTGATCCTCGAATGCGGCGAGCGCCTCTGCAAAATTTATGCGAAAGCTACCGAATCGGGTTTGCGCCCATTGGAAGGCCACCATGGCTTTGCACAGCGTGAAATTGTCTTTGGCCTTTTCCATCATGGCCACGACAGCAGGAAGATATAACGTTTCGCTGTCGGTATAGGGGACATCACCTTGCGCAATTTTCAATTGTCGGCCGGACAGCCCGTGCACGAAGGTGAGCAAGATGCCGCTGAATTCATCGAACACCGCACCTTCTGCGTGTGCGTGGCTAAGGTGTACGAAGTTTTCGACATCCTCAATGACTTCTATCGCGGCGCGCAGCCCCGCGCGGTCGTAAGTGTCCATGGCGTGCAACGCCCAGGCTTCGATTACGCGCTGATCCAGGTGGGCTAAGCCGGCGGTCGCGCGCACCGCGAACTGATAGGAAATTTGGATGTTGGTGGTGCTAATGCGCCGTATCCAGTTCAGGAAAAAATCCTGCTCTTCGCGCGAGAGAAGCGAGAGGGCTTCGGCAATTTCAGTGACGTGAAGGAAGGTGAATTCAACTTCAAACCACGTTTCCAGTGGCTTGAGGATTTGTTCGAGCGTGAGTGGCGCGTTATCGGCCATACAAATTAAACCGACGTGGCGTCTGGGCGGTTCAAAATAGTGATGAGGAGAGTTCTTGCACGGCCGCCAGCATTTCCACATCGTCGGTGATGGCCTGCGCAATCGCGCTGCGACAGGCGGAGACGGGCTCGATGCCGGAGGTGATGAGTTTGCCCGCATGCACTAAGAGCCGGGTGCTGGCACCTTCATCCAGGCCGCTGCCTTTGAGGTTGCGCGTCATGTGCGCAAATTTGACCAGCTTGTCCGCCAGCGCGCGATCGACTTTGGATTCGTTGGCGACAATTTTCGCTTCCAACTCCGTGGCCGGATAATCGAATTCTAGTGCGACGAAACGTTGCCGCGTGCTTTGTTTCAGATCTTTCAGCACGCTTTGGTAGCCGGGGTTGTACGAGACGGCGAGGCAGAAATTCTCATGCGCCTCAACCAAGGTGCCGAGCTTTTCCATCGGTAACACGCGGCGATCATCAGCCAAGGGATGAATCACCACCATGGTGTCCTTGCGCGCCTCGACGATTTCATCCAAATAGCAAATGGCCCCGGCGCGCACGGCGCGGGTGAGCGGTCCATCGACCCAGGTGGTTTCGCCGCCTTTGACCAAATAACGACCGACCAGGTCGGAGGCGGTTAAATCGTCATGGCAAGAAACGGTAATCAGCGGACGTTGCAGCCGCCAGGCCATGTATTCCATAAAGCGCGTTTTACCGCAGCCAGTCGGGCCTTTGAGCAGGATCGGCAGTTTGTTGCGATAGGCTGCTTCGAAGATCTTGATCTCGTCGCCGGTGGCTTCGTAATAGGGCTCGGCTTGGATGAAATAGGCTTCGCTTTCCAGTGCGCGCGCTTGCATGGTGTTCCTTGCGCTTAATCTTTGATGTTGTATTTGTCGTTGGGATCGACGCGGGTGAATTCGATGGGGCCGACTTTGGCGGCAATCTCATCCAGTTTTTCTTCGCGTTCTTTTTTGCGCGCCAAGCGTATGTCGACGGCGTCCGCTTTGGTGTCGATGGAGACTTCACCAAATAAAACTTGGCGCAGTAATCGAAAGGCGAATTGCATCAGCGCGACGTCGTCATTCGCGATTTGCTGCTTAAGCGCTTCGTCGAGGATATACACATCGTTGAAGGTGGGGCTCACGACAAATTCGCGAAAACGATCCAAGTCATAACAAGCGACGAAGAATAATTGCAAGCTACGTTGGCTCGGCTTGCCAATGGTGGGGCCGGCTGATTTTTTCTTCAGGATCAGTTGGCGCCAACCCGCAGCTAGATCGTCGTATTCCTCTACGCCTTGTTCTTTGCGATAGTCGTTGATGGTGATGGTGCGCGGCTCAAAGTGGCCTTTGCAATGATCTTCTTGCACCATGGCATAGGCTTCGCGTTCGGTAAATTCGTTTTGCTTGCGCATGGAGAGCAGGGCAACGGGATAGTAGCGGCAAGCAGTGGGGCGGTCTTCGTATACGCCGCAGCCCTCTGCGGTCATGAATTGGCAGGCACTCCCCCCTTCGACTGGTTTAAATTTCACCCCCGCCATGCCGTCATTATCCATCTCATACGGGAATGTGTATTTCACCAGGAAATCACCCGACGTTATGTTCAAGCGCTTTTTCAAGCGCAGGATGTCGTAGGGCGTCAGGCTGATGTCGATGTTTTTACAACAGGCGTTAAAACACGAGATGCCCTTGTGGCAGGAGAATTGGATGGTGGCTTCGCCCGGCATAAGTTTGGGCATGACCGGGCTATCCGGGAAGGGGGAGTGCTCAATGAATTCGCTCATGATTTACCTCGCAGTTCTACCAATCAATTTTAGGCCTATTCTCAAGATGCTGCTCAAGAGGCACATTCAGAGTAGGTCTATCGCTTCCAGAAAGAAAAAACCGGACGCCGTGAGGCGCCCGGTTTTGTGCAACGTTGTAACAACAGCTTAGTGGGCAGCCGCTTTGAACAGTTTGGACTTGTCCACCAGATCCACATGCTTACGTTTGAACACGGTCCACTTGTGGGTGGTTTTGTCGTAGATGGAGTTCACGAAGCACTTCCAGTTTTCTTCGTCGACAAAGTTCTTGTCCATACGATAGTAGAAGCCCGGATAACGGGATTCTTCACGGAACTGAATGTGTTTCATGTGGGCTTCCGCCGTAATAATACGGTGGTAGTTTTCCCAGGCGCGCAGCAGTTCGTGCAGGTCTTTTGCACGCATCTTCATGGCGTCTTCTTTCAACATTTCCAACTTCTCTTCAGCCACTTTCAGCATGTGCGCGTTGGTGGTGTAGTAAGTTGCCACGCCTGCAACATACTCGTCCATGATTTTTTGCAGACGATACTGCAACATCTTGGGCGTAATGTAGTGCGGGTTAATGTCGATCGCGGTGGTGTAGTCCTTGTGCTCGAGGTAGGTGCGCACAGGTTGGTAAATTTGATCTACCAAAGTGCTTACATCGGTGTCGAGTTCCGGCTTCCAGTCTTTGTTGTCGATGCAGAATTTGACCATGGATTTGGCGCAAATACGGCCTTCGGCATGCGAACCGGAGGAGAATTTGTGGCCGGATGCACCCACGCCGTCACCGGCGGTGAACAGACCCTTAACCGTGGTCATGGAACGATAGCCCCAGCTCCAACCAGAAGGCAGGTGACCAGGAACCTTGCTTGCTTCGGCATGCTCTTCGGCTTTCGGCGCGCCCAGATCGTCCGGACCCGAGACCCAAATACCGCAGCAACCGGAGTGCGAACCAAGCAGGTAGGGCTCGGTCGGCATCAATTCGGAATTTTTCTTTTCCGGCTCGATGTTCTCACCCACCCAAATACCGCACTGACCGATACACATGTCGAGGAAGTCTTCCCATGCTTCAGCTTCCAGATGCTTCACTTCACGCGGAGACAGCGTCTCACGCAGTTTGGCGAGTGCAGACACGGTGTCCATGTAAATCGGGCCGCGGCCTTCTTTCATCTCTTTCAGCATCAGGTGGTTACGCAAGCAAGATGCAGGAACAGCAGCCAACCCGTAGGGTGGGTAGTCGTTCAGCATTTCTTTGTTGCGGTCCATATACACTTCGCCCAGGGCGTTAACCGCCTTGGCTTTGAACAACAGGAACCAAGCGCCGACCGGGCCGTAACCGTCTTTGAAACGGGCGGGCACGAAACGGTTCTCCATCATGGTCAACTCAGCGCCGGCTTCAGCAGCCATCGCATAGGTCGAACCGGCGTTCCACACTGGGTACCATGCACGGCCTTGGCCTTCGCCAACCGAACGTGGGCGGAACAAGTTTACGCAACCACCGGCAGCCAACAGGCAAGCCTTGAATTTGTAAACGTGAACCGTATGGTCGCGTGTGGAGAAACCAACCGCACCGGCAACGCGGTTAGGATCGTTTTTGTCGTTCACTAATTTGACGATGAAAATACGCTCTTGAATGCGATCCATGCCCAGGGCTTTTTTCGCAGCTTCAGCCACGATCCATTTGTAGGATTCGCCGTTGATCATGATCTGCCATTTGCCGGAACGTACAGGCTTGCCGCCGTCTTTCAGTGCGGGCAGGCCTTTGGAGCCGTCATGACGCTCGCCGTTTTCGTCAGTCTTCCAAATCGGCAGGCCCCATTCTTCGAACAGGTGTACGGATTCGTCAACGTGACGGCCTAAGTCATAGGCCAAGTCGTCACGGGTGATGCCCATCAGATCGTTGGACACCATACGTGCGTAGTCGGCGGGGTCTTGCTCGGTGCCGATGTAGGTGTTGATTGCGGACAGGCCTTGCGCAACGGCGCCGGAGCGATCCATTGCAGCTTTGTCCACCAGTTTGATTTTCAGATCGATGCCCATTTCTTTTTTAGCGGCATCGGCCCAACGCATGATTTCATAAGCCGCGCCACAGCACGCCATACCGCCACCGATCAAGAGGATGTCTACTTCCTCTTCGATTACTTGAGGTTTACCAAATTCACCAGCCATTTTCTATCTCCTTGCTTGCAGTTCAGCGTGGCACAGCGGCCCGCTCCCTCCCGCAATTGTTGGGTTTAAGCGTTTAGATTACTTACGGATCAGTTCAGCAGGGTTGCCTGCGCGATAGCCGTTTTCCTGGTTGAAGAAACCAGATTTAGTAATGTTTTCCATTTTCGCTTCCGGTTTGCCGCCGAAGGGATTGATCGAACCTTCAGGGGTGGTGCGGATCGGGAACTTGAAGCGCTTCAAGGTGCCATTGCGGAACTTGATGGTCCACATAATGGAGTCGGTGCCACGCAGCGGTTGCACAGAGCCACCGAGCGGAACGATGTCAGCGTAATGACGCGCTTCGATCGCTTGTTGCGGGCAAATTTTCACGCAGGAGTAGCACTCCCAGCATTGCTCCGGTTCTTGGTTATAGGCCTTCATGGCGTGGCCGGTCGCGGAACCGTCTTTGTCCAGCATCATCAGGTCATGCGGGCAAATATACATGCACGCGGTTTTGTCTTGCCCTTTGCAACCGTCACATTTGTCGGTGCGTACGAAAGTTGGCATGTTGTCTCTCCAAAATGCAACTACAGTTAAAAAAACCGGGACTACTTAATCCGGCGATACCTTGAAAAACATACTTCAAAACTATTTTGCAGAATGGCCTTTGAGTTCGATCTTGACATTCTCTTCTGCGGAGAGGCCGGCGTAATATTTCTGCAGTACTTTAGCCACTTCGGGGCGGCTGAATTCGACAGGCAAATCTTTACCTTCGGAAAGCATCGAACGTACCTTGGTGCCAGACAGCAGAATGCGATCATCCTTGGTGTGCGGGCAAGTGCGCTGCGAAGCCATCCCGCCGCATTTATTGCACCAGAAGGTCCAGTCGATGTTCATGTTCTTGGTTTCGAGCGATCCCGCAGGAATCTCATCAAAGATTTTTTGCGCGTCGAAGGGGCCGTAATAGTCGCCCACGCCAGCGTGGTCACGACCAACAATCAGATGCGAGCAACCATAGTTCTGGCGGAACAAGGCGTGCAGCAATGCTTCACGCGGACCGGCATAGCGCATGTCCAGCGGGTAGCCTGCCTGGATGACGGTGTTGGGTGCAAAGTAGTTGTCGACCAGGACACTGATCGCTTCGGAACGGACTTCGGCCGGGATGTCGCCCGGCTTCAGGGCGCCGAGGAGGGAATGAACTAGCACGCCGTCCATGGTCTCAATCGCGATCTTCGCCAAGTACTCGTGGGAGCGGTGCATCGGGTTGCGGGTCTGGAAGGCGGCGATCCTGGACCAGCCCATTTGTTCAAATTTTGCGCGGGTCTCGGCGGGGGTCATGAACTGGTCGCCGTATTCTTCTTTGAAGGTGCCGACGGATAAAACTTTTACCGGACCAGCTAAGTTGAACTTAGCCTGATCCATCACCATTTTGACGCCGGGGTGCGCCAGGTCGGTGGTCTTGTAAACTTCCATGCACTCGTGGGCTTTGTCGATCGTGTACTGCTCGGTCACCTTCATGGTGCCCATGATTTCGCCGGACTCACCGTCGACTAAGGCGATATCGCTACCCGCTTTGATTAATTCGTTGTCGGTGGAGAGCGTGACGGGGATGGGCCAAAATAAGCCGCTGGCCATTTTGTAGCCGTCGCACACACCCTGCCAGTCGGCACGGGTCATGAAACCTTCTAAGGGAGTAAAGCCACCGATACCCATCATGATGAGGTCGCCGGTTTCCCGTGAAGTCATGCTAACTTTAGGTAGGGATTGTGCGCGTGCCAGTTCGGCTTTTTGCGCGTCGCCCGTCAACAGAAGGGGTTTAAGGCTGCCGCCGCCATGCGGGTTGACCAGTTTCGGCATGTTGTCTCCTAAAGACC
>JADMJT010000063.1:0-2792 GCA_018781585.1 Burkholderiales bacterium
CGTCATCGCTATGAAGTCAACAATAGCCTATTGCAAAAGCTCGAACAGGCTGGCCTAAAAGTGAGCGGACGTTCGCAGGGGGTCGAGCATTTGTGCGAGATGATCGAATTGCCCAATCATCCTTGGTTCGTGGCGGTACAGTTTCACCCCGAATTCACCTCCACGCCAAGATATGGCCATCCGTTGTTTTCATCTTTCATCCGTGCTGCAGTTCAACAGCAAGAACAATTACCTAACGAAGCTTCCGCCAAGAAGGCGATCTCATGAAATTATGCAGTTTTGATGTCGGCCTTGATCACCCTTTGTTCTTGATTGCCGGTCCGTGTGTGATCGAATCGAAACAATTAGCTTTGGATACCGCAGGCCAATTGAAAGAAATCTGCGCCGACTTAGGCATTCCCTTTATTTTCAAATCGTCTTATGACAAAGCCAACCGTAGCGCCGGGGTCTCGTTTCGCGGCTTGGGTATGAGTGAAGGTTTGCGAATATTAGATGAGGTAAGGCAACAGATCGGCGTGCCGGTGTTGACGGACGTCCATGCGGAGCATGAAGTGAATGAAGTCGCAGCGGTGGTGGATGTATTGCAAACGCCCGCGTTCTTGTGTCGCCAGACCGATTTTATTCAGGCATGCGCCGCAACAGGTAAGCCGGTGAATATCAAAAAGGGCCAATTCTTGGCGCCTTGGGATATGAAAAATGTAGTGGATAAAGCCCGTGCGGCCAATGGCGGCGCGGATACCATCATGGTATGCGAGCGTGGTGTGTCATTCGGTTACAACACCCTGGTATCCGACATGCGCGGCTTGGCCATCATGCGCAACACCGGCTGCCCCGTGGTGTTCGATGCCACGCATTCCGTTCAACAGCCCGGTGGGCAAGGCACCAAGAGTGGCGGGCAGCGAGAATTCGTACCGGTGTTGGCACGTGCCGCCGTGGCTTCCGGTGTCGCCGGCGTGTTTATGGAAACGCACCCGAATCCGGAAGTGGCGTTGTCTGATGGCCCTAACGCGTGGCCTTTGGCGCACATGAAAGCACTGCTCGCCACGCTGAAAGAGATAGATGTGTTAGTCAAAAAGCACGGATTCGCCGAGAGCGAATTCATGCAAAACTGAACCGCAAAGGACGCGGTAAAAATCAAAAAAAGGAATAAGCAATGAGTGCAATCGTTGATGTCATCGCGCGCGAGATTCTGGATTCGCGCGGCAACCCCACCGTGGAAGCGGATGTGTTGTTGGAGTCTGGCGTGATTGGACGCGCCGCGGTGCCGTCCGGCGCCTCGACCGGGAGCAAGGAAGCGGTTGAATTGCGCGACGGTGATCAGCAGCGCTACAACGGAAAAGGCGTGTTGCGCGCGGTGGAAAATGTGAACACTGAAATTTGTGAAGCGATCATCGGCCTTGATGCGGAAGAGCAGACTTTCATCGACAAAACCCTGATCGACCTCGACGGCACCGAAAACAAGGCGCGCCTAGGCGCCAACGCGATTCTTGCGGTATCGCTGGCGGTGGCCAAAGCGGCTGCAGAAGAATCCGGCTTGCCGCTCTATCGTTACCTCGGCGGGGCGGGGCAAATGCATTTGCCGGTGCCGATGATGAACATCATCAACGGCGGCGCGCACGCCAACAACAGCATCGACATGCAAGAATTCATGATTATCCCGGTGGGTGCGCAAAGCTTCCGCGAAGCGCTGCGCTACGGCGCGGAAATATTCCATGCGCTGCGGAAAATCCTCGATGGTCAAGGCCATGTGACGACAGTAGGTGACGAAGGCGGTTTCGCACCAAATTTGGAGAACAACGAAGCCGCGCTCAAAGTCATCATGGAGGCTATCAAGGCTGCTGGCTTCACGCCCGGCGCCGATATCGCCATTGGCATCGATTGCGCCAGCTCCGAGTTTTACGAAAATGAACGGTACACCCTGGCTGCCGACAAGCGCACGCTGACCTCGGCTGAATTTACCGACCTCTTGGCGAGCTGGTGCGACAAGTATCCGATCATCAGTATCGAGGATGGCATGAGCGAGCATGACTGGGCGGGCTGGAAATTGCTCACCGATAAGCTCGGCAAGAAAGTGCAACTGGTTGGCGACGATCTATTCGTGACCAACACCAAGATTCTGCGCGAAGGCATCCAACAGGGCGTGGCGAATTCGATCCTGATTAAAATCAACCAAATCGGTACGCTGACCGAAACCTTTGCTGCGATCGAAATGGCCAAGCGCGCCGGCTATACCGCCGTGGTGTCGCACCGCTCGGGCGAGACCGAGGACACGACGATCGCCGACATTGCCGTCGCCACCAACGCGCTGCAAATCAAAACCGGCTCGCTCTCGCGCTCGGATCGCATGGCGAAATATAACCAACTGTTGCGCATCGAAGAAGAACTCGGCGACAGCGCCACCTATCCGGGCCGCGAGGCGTTTTACCAAATTAGCTGATGAACCTGCGCTGGCTCACCCTGATTCTGGTTGGGCTAATTGCCGCGCTGCAATATCCCCTATGGCTGGGCAAAGGTAGCTGGCTCAAGGCGTGGGAAGTCGATCAAGAGCTCACAAAACAAAAGCAAGAAAATACCCGCCTCAAGGTGCGTAATAGTTCACTCGAGGCGGAAGTCAAAGACCTAAAGACCGGTTATGGGGCAATCGAGGAGCGCGCGCGATCCGAACTGGGCATGGTAAAGCAGGACGAGATTTTCTTTCAGGTGTTGGAAGATGCCAAGCCGGTCGCAACGCCGCCGCCTTCAACTGCGGCTAAACCACCCGCTAAATCCCCTGTCAAACCTCCAGTTAAACC
>JADMJT010000063.1:2892-14666 GCA_018781585.1 Burkholderiales bacterium
CTTCAACTGCGGCTAAACCACCCGCTAAATCCCCTGTCAAACCTCCAGTTAAACCCAATTAGTCCACGAAGCATTCGAGATGGCGTTGGCCATCGCCGAGCATGTACTGCATGATGCCCGTCTTGTCCTCAACCTGTTTTAGCGCAGCCTCGAATGCCGTGCTGGACGGCACATTCTCATACACTTCCATCCAAAGCATGGGTTCATCGCGCTTTTTTAGTAGCCGGCCGGCGATGCTGAAATGCGCTTCCATCTCATATTGGATTTGCTTAACGGCGGCATCGGCTTCCAGCAAGCGCTCCGGATTAACCTGATAGTAGATGTAATAGTGGAACACGGAGCGAAGCGCTTGGATTATGCCGGGATGGTGTAAGGCAAGACGCCCAATTTTAAGGTTGGGCCATCTAAAGATTTCCAGCGGATAGCGTTTTCTACACTCGCTATTTGAATCACCGCCAGCACGTCATATCCTCCAGTGGGCGCGGGCGCGGCATTCACGATCATGCCGACTGCTTGATCGGCCATCTCAGCGCTGAACAATTCATCTCCAGGAAGCGGGGCAGAATTTAACGTGAGATTTCCGACATACATACGGCGTTTAAGTTTGCCTAAGTATTGGGTGCGCGCCACGATTTCCTGGCCCGGATAGCAGCCCTTTTTAAAATTTACGCCGTCAATCAATTCATAGTTGACCATCTGCGGCACGAATGCTTCCTGTGTGCCGGGCAAAA
Source organism: Burkholderiales bacterium (assembly GCA_018781585.1). Lineage (GTDB taxonomy): Bacteria > Pseudomonadota > Gammaproteobacteria > Burkholderiales > Thiobacteraceae > RBG-16-58-11. Next base: position 3,624 of record JADMJT010000063.1, read on the forward strand.
TGGTGGGAATGCCGGCGCGTATCATCAACCCATCCCAGCAAGCCGTGCCTACCGCTTTGGCGTGCGTCGTCAATTGGCGCCATATCGCGCTGGCTTGATCCGGCGCTATCAGTAATTCGAACAGGTCGCCGGGCAAACGCAAGATACTGCCGCTCGCATGATGCACCAAGCCATGCACCGTGGATGGCGATTCGCCTAACACGCTTGTCACCACCGCTTGCGCGCCCGGGCCACCCACGCCCAGACGCACCCAGGCATCACTCACGTCGCTCACTTTCACTTTCGAGCGCAGCACGAACATGCTGAGGCGCTTTTGAATCGGTTCGCGCAAACTGGCGGGCAATTGCGCGAGATAACTATTTTGCGCATTCTGCCAGAGCAGAAAATTAGCCAGCATCCTGCCCTTTGGCGTGCAATAACTGCTGAGCTGGCTGTTGCCGCCATCAAGCTGGCGCAGGTCGTTGGAGAACTGGCCTTGCAAATAGGTTTGCGCATCTTCGCCTGCGAATTGGATCAGGCTCAGATCAGATAGATCAGCTACAATGGTTTGATCAAGTGCATAGCGCAACTCGATCGACGCGTCGCCAAAATGCTGAACCCGGCCGCTTTGGATCACAGCGCCAAGGGATTCGAGAAAAGTTTGCCAGCTTGCATTCATGATGAACCTGCTTTGGATAAAACCTGTGAAAAATAGGGTTAAAATATTGCGTTTAGGTTCACTAACATAATGGCGAACCCAGTATTTTACAAGCACGTATGAAATCTAATCGCCCGATTTATCTGGATTTACTTCGTATCCGGCAGCCTTTACCGGCCCTCGTTTCTTTTTTGCATCGGGTCAGTGGGGCTTTTTTGTTTCTGAGCCTTCCCCTATTGCTCGCTGTATTTGAAGCATCCTTAGCCGGCCCGGATTCATTTGTCTCGATGCTCAGCCATCCGATGATCAAGTTTGCGTTATTCACTTTGCTCGCGGTGTATTTTTACCATTTTTTTGCTGGCTTACGTTTTTTACTGCTCGATCTTGGGTGGGGTGTCGCGCTAGCACAAGCGCGTCGTGCATCGTGGGCGGTGTTCGTAGCGGCGGCTTTTTGTGCGGCTGTGCTTGGCGCCTGGCTATGGTGAAACGCATTGTCTCGGGCGCGCGCTATGGTGTGAAGGATTGGCTGGTACAGCGCTTCACGGCCGTGATCATGCTGATTTATACATTGGCCTTACTCGGATGGTTAGTGATGCAACGGCCGGTGGAATACGAAACGTGGCGCGCCTTGTTCGGTACGGCCTGGATTCGCTATTTCACCCTGCTTTTTGCATTCAGCCTGTTTCTCCACGCATGGATCGGCGTACGCGATATTCTGATGGATTATGTGCGATCGACCCGGCTGCGCTTGCCCTTGCAAGTGGCCACCATTGTGGCGTTGCTGATTTATACGATGTGGGCGGTGAATATTCTGTGGAGCGTTGCATGAGTTTGCCCAAACGTACTTTTGATGCCTTAGTAATCGGAGCGGGTGGCGGCGGCTTGCGTGCGGCCTTGCAGTTGGCGGATGCCGATTTAAAAGTCGCGGTGGTGTCCAAGGTGTTTCCCACGCGTTCGCATACGGTGGCGGCACAGGGCGGCATCAATGCCGCGCTCGGCAATGTTACGCCCGACAACTGGCATTGGCACATGTACGACACCGTCAAGGGGTCGGATTATCTGGGAGACCAAGACGCCATCGAATTCATGTGCCGCGCGGCGGCGCAGACGGTGCGTGAACTGGAACATTACGGTTTGCCGTTCTCGCGTTTGGATAATGGGAAAATCTACCAGCGCACCTTCGGCGGTCAATCCACCCACTTTGGCCAGGGCCAGGCGGTGCGCGCCTGCGCCGCCGCCGATCGAACTGGGCATGCCATGTTGCATACCTTGTATCAGCAGAATATCCGCGCCAAGACGCATTTCTTCGACGAGTTCTACGCGCTGGATCTGGTAAAGGATGAAGAGGGCTATGTCTTGGGCGTGGTGGCTTTGGAAATCGAAAGTGGCGAGCCGCTGCTGATCGAAGCGCGCACCACCCTGCTCGCGACCGGCGGCGCGGCGCGCATCTTCCGCACCTCCACCAATGCGCTGATCAACACCGGCGATGGCTTGGGCATGGCGCTGCGCGCGGGGATTCCGCTGCAAGATATGGAGTTTTTCCAATTCCACCCGACCGGCATCGCCGGTGTGGGCAATCTGATTTCCGAAGCGGCGCGCGGCGAGGGTGGGTTTCTGGTGAACCGGCACGGCGAGCGCTTCATGCAGCGCTATGCGCCGGCTACTACCGATTTGGCCAGCCGTGATGTGGTAAGCCGCGCCATTCTCACCGAAGTCCGAGCCGGCAACGGCTGCGGCGAGCAGGGGGACCACGTTTGGCTCAAGCTGGATCATCTGGGTGCGGACAAAATTAAATCGCGCCTGCCCGGCATCCGCGATTTGGCGCGCCGTTTCGCCCACGCCGATCCGATCGAGGCGCCGATTCCGGTATTTCCCACCGCGCATTACATGATGGGCGGCATCCCAAGCAACCGCCACGGCCAGGTTGTCGCACCTACCGCCACCGGCCCGGAAGAGGCTGTGCCAGGCTTGTATGCGGTGGGCGAATGCGCCTGTGTGTCGGTGCATGGCGCCAATCGTCTGGGCGGCAATTCGCTGCTCGATATCGTGGTGTTCGGACGCGCCGCCGGCAGCCATATGCTGGACTATTTACGCGAAAATCCTTATCCACGTCCGATCCCGAGAGAAGCTACCGAGCTTGCGCTTGCCCGCTTGGCACGCTGGACCCGCGCAGGGCAGGGCGAGACTATCCCGGAGATTCGCGAAGCCATGCGCAAAATCATGGAAGATCACTGTGGCGTTTTCCGCTCCAGCGCGGGTTTACGCGAAGGGGTGGAAAAAATGCAAGTTCTGCGCGAGCGCTTTTCGCGCGCCGTACTGCACGATCAAAGCAAAATCTTCAACACCGCGCGTATTGAAGCGTTGGAGCTGGAAAACATGCTGGAAACCGCGCTGGCGAGCATCGTTTCGGCCAGCGCCCGACAGGAGAGCCGGGGCGCGCATTCCCAGGTGGATTTTCCCGCGCGCGACGACAAAAATTGGCTTAAGCACAGCCTGTATTTTCTCGACGGCGATCGCCTTGATTACAAGCCGGTACGCTTAAAACCCCTTACCGTCGAATCTTTCCCTCCCGTTCCCCGCACCTATTAGAAAAGGCCGGATACCGATGCGCTTCTCCATTTATCGCTACAACCCGGAATCCGGCGCTAAGCCCAGCATGCAGGATTATGTGCTCGACACCCCGCCGGAGGGCAAGATGCTTTTGGACGCGATTTTGGCGCTCAAGGACATAGATCCCACGCTCTCCGTGCGCCGCTCTTGTCGTGAAGGCGTGTGTGGTTCGGACGCGATGAACATCAACGGCCAAAACGGCTTGGCTTGTATCACGCCGCTGGCCGATTTAAAACAGCCGATCGAATTGCGGCCGCTGCCGGGCTTGCCGGTGATACGCGATTTGATCGTGGATCTGACACAGTTTTATCAGCAGTACCGCTCGATACAACCCTACCTGATCAACCACGATCCGGAGCCGGAGATCGAGCGTTTGCAATCGCCTGCGCAGCGCGCCGAGTTGGATGGCGCGTATGAATGCATTCTGTGTGCTTGCTGCTCTACCGCCTGTCCTTCGTTCTGGTGGAACCCGGATAAATTCGTCGGGCCCGCCGGTTTGCTGCAAGCCTATCGTTTTATCGCGGATAGCCGCGACCAAGCGACGAATGCGCGGCTGGACGATTTGGAAGATCCTTACCGCTTGTTCCGTTGCCACGGCATTATGAACTGCGTCGAAGTCTGCCCTAAGGGCCTCAACCCGACCGAGGCCATCGGCAACATCAAAGCACTGCTGGTGAACCGCACCGTATGAGCGAAATGAACCGCCTGCGCTGGAAATGCCGGCGCGGCATGCTCGAACTCGATCTGGTGCTGAATCAATTTTTGGAACAGGATTACTCGACCTTAGATGCCGACGCGAAACAAGCGTTTGTCACGCTGCTCGAAGCTGGAGATGAGGAGCTATGGGCGCTGATCACCGATGAAGCGGCCGGCGCCGCCCCCGAGTTGCAAACAGTGATTAACCGATTGCGTACATGCTGACGCTGTCGCTTAAGTCTTCCCGCTATTTGGCCATCGGGTTATCGCTGGGGCATCTCGCCGCGCTAGGGTGTGTGGTGGGCGTAACCTTACCCCTTTGGCTGAAACTATTGCTTAGCGTAACACTTGCCGCGAGTCTGATTGAACTGCTGACACGCGAAGCTTGGCGAATAAGGTCGTCTAGTATTGTCGAGTTGCAATGCGAGCGCGAAGGCGGCGCCTTGATCAAAATGCGTAGCGGTAAGGAGTTGCAAGCACGCGTACTCGGCAGTAGTTTTGTTGCGTCTTATCTCACGATCGTATTAGTTAGACCTGACGCTAGCCGGCGCGTGCGCGCGGTGCTTATTCTGCCGGATATGGTTGCGCCCGAGCTATTCCGGCAATTGCGGGTATGGCTGAAATGGCGTGTGGGGCGCGGTGTTGAACCAGAGGCGGCTACGGGTTGGGCAGGGCGGGTTTAACAAGGCAATAGACAGGATTAACTCGCGCTTGGCGTGATCACCGTATTCTCCGCATGGGGTAATAGCTCCGGATAATCGCGACTGAAGTGTAGGCCACGACTTTCATGCCGCGCCATGGCGCAGCGCACGATCAGTTCTGCCGTCAGCAGCAAGTTGCGCAATTCCAATAGATCGTTGCTGACGCGGAAATTGCGGTAGTACTCATTGATCTCTTCCTTCAGCAACTCGATGCGATGCATTGCCCGCGCTAACCGTTTGTTGGTGCGCACGATGCCTACATAATCCCACATGAAGCGCCGCAGCTCGTCCCAGTTATGCGCAATGACAATTTCTTCGTCCGCATCAGTGACGCGGCTTTCATCCCAGGCGGGGAGGGCGGGTAAGGGCGCATCACTTTGCGCCAGGATGTCATGCGCAGCGGCGCGGCCGAATACTAAACACTCAAGCAGGGAGTTGCTCGCCAGGCGATTCGCACCATGTAGCCCGGTAAACGCGACTTCCCCCACTGCATACAATCCGGCTACATCGGTGCGCGCGCGGGCGTCGGTGAGCACCCCCCCGCAACTGTAATGCGCCGCCGGCACCACCGGGATCGGCGCGCGCGTGATGTCGATGCCCAATGCCAAGCAGCGCTCGTAAATATTGGGGAAATGCTCACGAATGAAGGCGGCGGGCTTGTGCGAGATATCCAGATAGACGCAGTCGAGGCCGCGCTTTTTCATCTCATAGTCGATGGCGCGCGCTACCACGTCACGCGGCGCAAGTTCGGCGCGGGCGTCGTGCTCGGGCATGAAGCGAGAGCCATCCGGCAATTTCAATAAGCCGCCTTCACCGCGCACCGCTTCGGTGACGAGAAACGATTTGGCGTGTGGATGATACAAACAGGTCGGATGAAACTGAATGAATTCCATATTCGCCACCCGGCAGCCCGCGCGCCAGCCCATGGAAAGGCCATCGCCGGTCGCGACATCCGGGTTGGTGGTGTAGAGATACACCTTGCCCGCGCCACCGCTAGCCAACACGATATGTTGTGCTGAAAAGGTGACCACCCGCCCCGTGCTTTTATCGAGCGCGTAAAAGCCATAACAGCGCTTTCCTGGACGGTTGAGCTTGGTATCGGTAATGAGATCGATCGCGATGTGCTGTTCGAACAGCGTGATATTGGGATGTGCTTTCACGCGTTCGACTAGGGTGGTTTGCACTGCGTGGCCGGTGGCATCCGCCGCGTGGATGACGCGGCGATGGCTGTGCCCGCCTTCGCGCGTGAGGTGGTAGCCGGTGGCATTGCCGGTATCGCGCGTAAAGGGCACGCCTTGGTCGATCAACCACTGAATCGCTTCGCGCCCCTGGGAGACGACATGGCGCGTGATTTCCGCATCGCATAAGCCGGCGCCGGCAATCAAGGTATCTTGGACATGCGCCTCGATCGAATCGTCGGCGGCCAACACCGCGGCGATGCCGCCTTGCGCCCAATCGCTGGCGCCCTCGAGCAGGCGACGCTTGGTAATGATCCCCACCCGGCGTTGATCGGCCAGATGCAGGGCGGTTGTCAGGCCAGCCAAGCCGCTACCGACAATCAGTACATCGAAGGAATGCGACATAATTTCAAGTCTTTAATTCAAGTGTTGATCATAACATGCAGGTTAAGGCCGATTCTAAGTGAACTCTCGGCGCATCGGTCGGTCTTTTGAATAGGTGATGATTCCTGTTCCCGCATTTTTGACATAGACGGTATACTTTGGGCCTTCTAATCGACATACCGATTGGGGCGATTGCCCCAACAACCACTAAAACGGAACGGCCCTGCATGGGAGAACGGGAAATCGACCAAGTTCTGGTCGAGCGCGCGCAAGCCGGCGACAAGCATGCCTTCGAGCTGCTCGTGGTCAAGTACCAGCGCAAGCTGGCGCGGCTGTTATCGCGCTTTATTCGTGATGCGGCGGAGGTGGAAGACGTGTCGCAGGAAGCGTTTATTAAAGCCTATCGGGCTTTGCCTTCCTTTCGCGGCGAGAGCGCGTTTTATACCTGGCTCTATCGAATTGGCATCAACACTGCGAAAAATTATTTGGTGTCCCGAGGCCGGCGCGCGCCGACCAGTACCGAATTCGATATTGAAGATGCAGAATCGTTTGAGGATGCCGGGCAGCTCCATGACTGGAATACGCCGGAAGCCACGTTGCTCACCAAAGAAATCGGCGACACCGTGAATGCGGCGGTTGAAGCCCTGCCCGCGGAACTGCGCACCGCGCTGACCCTGCGCGAGATGGAAGGGCTGAGCTACGAAGACATTGCCCAAGTAATGAATTGTCCCATCGGCACCGTCCGTTCGCGTATTTTCCGCGCGCGCGAGGCGGTGGCGGAAAAATTACGCCCTTTACTGGGCACCAGCATAGACCGGAGGTGGTAATCATGAGCGAACAACTTTCTGCTCTCATGGATGGCGAGCTCGCGCCAGCCGAAATGGCGCGCCAAATTAGCACGCTGAAAAACGATAAGGAACTGTGTCACACCTGGGCCGCCTACCATGTGCTGGGCGACGCACTGCGCAAATCACCCCAGTTATCCATTGATTTCACCGCTAAGCTGGCGCGACAACTCGCCGAGGAGCCCACCATTTTGGCGCCGCAGCGTAAGCCGCAACCGAACACGTCGCGCTATGCCATGCCGCTCGCGGCATCGGTTGCGGCAGTCGGTTTGGTCGGTGTCTTGACGTGGCAGATGGTGCGGGTAAACCAAGCCGACGCGCCTGTCGCGCTCGCCGCCGCCCCCGTGGCCGCTACACAGCAAGTGGCTGTCGCGAAACCGAAAGCCGCGCCATCGACGCAAGCCGTGGCGGCAAAAACCCCCGAGACGGTGCAATTTTCGCGCGTGGTCTCTAATTCCTATCTTCTCGCGCATCAAGAATTTTCGCCGAGCTACGCTATGGAAGGCATTCCCGCATACGTGCGCACCGTGTCGGAACACCAGGAAAGCGGCCGATGAAACAGCTGTTGGCTGCTTGGATGTTGCTGGTGGCCGCCATGGCCAGCCAGGCCGGTGATACAACGCCAGACGATGCAATGGTCTGGTTGCAACGCATTACCAATGCGGCACAGCAATTAAATTATTCAGGCAGTTTTGTTTATCAGCATGGGCAGCAGGTAGAAACTTCGCGTATCACGCATATGAAGGATGCCAGCGGTGAGTATGAAAAACTCGTGACGCTGGATGGTCGCCCGCGGCAAATCTATCGCAACAACGATGAAGTTTATTGCTTCATGCCAGATGACAAGACGGTGATGGTGGATCGGCATCGCGTCAAAAAATCCTTTCCTGCGCTATTGCCGCCACAAATAGCCGGCTTAAGTGAATTTTACGAGATCAAGCTGGGTGGGCAAGAGCGGGTAGCCGGGCGTGAATGCCAAGTGATTATTCTGACGCCCAAAGATCAATATCGCTACGGACATCGCTTATGGGCGGATACCCAAACGGGTTTGCTGCTTAAAGCGAGCACATGGAGCGAAAAGAAACAGATTGTCGATCAATTCGCCTTTACCCAAATCAAAATCGGTGGACCAATCGATCGCAGTGAAGTGAAGCCCGCACTTAAAGGCAAGCGGCTCGTCCGTTCCACGGGAGAGGGCACGTCTCAGCCCCTTCCCATTGATTCGGGCTGGGACGTCAGCGGCGCGCCGCCAGGATTTAAAAAAGTCAATGAAATGAAACGGGTACTGCCCGGCGCCAGCATGCCGGTCAATCACATTGTGTTCTCTGATGGCTTGGCAGCGGCTTCGGTCTTTATCGAGCCAGTTTCGGAGAAATCCACGCTGGGCCTCTCGCACCAAGGCGCACTAAACGTTTATTCCCGCCAGGTGGGTGAATACCAAGTTAAAGTGCTGGGCGAAGTGCCCGCCGCCACGGTCATGCACATTGGGGACGCGGTAAGCTTTCGCAAATAGCCATGCTCGAATCCCAAGCCTTAGTCGTGAAAATTGAGCATGGCGCCACCTATGTGGAAGCGCAAGCCGGTGGGAGTTGCGGCAGCGGAAATTGTAGTACTTCCGCATGTTCCACCGCTGTGTTAACGCGTATTTTCAGCCAGCAGCCTAAAGCCTTGCGCGTGAACAATCCCATTGAGGCCAAAGTAGGGGAGCAAGTCATGTTGGGGCTGGAAGAGGGCGCGTTTCTCAAAAGCGCTTTTTTAGCCTATCTACTACCACTCGTTGCCTTGATCATGGGGGCAATGATAGGTTTGTGGCTTGCTGGTCCTGCCGGTGCGCGCGATTTGTATGCGGGGCTAGGAGGGCTCGCCGGATTGATCGCCAGCGCGTTCGGTATCAAGTGGCTTAATCCTATTCTTTTTGACAAGAACCGCGCACAACCCGTCATTTTGCGCCGCCTTTAATATGCGTTCACCCCGATTTAAATTAACGGTCTATGGCCGCCCGGACTGTCATTTGTGCCAAGAAATGGTCGCCGCGCTGGAAGGTCTGCAGCAAGAATTTGCTTTCAAGTTTGATTTCGTGGATATCGACCAAAATCCTCGGCTCGTCTTACGCTACGGAACCCTGGTGCCGGTGCTCTTGGGCAACGGCCAGGAAATCTGCCACCACCACCTCGACTTTCCCGCCTTGAAAGCCTTTCTGGATACGCGTCCGGCGACGAAAAGTGAATGATTATTTAGGGGAAATCGGCTAAAATAGCCGCCTTTCCTCACATGCCAAAAGGGCGCCTTGTGTGCCCTTTTTTGTTGGTACTCCATGCAAGAAAATATCCGCAATTTTTCCATCATCGCCCATATCGATCACGGCAAATCGACCATGGCCGATCGCTTTATTCAACGCTGTGGCGGGCTATCCGACCGGGAGATGGAATCGCAAGTGCTTGATTCCATGGATTTGGAAAAAGAGCGCGGGATTACCATCAAGGCGCAAACCGCCGCGCTGCACTATAAAGCCCGTGACGGCCAAATTTACCAGCTCAACCTGATCGATACCCCAGGGCATGTGGATTTCTCATATGAAGTCTCGCGCTCGCTCGCCGCTTGCGAAGGCGCGCTGTTGGTGGTGGATGCATCGCAGGGCGTCGAGGCGCAGACCGTGGCCAACTGCTACACCGCGATCGAGCAGGGGGTGGAGGTCGTGGCGGTATTAAATAAAATCGACCTGCCTTCGGCCAACCCGGAGGCCGTGATTCAAGAGATCGAAGACATTATTGGCATCGACGCCACCGATGCGGTGCACGCTAGTGCTAAGACCGGTGTGGGTATCGACGATATTTTAGAAATGGTGATCGCGAAAATTCCTGCGCCTAAAGGCGATCCAGACGCCCCGCTCAAGGCGCTCATCATTGATTCCTGGTTTGATAATTACGTCGGGGTGGTGATGCTGGTGCGCGTGGTGGACGGTACGCTGCGGCCCAAAGACAAAGTTTTGTTGATGGCCAGCGGCATGAGCTATCTTTGCGAACAAGTGGGTGTGTTTACCCCCAAATCGGTACAGCGTAAGCAACTTTCGGCAGGGGATGTCGGTTTTGTCATCGCGGGTATCAAAGAACTCAAAAGCGCCCAGGTGGGTGACACCCTCACGCGCGCCGATAAGCGGGCAGCCGAGGCGTTGCCCGGATTCAAAGAAATCAAGCCGCAGGTGTTCGCCGGCTTGTATCCCATCGATTCGCACGAATACGAAGCACTGCGCGACGCCCTAGAAAAGCTCAAGCTCAACGACTCTTCCCTGCATTACGAGCCGGAAACCTCCCAAGCTTTAGGTTTTGGTTTCCGCTGCGGTTTCCTGGGTCTGCTGCACATGGATATCGTGCAGGAACGGCTGGAACGGGAATACAACATGAATCTCATCACCACCGCGCCGACGGTGGTGTATCAAGTGCTGATGCGCGACGGCGAGGTGTTGGAAATCGAGAACCCCTCGCGGCTACCCGACCAGGCGAAAATCGCCGAGATTCGCGAACCGATCATCAGCGCCACAATTTTGACGCCGCAGGAATATGTGGGCAACGTCATCACGCTTTGTACCGGCAAGCGCGGCGTACAAAAAAATATGCAGTACATGGGCCGCCAAGTGATGTTGACGTATGAGCTGCCGATGAACGAAGTCGTGATGGATTTTTTCGACAAACTAAAATCAGTATCACGCGGCTATGCCTCACTCGATTACGATTTCAAGGCCTTCCAAGTCGCCGATCTGGTCAAGCTGGATATTTTGGTGAATGGCGAGAAAGTAGATGCGCTCTCCACCATCGTCCACCGGGTCAGCTCGCAATCACGCGGGCGCGACTTGGCGGCGAAAATGCGCGAGCTCATCCCGCGCCAAATGTTTGATGTGGCGATTCAAGCGGCGATTGGCGCCAACATTATCGCGCGCGAGAACGTCAAGGCGATGCGCAAAAATGTGCTGGCCAAGTGCTACGGTGGCGATATCA
>JADMJT010000094.1 GCA_018781585.1 Burkholderiales bacterium
TTGTAGCCCTTGGCTTCCAGACCGACATCCACGCGCTGCACCCGCGTGACTTTGTAGCCGCGTTCGGCGATTGCTCCTTGGAGCGTGGTCATGGCGTCTTCGAAATTTTGGCTGGAACGGATCATGAGCAATTCGTCAGCGCTGGCGCTGTTGAACCACAACGCGACGATAAGTGCGATTGCGTATATGCGTTTCATAGCGCCGCTTCCTCCATCACCGCGATATACATATTGGTCACTTGGTCGCACATCTCATTCAGCTCCGCGTTATTGAAAATGCGCGATAGGCGTTTGGGGTTGGCGGCCATCATGCTGACTTTTCCGCCCTGTTCCACCACGGTGATGCGGCAGGGTAAAAACAATCCGACGCGCGGGTCGGTCGCCAGCGCTTGATTCAGCAAGCTGAAGTTGCAGAAATAAACGATGTGCTGTTTTGGATCTTCGCGGCCCTCTGCGACTAAACCGGCATTGAGCGGCTGCTCACGAATGAATGCGAAGTTATTCGAGCCCACCGCTTTTTTGACATTCTCGATGGTGGTTTTGAGGTCGTAGGGCGATTCCATGATGAGAATGGCGTCGCTGGTTTCGATCAATTTGGCTGAGCTTGCCAGCGGTTTTTTCTCGAAGCTGCGTACATGCGCCACGATGTCGTTGATGTCTTTGTCCTTCAACCCGCGTTTACTAGCCGCCACCATGGGTGTGCCTGCGCGTCCTTTCACCAAGGTGTCTTTTATCATCGCGTCTTTGGTCGAGGATAAATAACCCGGATTGTGGAGCGCGGGCGGCATGATGGGAAAATCGCGCGGGCGCGAAAAGGTAACGCCGGTGCCGTGACCGCCTTCGCCCGAGGGGCCATGACAGCCCGCGCAGTGTTTCTCGAACAATTGCGCGCCGCGTTTCGCGTCGCCCTTGATCGGAGTGAAGGGATAAACCGGAACCTTGCCTTTATACCAACTGCGCATGTGGCGCACGATCGCGTCCACTTCCGCGTCGCTCAGATAGCTGAAGGAGGGCATCACGCGCCCGGGGCGGCCACGCAACACGGTTTGTTTGAGGTAATCGTCATCCACCGACGCGTGGAACGAAGGGAGAGAAAGCGGAATGCCAATCCCGCCGTCGCCCTTTTCGCCATGACAGCCGGCGCAATTGCGCGAGTAGAGCTTTGCGCCATCCGGCGCAGCGAAGGCGGGCAGACAACTCAACAGCAGCCCCAATAAAATGATTAATCGTCGCATGGCGTTCCCTTGATTAAGGATAACAATATCTTTAAATGCTAATATAGCGCCGTGTAGCTAATAGTCAAGCATTTAAGCCGAACCAAGGCAGGCCAAAAGCGCTTCCGCTATACTTCGGGGCCTTATGCAAACCATTACCTTTACTCGACCCGACGACTGGCACTTGCATGTGCGAGATCATGCGCTGATGGCGGCGGTTATCCCCGATACCGCGCGCCGTTTTGCACGCGCCATTATCATGCCGAATCTCAAGCCGCCCGTCACTACTACCGAGCTGGCGCGCGAATATCGGGCGCGCATTGTCGCGGCAACGCCGCCCGGCGCGCGCTTCGAGCCTTTGATGACGCTCTATCTCACCGATAATACTTCCCCGAACGAGATTCGCACGGCAAAGATGAGCGGGTTGATTCATGGCGTGAAATATTACCCGGCTGGCGCCACCACAAATGCCGATGCTGGCGTGACCGTCATTTCCAGATGCTATGACGCTTTGGCCGCGATGGAGGAAGTCGGCTTGCCGCTCTTGATTCACGGTGAAGTGACCAACCCTCATGTCGATGTGTTCGACCGTGAGCAAGTGTTCATCGACAATGTGCTGGAGCCGCTGGCGGCGCGCTTTCCGCGACTCAAAATCGTGCTGGAGCACATCACCACGCGCCAGGCGGTGGATTTCGTGAAAGCCGCGCCGGACAATATTGCCGCCACCATTACCGCGCATCATCTGCTGTATAACCGCAACGCCATGTTCGCCGGCGGCATGCGCCCGCATCTCTATTGCCTGCCGGTATTAAAGCGCGAAGAGCATCGCTGGGTCTTGCTCGCCGCCGCGACCAGCGGCAACCCAAAATTCTTTTTAGGCACCGACAGCGCGCCGCACTCCAAGCACGCAAAAGAATCTGCTTGCGGCTGTGCGGGCATTTACAGCGCACACGCGGCGATCGAGTTGTATGCGGAGGCGTTCGAGTCGGCGAATGCACTGGGCAAGCTCGAAGCATTCGCCAGTTTTTATGGGGCGGATTTCTACGGCCTGCCGCGTAATGCTGACACCATCACCTTGGTGAAAGAAGAATGGGATGTGCCGTCCGAACTCGCTTTCGGCTCCGATAAGCTGATCCCCCTTCGTGCGGGTGAGCGCATCCATTGGCGTCTCGCGCCACAATAAACAAAACAAAAAAGAACAGCCCAAAGAGCGGGCTGTTCGTTCGGAAAGTGAAGCTTGTCTATAGGGGGTTAGGGAAAAGCCGGAATCGTCGGCTCCTGGCCCCGGCCACTGGCTTCCGGATGACGCTTGCCGAACAGTTCGCGGATTTCGGCTACACGCGCGGCCGGCACATCCACCATCAGTAGAATCTTGCCGTCTTCGATCTCATGCTCGAATTCGCGCAAGCGTGAATTGGGTACCGAGCTCGCAATCATGCTTGAAACCCACGCGCCAAAGACTGAACCAAGCACAGCAGTGATGAGTACGGTGACCAGTTGCATGGACGCGCCTGTCGGCGGGAACATCATGACTGCAACGCCCGCTACAACCCCCGCCACGCCACCGATCACGATACCGGCTTCTGCGCCGTGGACAATATCGGATTTCTGCAAAATTGAAGCTTCGTGCAAGCCTTCAAGCGACACCCCATCCTTGGCGAGGAAGTGCATGTGGCGATCTTCAATGCGGGCTAGCAACAAGTCATTCACGATTTGTTTCGCGCTCGCAATATCGGGTAGTACGAAATACATTCTGCGTCTCATTGGCCGTCTCCTTGAGATTCCGGCATCGGAGGTTTGGCTTGTCACGCGGGGACAGGTGCGTTGACGAACCAGACCGGCTTGCCGGGGAGTTCATTCCTCCATGTGCATTAGATAACCTACTGTGCCCTGAAAGCGCTTACAGCTTAGTGTTTGCCGAAGCGTTCCCATATCTTTTGTATAGTAAATTAGTCGGGTTTTGTCAAAGATCCAGGGAACGCATTAACTAATTGATATACTAAGAATGAAAGTTGACTAGACAGTCGCTCGCTGCGCGGCTGAGGTTCGGGTTACCCGAATATCGGCGGTGGCGAGAGGAAAGTCCGGGCTCCACAGAGCAGGGTGCCGGCTAACAGCCGGACGCCGCGAGGCGATGGAAAGTGGCACAGAAAATATACCGCCGATGGCCTGGACTTGCCGCCCGCAAGGGCGGCAAAGTCCCCCAAGAAGAGCAGCGCAAGCTGCAATGATTGGGTTGGGCACAGGTAAGGTTGAAATGGTGGGGTAAGAGCCCACCGCACTGGTGGCAACATTCAGTGGCAGGCTAAACCCCACCCGGAGCAAGACCAAATAGGGAAACATTGGCGCTGCTCGCGTTGTTTCCGGGTAGGTTGCTCGAGCGCCGTGGCAACGCGGCGCCTAGATAGATGACTGTCCACGACAGAACCCGGCTTATCGGTCAGCTTTCACCTTTTTTCGCTTCGTTTGGTATTGCAACCAAACTTTAAACCGACGTGACCAGCATGGGCGCGGGGCGCATGACGCGATCACGCCCTGCGTGCTTGCCGGCGTACAGTGCTTGATCGGCAACCTTGAGCACTGCTTGGCAGTTAGCGCCATGGCGCGGATAGCAGGCCACGCCAATCGAGACGGTGATCGGGCCAAGCGCTTGCCCACCATGTGTTACTTGTAGTTCGCTCACCGCTAGTCGCAGCGCTTCCGCGCGCGCGACAGTGATATCGAGATCAGCCCCCGGTAACACAATCACAAATTCCTCCCCACCGAAGCGGCATGGGATATCACCCTTGCGCACCTGGCTGCGAATCGTGCGACCCAGTGCGCGCAGCAGCGCGTCGCCCGCATCGTGGCCGAAGGTATCATTGAAGCGTTTGAAAAGATCCACATCCAGCACCATGAGACCGATGTGCGCACCGTGCCGCTTGGCGCGTATTTCCTCCAGGGCCAAGGTTTCTTCCAGAAAGCGCCGGTTGTGCAAGCCGGTCAGTGGGTCGCGTGTGGCTTGGGCGCGCAGCAGGGCCTCGCGCTGGATGCGGCTGATGGCGCCCGCGGTGCGTTGGGCGAGTGCTTCGGCCAGCCAGGACGAGGGCGCTTCAGTGCTGGTCGTCTGTGCTTGGAGATGCAGCGTACCCAACAACTCACCCTGCGCGATGAGCGGCACGCAAACATAGGGCCCAGGCGCAGATGTTTTCAAATGGGCGCAGCAGGCCGCCCCCAGGCGTTGCGAAACGACATAGGTATGACCCAAGCGCTGCGCCCAGCAATCCTCCGGGCGCGAGAACTCGTGCTGTGCACTGTGGCCCCAGGTCACGGCCGTTTCTACCACACCGGGCCGAGTGCGCAGCAGCAGCGCCCCGCCAATGTGCGGGAGCAACTCGCACGCGCATTGCGCAACAGCGTTCGCCGCTTCACGCAGGCTGGTGCTGCTAAGCAGCATCTGATTGAGTTGGTCGAGCCGTTGCAGTTGCGTGTTGCGCGATTCTTGTGCTGCAAGCGAGCGCTTCAGATCCGCATTGGTGCGGCGTAGCAGCATCACGGTATTTTCCCCATGCGACTGCGCGGCTAAGCTGCGTAGGCGTTGCATGAAGCGTGCAGGCATGGGGCCATAAGTATTTTTCACGTCTTGCCACCACGGGCTGAGCCGTGATCCGGCGAGTCTGAGCGTGGCGAGGCTGGCCAGCATAAATAGCATCAACCCCAGCAGGCCGAGTAGCGCGGAAGGGGGTTGCAAAAGGGCGTTGGGCGCGGCTTGGCGCGCCACCAATGTCAGGCCGCGCACTGCACCGCTCAGCGGCGCTGCAGCCTGCCAATAGGCTATGCCATCCCAGCCGATTCCAGTCGATATTCCTGCTTCGAATCGTGCCGGCATGCTACTCATCATGGCGGTGGCACGCTCCTCCGTGATCAATGCTTGGCCTTCGCGATCCAAAAGCGTGAGCGAAACGGCGGCGGGCAGAGGTGATTGGCTCATTCGCAACCAGCCGGCTAGGGGGGCGATCGCAAGCACGCGACCATTCACACGTCCCACGGTGCTCGGTAGCGGAGCAGCAAACAAGATTTTGTTCGAGCGCATGATCGGCAGCGACGAACCCTGCTCAGTCATGGCGGCAGTGGCGCTGAAATAATCCTGCGATAGCGATTCATGGAGGGGCAAGGCATGGCAACGTACTTTCCCGTGGCGATCCAACACGACGAGATTGTCCATGCCGGGCAGGGTATCCAGTTGGCGTGCCAGCAAGCGGTCGCAGGTACCCGTTTCGGAAAGGGTGATCCACGACAGGCCACTTAGCACCTGCAAGCGATCGTTGATTTGCGTCAGTGTTTGTTGCTGATGCGCGGCGAGATTAGTTGTCAGGCGTAATAGATCGGCTTGCGCGGCAGCCGTTTCAGTGTCCGGCTGGGATTCGAATGTCCAGTGCTGCGCCCATTGAATGCCGAGCAGCGCCAATCCCAGAAACAGTAACAGGGTGAAACCCAGGCGGGGAGGATGCGATAGTACCAGTCGATTCATGGCGCTTTACCTCAAGCATGACAAACGCCAATAGGCTAGGGGCTAATGCTGGGATATGCCACTTAAACCTTGGTAATGCTGGGCAGCGGGATTACGCAGCTTTAATCCAGCTGGTCGCCGCATCGTAATCGGCAAAAACTTCGATATCGGCATCCACGAAAAAGCGTTGTAGCCACGCAGTCCAGGTGATCCACTGATCTTCGGTGACCACTGCGACTTTGCCGAATTCGCGCTCGTGGGCGCGGGTAAATTTGATCTCTTCCCACATCACGTCCACGGTGTAGTTGAGCATATCGCGCAAATCGATGAGCAAGTCGACGCGGCCTTCGAGCTTGATGCCGTGCAAGACGCTTTCTTCGAATAGCTTGAAGTCGGCGAGCGTGAATTCGCCCAATACCGCGATGCTGACCAGATTATTTTTGACGTCGATGGTGATCATGAGCGTTGTTTCCCGGTTAAGTTTTTTAACTATAGAGCAGAGCGCACCCACGGTACAGCATGATGAAATGGGCCGCTATTTACTGGGGCGCCAGAAAGCGCTCAGCACACCGCTGGTGACAATCAATCCAATCCCCAGCCAGGAGAGGGGCGAGAGCCACTCATCCCAAAGCAGAATCCCAAATAGGCTGGCAAAAATCACCGTGGTGTAGGCGAGGCTGCCGACCACTAATGTTTTACCCACGCGGTAGGCACGGGTCATGGCGAGTTGGGCCAAGGTAGCGGTGGTGCCCAAGCCCAAGAGGATGGGCAAGGTCTGCCAACTCAATGCGTGGAATTGATGAATCAGCATCCACGCCCCAGCACCCAGGGTGGAGATCAAGGTGAAGTAAAACACCACGCGCCATTCGGCTTCACCCAAGGCGCCGAGTTGCTTTACATTCAGGTAGGCAATGCCGGCCAAGAAACCCGAAGCAAGTCCCATCATGCCACCGAGGATTTGTTCCGTGTGCAGGTTCGGGCGTAACAATAGGACGACTCCGGCAAAGCCCAGCAGAATGGCGCCGATCAGCCGCCAGTGGGGCTTTTCTTTCAGCCAGAGCGTGAGCAGCAAGGCAAGAAACAGCGGTGAAGTGTAGTTGAGCGTGATGGCCGTGGCGAGCGGCAAGGCGCTGATCGCATAAAAGAACAACATCAAGGCGAAGAAGCCCGATAACCCGCGCCAGACATGGCTCGCAACATGTGGCGTAGCGAGCGAAAGACCTTGCACGCGCACGATACCGTAGATCACCACGAGGCCGATCAGCGAGCGGTAAAACACCAACTCGGCACTGGAGAAATACTGACTGCCTAATTTGACGAATACGCCCATGAGGCCGAATAAAAATCCGGCGACGATCATCCAGGTGGATTTCATTACAAATGCGGCGTGATTTGCCGCCGTAGGAATTCGTGGAAATGCACCATGCCATCTTCCATCGGCGATTGATACGGCCCCGCTTCGTTGTCGCCGCGCTGCCACAAGGCTTTGCGCCCGTCTTGCATGCGTTGGCAGATATCGTCATCTTCGATGGCGGTTTCGCGATAAGCCGCTTGCTCCGCCTCGACGAATTCGCGCTCGAACAGCGCGATGTCTTCTGGGTAGTAAAACTCGACCACGTTGACGCAAGACTCGATGGAAGTCGGCCACACGGTGCTCACCACCAGCACATGCGGATACCACTCCACCATAATATTCGGGTAGTAAGTGAGCCAGATCGCGCCGTGGGACGGGGCAAGGCCTGCCTGATATTTCAGCACTTGCTCGTGCCATTTTTGATAGATCGGCGAGCCGGGTTTGGATAGCGCTTTATGCACCCCCACGGTTTGCACGCTATACCAGTCGCCGTATTCCCACTTCAGCTCGTCGCAATTGACGAAGTGGCTCAAACCGGGATGAAAAGGCGCGACGTGATAGTCCTCGAGATAAACCTCGATAAAGGTTTTCCAGCTAAACGGATGATGATCGATCTTGACCGAATCCAGCATATAGCCGGAGAAATCCAAATTTTTTAGCACGCCCAGATTCTTCAAATCGTGCGCGATATTGCGCGGGCCGGTAAACAGCAGGCCGTTCCAATTTTGCAACTCGGTCTTGCCCAGATTGAGGCAGGGGTTGCCGGGGAAATGCGGCGCACCCAACAGCTTGCCGCTCATGTCGTAAGTCCAGCGGTGCAGCGGGCATACGATGTTTTTAGCGTTGCCACGGCCTTTGAGCATCAAGGCCTGGCGATGGCGGCAGACGTTGGATAGCAGCGCAATGCCGTGCTCGTTGCGCGCCAGCGCGCGGCCTTCGCCCTGCCAATCGAGCACGTGGTAATCGCCGACCTTGGGCACCATCAATTCATGGCCGAGGTAACCTGGGCCCTGATCGAATAACAGTCGCTTTTCGAGATCGTAAATCTGGGGATCGAAATACCACTCGATAGGGAGCTGCGTCGCCGTAGGCTGCAGCACCGAGGAAGTGGGTAAATCAGACATAAACCATCCTATTTGGTCGGGGGTTAAGCGCGCGGCGGCAACCCATGAAACTCGCATAGCGAGCCTAAGTCCCTCTCTCCCGTTAACGGGAGAGAGCTAGGAGAGAGGGGAACGGTCGCGGCAATGAAATTGCCATGACCGTTGAGACCGCACCACCTTTGCAAACGAATTGGTCCGATAAAATAGTCGGAAATCGTTGTTTAAGATGACAATTATGTCCGAAATTGGCACCCTGGGCAAGGCGCGACGCTACGCTTCTTCTTTCCCCGCTTTTACTTTGGCCAGCAACTGTTCGGCGAGCATGGCCTTACGCGTTTCCGGTGTTTCCAAGCTAATGGGGCCGAGGACGCCGGTGCGGTAGTCCTTCAGCAAAGTGATCGCGGCATTTTCCAAATCGGGGTCGCCGCCCTTGAGACGAAAGCCGCGCCGCTTGGCGACAGCTTCAATCACCCCCACGCCATCCAAGCCTTCTACCGTGCAACCGTAGCGGGCGGTCAGCAGGGCAGGGTAGCGCAGGAGCAGAATCCCAGCTAGAAAGGCCGCCACTTCCTCATCGATGACGGCATTGGTGCCGATAGCATGGCTCGCGGCCAACATATAACCATCGCTCTCGTGCTCGATTTTCGGCCACAGCAGGCCCGGCGTGTCGGTGATGGTCATGCGATCGTTCAACTCGAAGCGCTGCTGATTTTTGGTCACGGCCGGCTGGTCGCCCACCGCCGCCACCCGGCGCTTCAACAGCGCATTCATCAGCGTGGATTTACCCACGTTGGGGATGCCCATGATCATCATGCGCAGCGGCTTGAGGCTGGTACCGCGATGCGGGGCGAGCTTCTGACATAGACCGGGTATTTTGGCCACATCGCTTGGTTTTTTGCAGGACAGCGCTACGGCTTTGACATCCTTCTGCGCGTTGTAAAAATCGAGCCAGGCTTGCGTCACCGCCGGGTCGGCCAGATCGGCTTTATTGAGAATTTTCAAACAAGGGCGCTGACGGTGCAGACGCAGTTCTTTGATCATCGGGTTGGTGCTCGCTTCGGGCAGACGGGCATCCAGCACCTCGATGATCATATCGGTCCATTCCATGGTCTCTGCCGCCTTTTTACGGGCGGAGACCATGTGGCCGGGGAACCAGTTAATGGGCATGGGGGGAATACGCTGAAAAATTGACTAACTTATAGCCATTCTATCACCCGTGGTCGTAATCACGGTTGAGGTGGCGGGGAGCGTGCAGGTATCGGCATTGATGTAGCGCCGGCATCCTTGCCGGCATGCCGGCTGGAAGCCGGCGCTACTTTGAGGCGCAAGCCAAACATTGACCAAATAGGCCAAACTACGGTATTTTAAGCGTTTTGACGCGGAGTGACGGCATGAGCAAAGCACCGAAGGCGCCGACATTCGAAGACGCGCTCGCTGAGTTGGAAAAGATCGTCGCCAATATGGAGGCTGGGCAGTTGCCGTTGGAAGATTCCTTGGCGGCATATAAGCGCGGCACCGAGCTACTCAAGTTTTGTCAGCAAAAAATCCAGGACGCGGAAAGCCAAGTGCGCGTCCTGACCGAAGCGAATCAACTCGAAAATTTCCCCGGTGACAGCGGAAGCTGATTTCCCAGACCGGGATTTCCAAAACTGGACCCTTGCGCTGCAAAGCCGCATGGAGACGGTTTTGGCACGCACCTTGCCGTCTGCCGACATTGCGCCGCGGCGCTTGCACCAGGCAATGCGCTACGCGGTATTGGGCGGGGGCAAGCGGGTGCGGCCGCTGCTCGTGTTTGCTGCGGGTGAAGTGGCTGCTGCTGCCGACGCCCGGCTGGAAATCGTGGCCAGCGCCGTGGAGTTGGTTCACGCTTATTCGCTGGTGCATGACGATCTGCCCTGCATGGACGACGATGTGTTGCGGCGCGGCCGGCCCACGGTGCATATCGAATTCGACGAAGCGACCGCGCTCTTGGTGGGCGACAGTTTGCAAAGCCTGGCGTTTCAATTGCTCGCGCAATATCCGTTGGCCGTTGACCCGCATAAACAGTTGGAGATGGTGACGCTGCTTGCAGTCGCCGCCGGTTCGCGCGGCATGGCAGGGGGGCAGGCGATTGATCTGGCCTCGGTGGGTCAGTCGCTCACCCTGCCGGAATTAGAGTTCATGCATATCCACAAGACGGGCGCGTTGATCCGTTCCTCGGTCATGCTCGGCGCACTATGTGGGCAATTGGCTGACAAAGAGATGGCAAAGTTAGATCATTTCGCTAAATGCATTGGCCTCGCGTTCCAAGTGGTGGATGATGTGCTGGATGCCGAAGCCAGCACCGCCACCTTAGGCAAGACTGCGGGCAAGGATGCGCAACAGAATAAACCGACCTACGTCAGCCTACTTGGTGTTGCCCAGGCAAAAACCCTGGCCGAGTCGCTACGGCAAGATGCGCTCGATGCGCTTTCCGAATTTGGTCAGACGGTGCAACGGCTGCGCGAATTGGCCGATTTTATTGTGCTGCGCCCTTTTTAAGAACGACGACCCGATGCCTTATTCCTTGCTCGATACCATCAACGATCCCCATCAATTGCGGCAATTAGAGCGCAAGCAATTGCCGCAGCTCGCTGCGGAGTTGCGTACGTTTTTGGTGGAGAGTGTGTCCAAGACCGGCGGGCATCTTGCCTCCAATTTGGGCACGGTGGAACTCACGCTTGCGCTGCACTATGTATTTAATACGCCGGAAGATCGCCTGGTATGGGATGTGGGGCATCAAACCTACGCGCACAAAATTCTCACCGGCCGACGCGATGGCATGAACCGTATGCGCATGTTGGGTGGCCTCGCCGGCTTCCCCAAGCGTGAAGAGAGCCCGTACGACACCTTCGGCACCGGCCATTCCAGCACCTCGATCAGCGCTGCGCTGGGCATGGCGGTAGCGGCCAAACGCCAAGGCGTGGACCGGCGCGTGGTGGCGGTGATCGGCGATGGCGCGCTGACCGGCGGCATGGCGTTCGAGGCCTTGAACAATGCGGGTGCGATGGATGCCAATCTGCTGGTGATTTTGAACGACAACGAAATGTCGATCTCACCCAATGTGGGCGCGCTCAACCACTATTTGGCCAAGCTGCTCTCGGGGCGTTTTTATAATACGGTGCGCAAGCGCGGCGGCAAGGTATTGGAAGCGATTCCGCCGATCAAAGAATTGGCCAAGCGCGCCGAAGAGCACATGAAGGGCATGGTGGTGCCCAGCACCTTGTTCGAGGAATTCGGCTTCAATTATTTGGGTCCAATCGACGGGCACGATCTAGATTCCTTGATCGATACCTTATCCAATATTAAAAAGCTCGAAGGCCCGCAGTTCCTGCATATCGTCACTAAAAAAGGCCAAGGCTATAAGCTGGCGGAAGACGACCCTTGCTTGTATCACGGTGTGGCAAAGTTTGATCCGGCCGATGGCGTGGCGAATAAGGCGGGCGCCAAGCCGACGTATACGCAGATCTTCGGCGACTGGTTGTGCGATATGGCGCTGGCGGATTGGCGGTTGGTCGGCATCACGCCTGCGATGCGTGAAGGCTCGGGCATGGTGCGCTTTTCCGAGGAGCACGCCGATCGTTATTTTGATGTGGGCATCGCCGAGCAGCATGCGCTCACCTTCGCCGCCGGTTTGGCGTGCGAGGGCTTCAAGCCGGTGGTGGCGATTTATTCCACTTTCTTGCAGCGCGCTTATGACCAATTGATTCACGACGTGGCGCTGCAAAATTTACCGGTGGTGTTCGCCATCGATCGCGCTGGCTTGGTGGGCGCCGATGGGCCGACGCATGCCGGGGCGTTTGATTTGTCTTATCTGCGCTGTATTCCCAATATGACCGTGATGGCCCCCTCGGACGAGAACGAATGCCGCCAAATGCTCTATACCGCTTTTACGTTGGAGACCCCCTCGGCGGTGCGCTATCCGCGCGGCTGCGGCGTGGGCGCGAAGATCGAGCCGGAGATGCAGGCGCTGCCGATCGGTAAAGGCGTGGTGCGCCGCACGGGTGAGAAAATTGCGTTCTTGGCCTTCGGCAGCATGGTGCATCCAGCCTTGCAAGCGGCGGATGAATTGAATGCAACCGTGGCCGATATGCGCTTCGTGAAGCCCTTGGACGAGGCGCTGATCAAACAATTAGCCCTTAGCCACGATGTGCTGGTGACGGTGGAAGAGAACGTCATCCAAGGCGGCGCCGGCAGCGCCGTGGCCGAATGCCTGGCCCGGCTGGGGATAGAAAAACGGCTGCTGCTCTTGGGCTTGCCTGACCGTTTCGTCGAACATGGCGATCCCACCCTGCTTTTAGCGAGTTGCGGCTTGGATACGGTGGGTATCGTGGAGGCGATAAAACGCAGTACCCGAGTTCTTTACTCAACTATTGATCTCGCGTATACTGTCGCCAAGTGAACGACTCCAGCAAGGATAACGCCATGAATCAATGCGAAAAACTTCCGATTGAAGACGTCCAGGCCAGGCCTGACACGCGCCAGATCGCGATCAACAAAGTGGGTATCAAATCAGTCCGTCACCCGGTACGGGTGGCAGACAAAGACGCGGGGGTGCAGCACACCATCGCCAACTTCAATATGTATGTGTACTTGCCGCAGCATTTCAAAGGCACGCATATGTCGCGCTTTTTGGAGATACTCAACGGCTATGAGCGCGAAATCTCGGTCGAGTCGTTTGAAAGCATGCTGCGCCAGATGGTGAGCAAACTCGAAGCCGAATCCGGCCATGTCGAGATGAGTTTTCCCTACTTCATCAACAAGACGGCGCCGGTGTCCGGGGTGCAAAGCCTGATGGATTATGAGGTCACCTTCACCGGCGAGATCGACAAGGGCGTCTATCAGCAAACCATGAAAGTGGTGGTGCCGGTCACCAGCCTCTGTCCGTGCTCGAAGAAGATCTCCGACTACGGCGCGCACAATCAACGCTCACACGTCACCATCACCGCCCGCACCAATAGCTTTGTGTGGATCGAAGAAGTGGTGCGCATGGCCGAAGAGCAAGCATCGTGCGAAGTCTATGGCCTACTCAAGCGCCCGGATGAGAAATACGTCACCGAGCGCGCTTACGATAATCCGAAGTTCGTGGAAGATATGGTGCGCGACGTGGCGGCGGTGCTGAACGCGGATACGCGCATCGAGGCTTATAGGGTGGAATCGGAGAACTTCGAATCGATTCACAATCACTCGGCTTATGCCTTGATCGAGCGCGATAAGACTAAGCATTAATACAGCCTTAGCCGAATAAAAAAGGGCGAGAAGTTTTCTCGCCCTTTTTGTTTTGAAGCAGTAACGTGAAACTCGCCATGACCGTTAGATTTAGTAATTCTTCGTCAGCGTCAGCACCGTGCCCTCGCGTTTCATATCCAAGCGCGACAAAAAGCTGTTGCCGAGCAGGGCGAAATCATCGGGCATTCCTTCCAGCACATTCCCTTCGACGAAGTTAAGTGAAATATCCCCTATCTTTACGTTGTCGAAGGTGACACGATAGGTGCGAACCACGCCTGCTGCCGTGTTGGAAGCACCCAAACCAGCCTTGCGCAGATCGATGCCCATCGCTTGCGCTGAGCGGACACTAATGGCGACAGTGGTGGCCCCGGTGTCCACCAAAAAGTTGATCGGCCGTCCATTGATGCTGCCCCCCGTATTGAAATGCCCGCCCCCATCCGCGGTTAGCTTGACGGTGGGTTTGCTGCCACTATTACCGGCAGCGGTAGAAATGCTCTGCCCCATGCCCAGGGTTTGTTTCTTGCCGTCCACTTCAAAAATGGCGGCGCTGGAGCTGGCGCTGATCAACTTCACATTTTGCAGCGTTTGGCCCGCCGCCATCACTTTCGCCGGGCTACCGTTAATGGACACCATGGCCTTGCCGTTGAAGAGGCCCGCTACTTCGATGTCGGTCGCCTGAGCGACGCTTACCGCCGCCAAAAGCCCAGTCAATCCGGATAAAATGTAAAACCGATTCACACTCATTGAAGCCTCCACTGATGAAACCTGTCGCTATCTTTCGCCATAGCCAAACTGAAGGCCCAGGCTATTTTGCCACATTTCTCACGCAGCATAATATCCCGCTGGAATTGATCAAAATCGATGCCGGCGACCCGGTACCAACTGATGTATCGGCTTATTCCGGCCTAGTCTTTATGGGCGGCCCGATGAGCGTGAATGACGACTTGCCGTGGATCGTGCCGGTGTTGAATCTGATCCGCGAGGCGGTGCGCCAGGATATCCCCGTGCTGGGCCATTGCCTGGGCGGGCAACTCATCTCCAAAGCCTTAGGCGGGGCGGTGACAAAAAATCCGGCGAAAGAAATCGGCTGGGGCGAAGTGTCCATCGTCGATCAAGCCGCTGCGCGCGCGTGGTTCGGCGATGCGCCGGATAAATTTCTTTCGTTCCACTGGCATGGCGAGACTTTTTCCCTGCCGCCGGGCGCGACGCGCATTCTGGAATCGCCTCACTGCGCCAATCAAGCCTA
>JADMJT010000082.1 GCA_018781585.1 Burkholderiales bacterium
AGTTGGGCGTTGAGTTCTCGGTATTGGTCGGTGATTAACATGACTGCTTCCTGGTAAAAGTGTCGGAATTTGCGGCAAAAAAGATGGGTGGATGTGGCATTGTAATGTGCCCAGACTGGGTGGACAAATATTGGCTGAGCTGATCATGGCGTCAAGTTCGTTGCTTAATTTATGCAGTGAACTCAAAGATTTGCTTCAGTTGTACACCATTTTTCCCACATCCAGCGATAAGCGCGTTCAATTTGCCGAGTACGCGCAGCAGCATCGCAGAGCGGAGATCGCACAACGCGTTCACGCATTCCCGCACGCAGTTCACTCAGATGCGCCGTATCACCCGCCAAGCGCTGCGCGATCGCTATGTATTCGTTCGCACTGTAGGCGACCAGTTCATCCAATTTTATTTTATGCAGCATTGCTGTACTCCAGCGCGAGACCATGGTGTTGCCCGCAAGGGTAATCACCGGCACACCCATCCATAGCGCTTCAAACGTGGTGGTCGATCCGGTGAATGGGAACGTATCCAGCGCGATGTCGATTTCAGAATATCGATCGAGATGCTGAGAAAGCGTTTCCATGGCCCCTACAAGAATGAGTTTGTCTGCGGTAATGCCGCATGTCTCGAAAAGGCTGAGGTAACGTGCCTTGACACTAGCTACGCCAAACGCAGCTTTATACTTAAGCAGCAGTTTGGAATTGGGCACGGCTTTCAATACTTCGGACCACAGCGCAACAACGTGGTCATTGACTTTGGCTGGGTTGTTGAAGCTGCCGAAGGTAAGGTAGCCTCGCGCTTGTGCCGGCATGGGGGAAATATCCGGCATTTCGGCTAAGGGCGCATGCAAGTAAAAGGTCGGTAGGCGCACCACGTGTTCGGTGAAACGTTCTCGCGTGTTGCGTGGTGCGAGCTGCGCGTCGGCGATCAGATAGTCCATTTCTTTGAGCCCGCTGGTTGCCGGGT
Organism: Burkholderiales bacterium; assembly: GCA_018781585.1. Lineage (GTDB taxonomy): Bacteria > Pseudomonadota > Gammaproteobacteria > Burkholderiales > Thiobacteraceae > RBG-16-58-11. Next base: position 959 of record JADMJT010000082.1, read on the forward strand.
CATGCATGCTAACTTGAACCGGTGCCGCGCGATAAGCAGCAATCAGCGGGCGATTTTCGTCAAAGCGGCCCGCCAGCAGCACCAGAATATCAATCGCATCTTCCCTGATTTTTCGCGCAACCTCCTCATCCGGCATGCCCAAGATAGTTTGCCAGCTATCTGCGGCTTGTTTGAATCGCTCAGTGGTTTCATCGGGTTTTTCAACATTTCCGTACAAGTACACTTCAAACCGGCTTCGATCCCGATGTTGGATCAGGGGTTCAAAATTCCGGGCCACCGGGTGATTGCGAAAGTCTGATGATACATAGCCGATCCGCAACTTTTTTTCGGCTTTGCGGCTATTTGCGAAGGGCCCGTGCTTTCTCTTGTAAGCTGAACCAAACCGTTGCTCCAACAGGCAGAGCGCATCGAATCTAGCGTCTTCGTCCAACGCTGGAAGATAGAGCAGAGCCACGAGTAAATTACTCGCAGCATCGGTGTAATCTGGTTTTAGCGTTAGCGCGCGCTTAAATGCGTCGATGCTTTGCGCTAGCTGCCCTTGCTTCAACAGAACGCTGCCAAGATTGAGAAAAGCTTTAGCTTGGTCAGGCTGCAAGGATGACGCTTTTCGTAAAGCATCAATGGCCTCATCCAGCCACCCTAAGTCATCGAGCGCCAAGCCCATGTTGCCGTAAGCCTCCGCGGACTCCGGTTGTATCGCAAGCACAGCTTGCATACAGCTCACCGCATCCTTGGGACGGCCAAGGGCAAGCAGCGCAGCGCCCAGATTGATGCGCGCCTGCAACATGCCAGGGTCGATCCTGAGTGCGGCCTCGTAGCATTCCAGCGCTTGGTTTTGTGCGCCGCGTAGCTGTAAAATCCGGCCTTTATTGAGAAGCGCGACGGTGTTCAGTGGATCGAGTTTCAAGGCGCGCTCATAACACTCGATTGCATCGGCCAGTTTTCCTTGCGCCTCGAATGCGGCGCCGAGGTTTGCGACAGCTTCCGAAAAATCCGGTTTATATTTCACAGCCTGCCGAAAGCTTTTGACGCTTTCTTCAACCCGCTCCAGTTGCTTATAAATCTCGCCCAGATCGTTGAGCAAATAGGGGTTACGCGGGGCGGCCTTTAACGCCTTCTCCATCAGCGCAACGGCGTCCCCAAAGCTGCCGACTTGCGCTGCGATCAAGCCCAGATAATGCAATGCTTCCGCATGATGGGGAGATTGCTGCAAAATCTGGCGATAACCCGCTTCAGCTTCCTGAAGATTGCCGGCCTGGTGGCAACGAAGGGCGTGGGCGAGTAGTTGTTTCACGTCGGTAGCGTCTGGTTTGTTTTGCCAAGCCAATATTGATGTTCTTTTTTAGTGAGTTATGAGTCTTCAATGTTATATCGCAATATTAGGCGAAATGCTATTGGCACTCTGGCTGAAGCTTGCGGACAAAGGCTGACCGACTAGAGTTCATCCTTATCTAGCAAGAAGTTGATACGCTAGTTCGTTCATTCAAGCCGTTAATGTGCGTTAATATACACACAGAACTAATATCGTATTTAATTATGTGCGCAGATATTGTATTTACTAAAAATAAGTTTTAATGTAGATTAAAATAATCTCTAATTAATTTAAGTATTTATTAACGGACATGAAACGAAACCAAGCCACCACCCTAACCCCAGAACTAGCCCAGCAACTCATCGATCTCGGCCAGCGCTTGGCACGCCTGCGTATTGCGCGACGGATTCGCCAGGAAGATGCAGCGACGCGCGCCGGCATATCGCGCAGTACGGCCGCGCTCATTGAAAAAGGCGCGGCCCGTCTGGCTATCGGGCAGGTCATTCGTTACCTTGAAGCCATCGCACCAGGAAAGACTTTAACGCGGTTGTTAACCGAAGAGGATCCGGCGGTGACTGCGCTATCCGCATCGGAGCGGCGCCGCCGGGCGCGTACGCTGTCGGACGCCGAACTGAAAGAACTGGAATTCTGATGGCAATCGCAACATGAGTGCGAACCCGATCAATCGCCGACTAGCTGTTTTCATGCATCTGGACAGTCAATTCGTTCCTGCCGGACTCTTGGGCATGACGGAAGCCGGGACGGACGTTCTCGCTTCCGAGTTTAAATACGGTCTGCTTTATCTTGATCGCGGGAACGCCATCGAGGTCGATCCGGTCAGCCTTCCCATCCAGGATAAGGGCGCAATTCGCGGCAAGGCATTACTGCCGACCGAGGGACTCACGCTGTTCGGCGGCATTCGCGACGCCGCGCCCGATGCATGGGGGCGCCGCGTCATCGAAGCCCGCTTGCGGGCGCCCATGAACAGCCTGCCGGAATCCACTTACCTGTTGCAGGCCGGCGGCCAGCGCGTCGGCGCCCTCGATATCCGCCCATCACTGGATAGCCCACCGATCGAGATTCGCAGTTCGGTGCATCGCCTCGAATATCTGATGGAAGCGGCTGACCGTATCGAACAGGGCCAAGCGATTCCATCGCAACTGGAAGACATTTTCGATGCCGGCAGCAACCTGGGCGGAATGCGACCCAAGGCCACCGTCGAGGACGACGACGGTACGTTGTGGCTTGCCAAGTTTCCGTCGCAGGGCGAGCGCATGGATGTTCCATGCATCGAGGCGGCTACCATGCGCCTCGCCGCCGAGGCCGGGCTGGATGTGCCTGCGGTGAAGACTGAGACCTTGCACGGCAAGACCGTCATGATGATTCGCCGCTTTGACCGTGAATGGATCGATGGCAAACAACATCGCCGTCACATGGTGAGCGCCCTGACCATGCTTGCTTGCGATGAGCGTGCATCGCGAGAAAAAAGCTATGGCGAAATCGCCGACGCGATTCGCGCCAGGAACGCGGGGCCGCTGATCAAAAACGACAACCGGGAATTGTTCGCTCGGATGGTATTCAATATTCTGGTCACCAACGACGACGATCATTTGCGCAATCACGCATTTCTCTGGAACCATCGGGTAAAAGGCTGGGGCTTGTCGCCCCTCTACGACGTGATGCCTCGCCCGACGATGGCGACGGAGCGCTTCCTCCATCTTGGCGTGGGCGAACAAGGCCGACTGGCCACGCTGGATAATGCGCTGTCGGGCTACTCGCGCTTTGGGATCACGCTTCACGATGCTCGGGAAACCATCGATCGCGTTTGGCGTGTCGTGCGCGAGTGGAAGACCTACTTTGAAGGGTACGGCGTGCCTGGCGGCGAGATCGAGAAGATCGCACCCGCGTTCAGGCATCTGAATGATGTCTTGCGCAGTTAGGAATTCTTAATTAGCAATGAAACTCAGCCGACGTGCAATGAAGCGAATCGCCCTTATCCTAAACTGATGAATCGCTATGGCCATCACTAACAGCGTATGCAAAATATCCGATCCCGATCCAAGTTAAAGCAAGCCCGCGCATTTTTCGAAAATCGGCAGATGTCCGAGGCCAAGGACGTGTGCGAACAAATTTGCAAGGTGGACAAGATCAACGCCGAGGCGTGGTTGATGCTAGGCATGGCCAACAAAGAATTAGGCCTGATGGACGCGGCGATTGTTGCGTTGGAAAGCGCCGCCACGCTGAACCCGCAAGACGCTTTTGTGCAGAATGAGAAAGGGCTGCTACTGGCGCAGGCCGGCCGCTACCGGGAGGCGATCGACGCCTTTAAACACGCCTTGGGTGATGCGCCCGACCCCGCGACGGTGTTCGTCAACATGGGCGTGGTCTATGGGCTCATGGGCCAGCCTATTTTGGCTTTAGAGGCTTTGGATCAGGCAGTGCGCAGAAATCCGCAAGCGCCGACTACGCATATTCAACGCAGTGTAGTGCTGGGGATGTTGGGGCAGCATGAAGAGGCGCTCAATGCGGCTAAACAAGCGCTCAAGCTCAATCGCTACGATCTGGAGGGGAATATCCGCTACAGCGAGGCGCTGGTTGGTTTGGAGCGCTATGACGAGGCGCTGGCAGCTTACGGCGCATGTTTGGCCATTATCCCCGACCATTTTCCTACGCAGCAACGAGTGGTCGAGATTTGCCGCAAGGCGACCTTTGATTCGCCCTCTGCAGCACACTATGAATTGCTGCGGCGTGCTTTTACTTGGCGTCATGTCAATGTGCAGGATATGGCTTCATTTGCAGCTTCGGTGTTCAAGGCGCGCGATGGCTTTTTGAATCAGCTTGAAACCGTATTAAGTGATGATAGCCAAAACCTTGAGACACATCTGGAGGCGCTACGGGGATTAGCAACGGAGCACCGCCTCTATTTCGAAGGCGTTCTTGCGCAAAACTTGCTGGAAGATGCGCGGCTGGAGCTTGCGACAACCGGCTTTAGAGCGAGATTGATGCGTTTCCTGTGGGTCAACAGAAAGGCATTTGACGCGGACATTCCAGCCAGCATCGAGTTGACTCTATTCGGTCTGTCACGACAGTGCTTCAACAATGAGTACTTGTGGAGCAGCACGGAAGCGGAAGAGCAATTGCTGTTGCCATTGTTGGGCGAAGTCGAGGCGATGTGGAATGAATTTCCCGGCGGCGTCATCAGCCCTGCGCTTGCGCTAAGTATTTGGATGGTTTCCTTGTATCGGCCGCTGCATGCCGTGCTCCGCGAAAAGTCGGAGGACATGATATCAGCGGTGATTGCCAGTGCTTATTTGAAGCAAATTTTAAAGATTGAGTACACAGAGTATTGGGAAGAACAGCGGATCAAGGCGGGGATCAAGTCGCTAACGCCTATCGCGGCGGGTGTATCCACGGAGGTCAGGCAGCAGTATGAAGAGAACCCTTATCCGCGCTGGCAGTCGTTGCCGCCGGTGGAATCGGTTTCCCCAGCGGTGAGCTTGGGGAGGCTGTTTGCCGACGCCAATATCCCAAGCTACCTTGATCAGCCGATGCAGATATTGATCGCGGGTTGCGGCACAGGCCGGCATTCGATTCAGACCGCGCGCAAGTTCCAAGCATCGCACATAACCGCTATCGATTTGAGCCTGACCAGCTTGGCCTATGCCGCACGAAAAACCGCCGAGTTGCGCATCGAGAATGTTGACTATTTCCAGGCCGACATCATGGCGCTTGGCCAGTTGGAAAAACGATTCCATATCATCGAGTCCATCGGTGTGTTGCATCATTTGGAAAATCCACTTGCCGGATGGCGCGCTCTCGCTTCCTTGCTGGTGCCGGACGGGCTGATGCATATCGCGCTGTATAGTCAAATTGCGCGAGCCAAATTAACTTTTGCGCGGGATTATATTAAGCAGGCTGGACTGGGAAACGATGCGGCATCGATCAGGGCATTCAGACAGCAGGTTCTGTGCGCGCCGGAAGGTTCGGCGCTAGCGGAAGTAGCACTGCTTGGCCGAGATTTTTACAGCCTATCGAATTGTCGTGATCTGTTGTTTCATGTGCAGGAACATCAGTTCACGCTTTTGCAGCTAGCATCCTCGCTGGATGAGTTGGGGTTGGACTTTTTGGTCATGGAGGCAGATCCCTGGACGCTCGAAGCTTATTCGCGTTTTAATCTCGCCGACCCACGCGGGACCGATCTGGCGGGCTGGCATCGATTTGAGCTTGAAAAACCGCTAACGTTCGCGGGGATGTTTCAATTCTGGTGCAAAAAGCGCTGATCATGGTTTGGGATACTGGCTTATGAATGTTTCACGCAATGATCCTTGCCCTTGTGGCAGCGGCCTAAAGTTTAAAAAATGTTGCGGCAAGAATTCGAATAATGCATCTCACGGTACATTCGCTTCTGCCGCACCACAGCCAATTGAATTCGATCGCCTGGTCTCCTTGTTCCACGCAGGGCGATATGGGGAATTGGAGCATCAGGCTGCATCGCTGCTAGAGAAATTTCCTGAATCCGGATTAAGCTGGAAGCTCTTATGCGCTTCCCTGCAAATGCAAGGAAAGAATGCTTTGCGCGCTTTGCAAATGGCGGCAAAATTTCTGCCTGAGGATGCCGAGGCCCATAATAATCTGGGGCTTGCCTTGCAGGATGTCAGTCAGATCGAGAGCGCGGTGGCAAGCTACCGTCAGTCGCTGAGGGTAAATCCTGATGATGCGGCAGTATGGAACAACTTGGGAACGGCGTTGCATGATTTGGGGCAATACGAGGGGGCGGTGGGAAGTTATCATTCGGCGTTGAGGCTTAAGCCGGATTATGCTGTGGCGTACAACAATCGGGGTATCGCCTTTCAAGAACTCAGGCGCTATGACGACGCGGTTGTCTCCTACCGCCGAGCGTTAGAAATCGATCCGGATTATGCCGAGGCGCATTGCAACTTGGGTATAGCGCTAGTAAGACTGGGTCAGCTCGATGATGCAATTAACAGTTATTTGACAGCATTAAAAATCAATCCGGATTCGTTAGATGCCAACAGGGCTTATCTTGCGGCTTTGTTGTATCAACCGGCAATCACGTCAGATACGTTGTTCGAAAAAATCACCAGCTTTACTGCTCGGATGTGTTTGGGTCTGCGCGAGATTAACCGCCCTTTTCCCAATTCGCTTGAGCCGTGCAGAAAGTTGCGTATCGGTTATGTTTCATCGGATTTTCGCTACCATCCGGTTGGGCGAAATATCATGCCTTTGATCGGTTGTCATGACCGGAGCAAGTTTGAGATTTATCTGTATGGAAATGTGCTGAAGCCAGATAGTGTCACGGAATGGTTCAAGGGCGCGGTAGCAGCCTGGCGCTCGATCGTCGGCGTATCCGATCAGGACGCGGCGGAGATGATCCGGCGCGACGGGATCGACATCCTGGTGTTCCTGGCCGGTCGTTTCGACGACAACCGGCCCCTGATCGCGGCCTGCCGGGCGGCGCCGGTGCAAGTCAGTTTTCATGACCCCGTCAGCAGCGGGCTGAAGGGTATGGATTATCTGCTGACCGATCATGCCTTAAGCCCGCCGGACACGAAGGAGCGATTCACCGAGCGCCTGTTTCATTTGCCGACCTTCTATGTGCATCCGCCGTCGATCGACATGCCGGACGTAAAAGCGCCGCCGGCACGGGTGAATGGATATGTGACCTTCGGCAGCTTCAATAATCTGTCCAAGGTGAACGAAAAAGTGGTGGCCCTGTGGTCGCGCGTGCTGCACGCCGTGCCGGATGCGCGGCTGACCATCAAGTATCAGAACGTCTTCGGCAATGAAAGCACGCGCCGGCGTTATCTGGGCCTTTTTCAGGAGCAGGGCATCGAAGCGCGGCGCCTCGATCTGGTGAGCGCATCGGATACGGGTGGGCAGCATCTGGCGCGCTACGCCGGTATCGATATCGCCTTGGATACCTTTCCCTTTACCGGTTCCACCACCACATTCGAAGCGCTGTGGATGGGGGTGCCGGTGGTTAGCTTGCTGGGCGATCATATGGTGGCGCGCTGGAGCGGCGCGATGCTGAAGAAATTGAAGCTCGATGAACTGGTCGCCCGCGATGAAGCGGGCTATGTGAACATCGCCCAGGGCTTGGCGCAAGACCTGGATCGGCTCGAATCGCTTCGGTTCAGCCTGCGCGAGCGCGTGGCCCGATCGCCCTTGTGCGATGAACAGGGGCGGGCGTATCAGATCGAAAAAGCCTTTCGTTGGATGTGGGCGAAGTGGTGTGCGGAGGGTGGGCGGATAGGGGAAGAAGTCAGCCTATGAATGTGTCACGCAATGAGCCGTGCTCCTGCGGCAGCGGCCTGAAATACAAGCGCTGCTGCGGCAGGCTTGCGGCTGAGCCGGCCATTCTTCCGTCCCCTGCTCCATCAGCGGCGCCAGGCGAATTCGAGCAGCTTATCGCTCTGTTTCACGCGGAGCGTTATGCGGAGCTGGAAAGCCGGTCGCGCTTGCTGCTGGAACGCCATCCGGATTCGGGCTTGGGCTGGAAGCTGCTGGGCGCCGCGCTTGGCGTGCAAGGCAAGGATGCGTTACCTGCCTTGCAGTATGCAGCGGAGCTTTCACCCGATGATGTCGATGCGCACAACAATTTGGGCAATGTCCTGCAAGACCTCGGTCAATTCGAGGGTGCGGTGGCCAGCTACCGCCGGGCGCTGGCGCTCAAGCCCGATTTCGCCAGCGCGCATTACAATTTGGGCATTGCCCTGTGCGCGATTGGAAGGCTCGACGAGGCGGTGGCCAGCTATCGCCGGGCGCTGGAAATCAAACCGGATTACGCGGAGGCGTTCAGTAACCTGGGCAACGCTCAAAGAGGCCTTGGTCAACTCGACAGCGCGCTGGCCAGCTATCGCAGTGCGTTGGCGATCAAACCGGATTGTCAGGATGCCAACCGGGCCTATCTCACGGCATTGCTCTACCTGCCCGATACCACAGTGGAAACGCTATGCGAAGCACATGCCGCTTTCGTGGCGCGCATGCGCGTTGGGTTAAGCGAAATCGTCCGCCCCTCTTTCCCCCCTTGCGATGCACGCAAGAAGCTGCGCATCGGCTATGTCTCATCGGATTTTCGGAACCATCCGGTGGGGCGCAACATCATGCCTCTGATGGGACACCACGACCGGAGCAAATTCGAGGTTTATCTGTATGGAGATGTGAAACGTCCGGATGGCATGACCGATTGGTTCAAAAGCGCGGCGGATGGTTGGCGCTCCATAGTCGGGATATCCGATGAGGCCGCTGCGGAGATGATCCGGCGCGACGGGATCGACGTCCTGGTGTTGCTGGCGGGCCGCTTCGATGACAACCGGCCCCTGATCGTGCCCCACTGGGCAGCGCCGGTGCAGGTCAGTTTCCATGACCCGGCAACCAGTGGGCTGAAGGCCATGGATTACCTGATCACCGACCACGGCCTGAGCCCCCGTGATACCCTGGAGCGATTTACCGAGCGCCTGTTTCATTTGCCGGCGTTTTATGTGCATCCGCCCTTGATCAACGTGCCTGACGTGAATCGGCTGCCGGCGCGCGAGAAGGAGTTCGTGACCTTCGGCAGCTTCAACAACCCGTCCAAAGTGAACGAGCAAGTAGTGGCCTTATGGTCGCGGGTACTGCTCGCCGTGCCGGATTCGCGGCTGATAATGAAGTATAAAAACATCTTCTGGAATGAATCTATACGCCGGCGTTACTTCGATCTGTTCCTGACCCATGGCATCGAAGCACAGCGTCTTGATCTGGTAAGCGCATCGGACTCGGGTGAGCAGCATCTGGCACGTTATGCAGGCATCGACATTGCATTGGATACCTTTCCATTTACCGGTTCTACGACCACGTTTGAAGCGCTGTGGATGGGGGTGCCAGTGATCACGTTGTTAGGCGATCATATGGTGGCGCGTTGGAGTGGGGCAATGCTGATGAAACTCAAGCTCGACGAATTGATCGCCCATAACGAGGATCAGTATGTGAAGATCGCGCAAGGCTTGGCGCAAAACCTGGATCGGCTTGAGGCGCTGCGTGCAGGCCTGCGTGAGCGTGTTGCCAAGTCGCCCTTGTGCGATGAGAAGGGCCGTGCACATCAACTCGAAAGAGCCTTTCGTTGGATGTGGGCAAAGTGGTGTGCGGAGCAGGCTACTTAGCCTAGATGGTATGCTGCGGATGGGATAGGGAGTAAGGGAGCCTATGATGTTGGATCGTTTGATTGTGGAATTCGATAAGGGCCTGCGCACCTTGTTTGCGCTAGCGGGTACGGTGCGCCCCTTGCCGGGGAAGGGTGTGGACGAAGCCGCGCTGAGTGAGCAGGAAAAGCGAGTGTCAGCAGCGCTGATGCGGGTGAACCACAGCGGCGAGATTTGCGCCCAGGCGCTGTATCAAGGCCAAGCGCTCACGGCGCGCAATCCGGTGGCGAAGGCCGCGCTGGAGCAGGCGGCGCTGGAAGAAACCGAGCATTTGAGTTGGTGCGAAACCCGCATTCGCGAATTGGGTTCGCATACGAGCTACCTCAACCCGCTTTTGTATACCGGCTCGCTGGCGATTGGCGCGTTCGCGGGGGTGTTGGGCGATAAATGGAACTTGGGTTTTCTGGCGGAGACCGAGCATCAAGTGGAAGCGCATCTCGCGCGGCATCTTGAGCGCTTGCCGGCGCAAGATGCCAAGAGCCGGGCGATTGTCGAGCAAATGAAGCAAGACGAGGCGCGTCACGCGACGACGGCCTTGGAGCACGGCGGTGCTGCGTTGCCGCTGCCGGTCAAGCTGGGGATGAAGCTGAGCTCGAAGCTGATGACCAAGACCGCGTATTGGGTTTGAGTGATGCCAAGTTTTTCCGAGAATCTTCGACAACTCGCGCCAGTCGATGGTTTGCAACGATTTTGCTTAGTTGGGGAAGATGGTCAAACCCTAGCCGTGATTGAAAACGCGCCCGGCACGCAGGGCTCGTTTCGGGTTTATCACCATGTCGCTAAGAAGTGGGGCGGGATCGGTATCGAGGCAGCCCAAGAGGCGTTAACCCTGTTTGCCGAGCATACGGATGATGCGCGCCTCCACCCTGGCAAACATCCGAATATCGATCGCTTATTCGATATTGTCGAGCGCAATCTCCATTTCGAAATGCGCTGCGAATAGCCAGTGCGGTAGTCTGATCAGACTAACTGAATCTCAAAGTCGTGTGTAATTACAGCCGTCTTCCCCAGCATGATTGATGCCGAGCAATATTTTTCCGCCGAGAGATTGATCGCGCGCTCGACCTGTTCTGACTTGAGATCCTTGCCGCTGACGATAAAGTGGATGTGGATTTTGGTGAACACCTTGGGGTCGGTGTCCGCGCGTTCTGCGTGAATCTCCGCTACGCAATCGCTGATTTGCTGGCGCTGTTTTTTGAGTATGGCGACCACGTCGTAGGCAGTGCAGCCCCCGGTGCCGATTAGTACCATCTCCATCGGGCGCGGCCCCACGTTGCGCCCGCCACCATCGGGTGGGCCATCCATTAAAACCGCGTGGCCGCTTTCGGTTTCGCCCAAAAAGCTGGCGCCTTCCACCCACTTGATGCGTGCTTTCATGCTACTTTTCCCAAGACTTAAAGCGTTAAACGATACCACACGAGGCCGATGAGTTCATGCAGTGCGAAGTAACTCTTCTCCAGTGCGCGCGCATTCGGGATGAAGTCGAATAGGCTGTAACCTGTGTCGATTGGTTGCGGCGGGTTGGCGAACTGCGTCGGCGCGGGCAATAAATGCATGCCCACTTTTTCGAACGCATACCGTGCACGCGGCATGTGCCACGCGTGGCTGACGACCAGTACTTTTTTGATTCCTATGGGCAACAGTATTTCAGCGCTGAAGCGGGCGTTTTGCGCGGTGTTGTAGGCGCGCGGCTCGATCCATTTAACGGGTACACCGAAATGATCCTCTAATGTTTGGCGCATGATTTGTGCTTCGGGTAGTCCGTCTTCGGGGTTGCCACCAGTAACCAATATCGGCAAACCCGTCATACGATGCAGATGGGCGCCATACTGCAAACGGGCTAGCGTCAGCGTACCCGCGCTGTCTTGCCCATACTCCGGGGCGTCTCGATACACGCCGCCACCCAAAATCACGATGGCCTGCGCGCGATGCATGTCTTGCGCTTGCAATAGCTTAATATCTTTTTCGAGTAAGCCAAGCAGATGATCCGCGACTAAGGGGCTGGCAAGTAGATAGAGCAGTGCAAAGCTGGCCGTGATGAGCGATTTCCCCAGTCCGGGAAAGCGCTTGAGCAGTATCCAACCGAATGCACCCAAAAGAATGAGGCTCAATGGCGGTAATAACACCGCAGCGAGCAGATTGCTTAAGAGCCAGGTCGTGTGCTGATCCATAGGATTGGGGCGAGTGAATTATTTTGTATTTTTACCATGAATGGAGGATGTGTCGATGGGATGTTCAATTGGATGGATGCGCTGCGGTTTAAATGGCGTGAATCGGGTAGGGGAATATCTTGGTCCGCTCGGCTTGCGGCTGTTGCTGGCGTATGAGTTTTGGGTGGCCGGGGTGGAGAAATTCCGCAGCGACAATTGGTTTACCGATATTCAGGACAAGTTTCCGTTTCCGTTTAGCGCGATTCCCGTGGATATCAGTTGGCAGATGGCGACCTGGTTCGAGCTGATCGGTGCGATTGCCTTGGTAACCGGATTGGGAACCCGCTTTTTCAGCGTATCGCTCGCCGTGTTGACCATCGTGGCGATTGCCGCCGTGCATTGGCCGGCGCAATGGTCAACGCTGGCTGAGTTGTGGCAGGGCTATGCTATTACCGATAACGGCCAAGGCAATTTCAAGTTGCCGCTTATTTATTTGGTGATGTTTTTACCCTTGATACTCAGCGGGCCGGGAAAATTGAGCTTGGATCACTGGATAGCTAAACGCATTTTTAAATAACTTATTGATAATTATTGATTTTATGTATATTTGTTAGAATCTTAATAAATGCTTGCATTGTTAATTATTATATTAGATAATTCTCATATCGAAACACTTTCTGTGTTTTGGTGTTGTCTCCTCCATCCTCCTTCATTGGTGGATTTCAACGCAGCCCGAAACGGCTGCGTTTTTTTTGCCTGCCGCCCGCGCCATTCCTCCCCAAACGCTATTCCAATTTGACAGGCCGACGGGAATTCCTATATAGTCTCGGGCTTTCCCGATTTCAGCTACTGGATTTTTGGCATGGGCACTTACTCCGCAAAACCGCAAGACATTAAGCAGGATTGGTTCATCGTGGACGCCACCGACAAGGTGTTGGGCCGCGTCGCGACCGAGATTGCGCATCGCTTGCGTGGCAAGCACAAGACGATTTATACCCCGCACATGGATACCGGCGATTTCATCGTCGTGGTCAATGTCGAAAAGCTGCGCGTCACCGGCAATAAAGCCGAAGACAAGCTGTATCACCGCCACTCCGGCTACCCGGGCGGTCTTTACACCACCAATTTCACCAAGCTGCAAGCCAAGCATCCTGAGCGCATTCTGCAAAAAGCGGTCAAAGGCATGCTGCCCAAGGGTCCGCTCGGCTATGCAATGATCAAAAAGCTCAAGGTATACGCTGGCGGTACGCATCCGCATGCAGCGCAACAACCCCGAGCGCTGGAAATTTAAGGAACGTTCATGATCGATAACTGGTACTACGGCACAGGTCGGCGCAAAAGTTCGGTTGCCCGCGTTTTTCTGAAGCCTGGCAAAGGCGAATTCACGGTGAACGGCAAGCCGGTTGATACTTATTTCTCACGTGAAACGGGCCGTATGGTGGTGCGTCAGCCCATCGTATTGACCGAAAATCTCTCCAAGTTCGATATCAAAGTAAACGTACTGGGCGGCGGCGAATCTGGCCAAGCCGGTGCAGTGCGCCACGGGATTACCCGTGCGCTGATCGATTTCGATGCGAATCTGAAGCCCACGCTTAAACAAGCCGGTTTCGTAACCCGCGATGCGCGCGAAGTCGAACGTAAAAAAGTCGGTTTCCACAAAGCGCGCCGGCGCAAGCAATTCTCCAAGCGTTAATCACATTACGCTTGATACAGAAAGCCGCCGCGAGGCGGCTTTTTTGTTGGCGTGAGCCTTGCGCCTGATTTATCATCGATGGTTCTTGCGAGAGAGGAATTGCACCCATGATTAAGGTTGGCATTGTCGGCGGCACCGGCTACACCGGCGTGGAATTGCTGCGTATTTTGGCGCAGCATCC
>JADMJT010000050.1 GCA_018781585.1 Burkholderiales bacterium
TTGTTTTTCTGCGGCGGCCAGTGCGCGTTGTGCTTCTTTCAAATCCTGTTCCGCCTGATGCGCACGATCTGCGGCTTTCTGCCTTTCTTTGCGCGCAAAGTCGGCTTTAAGTTGCGACTGGGCTTGTGGCTTTTGTGGTACGACGCGCTCTTCGACCGGCGCTTGCGCCAACACGGCGGCGGAAAAGCTCAGCAGGGATAACATCAAAACGTGCTTCACGGCAGTCTCCCAAAAAAGGACTGCCGCTATTTTAGCGCGGATGGGCGTGTTATTCAGTTCAGGTAGCGATAACAGTACGTGGTCAGAAAATCCTCAAACTGCTCCTGTACGGTGAGCGCATCGAATAATTCCGCCGCCAAGCCATAGCGCCCTTGAGCAAAGCGCGCCTCCCCCAAAGTTTGTCGAACGTGGGCGAGGGCTTCCGGAATCATGGCGCACACCAGTGCCTGGGTAATCTTGCGCCCATCCTCGAGCTGGCCCTGGGTGCTGCGTATCCAATGCCACACTTGGGCGCGCGCAATCTCCGCGGTCGCCGCGTCTTCCATCAGATGATGAATCGGCACTGCACCGTAACCGGCGAGCCAAGCGCCCATGTATTCGATGGCGACTTCGATATTAGTGCGCAGACCGTGTTCGGTGATCGGCCCCTTGGGCGCAAATGCCAACAAATCAGCGGCGCTGGCGCTGACATCATCCCGTTGCCGCGCGATCTGATTCGGCGCGGGCATCAACTGATCGAATACCGCAAGGGCAAGCGGCACCAAACCGGGATGCGCCACCCAGGTGCCGTCGTGGCCGTCGCTGGCTTCGCGCTCCTTATCGGCGCGTACCTTGTCCAGCGCTGCCGTGTTCGCGGCCGCATCCTCCTTGATCGGAATTTGCGCGGCCATGCCGCCCATGGCATGCGCACCGCGCCGATGACAGGTCTTGATGGTGAGCAGGGAATAAGCACGCATGAAAGGGATGTCCATCGTCACCAACGCCCGGTCGCCGATGATAAAGTTTGGATCGTTGTGAAATTTTTTGATCACACTAAAGATGTAATCCCAACGCCCGCAGTTCAGCCCCGCCGAATGCTCGCGCAGCTCATACAACATCTCGTCCATCTCGAATGCGGCGAGAATGGTTTCGATTAACACCGTGGCCTTGATACTGCCGCGCGTAATGCCGAGGTGTGCTTCGGCGAACTCGAATATCGAATTCCATAGCCGCGCTTCGAGATGGCTTTCCATCTTCGGCAAATAGAAATAGGGGCCGCTGCCTTGGGCCAACAGCGATTGCGCGTTGTGAAAGATATAGAGCCCAAAATCCATCAAGCTGGCGGAAATGAATTCACCATCGACCACGATATGCTTGTCGTGCAAATGCCAGCCGCGCGGCCGCACGAACAGGATGGCGGGCTTATCCTGCAGGCGATATTCCTTACCCTCCGGGCTCGTGAAACGGATGCTGCGCCGAACCGCATCACGCAGATTGATCTGACCTTCGATCAGATTTTCCCAAGTCGGCGCGAGTGAATCCTCGAAATCCGCCATGAATACTTTGGCGCCGGAATTGAGCGCATTGATAACCATTTTGCGATCGCCTGCAGGGCCGGTGATCTCCACTCGGCGATCGGCGAGTTCCAGCGGCAGGGGAGCAATCTTCCAATCGCCAGCGCGAATCGCCGCCGTCTCCGGCAAGAAATCCGGTTTGCTGCCGGCATCCAATGCGCGCTGGCATTGCGTGCGCGCTTGCAAGCGTTGCTGGCGGATAGGCTCGAAACGCCGATGTAATTCAGCGAGAAAATCCAAGGCACCCGCACTGAGTATTTCAGAAAAACGCCCTGTCATCGGTGCGATGACTTCGACACCCTTAGGCTGACGGCTGGGGCTTTGCATGGCTTGGCCTCTTGACGGATACAAGCAAGTACTCAGTCTGACTATAGACTGCACCCGTCTAGAAACAAGCCAGTTTCACGGCATGAGATAGCGCAAATAAAGATAAACCGTAGATACCGCGATGGACATCACCATCAATGGGAACGCCATCAACATAAAGGGCAGGAAACGAATCGGGTGCCCGGCGCGCTCGGCGAAGCCCGCCACGACCAGATTCGCGCTCGCACCGACCAGGGTGCCGTTGCCGCCCAGGCAAGCACCTAGCGCGAGCGACCACCACAAGGTATTCAATTGTTCAGGGCCGAACACGCTACCCATATTCTGGATCACCGGAATCATGGTGGCGACAAAGGGGATATTGTCCACCACCGCCGACAATACCGCCGACACCCACAAAATCACCATGGCGGTGGCAGCATGGTCGCCGCCCGTGACTTGTATGATTTGATTGGCCAGCCAGGTGAGCGCACCCGCTTTTTCGATGCCGGAGACGACAATAAATAAGCCGATGAAGAAAAAGATGGTGATCCACTCCACCTCGGCGAAGGTCTTGTGCGTTTCATGCGATTGCGTTTCACCATCCTTGCCCAGCGCGCGCAGTAACAACAACACCGCCGCGCCGAACATGGCGATGGTGGCGGGTTCCAGCTTCAAGGGATGCGCCAGCACAAAACCCAGGATCACCAGAACAATCACGGTTAGCGATTGCTTGAGTAAACGCCAATCGGTAATGGCTTCATGTTCGTTGAAGGCCATGATTTGCGCACGATCGTCTTCGGTCGCGTGCATCGATTTACCCCATTTCAAATACAAGGGAATCAGCGTCAGCGCGAAAATCACGGCCACAATCGGCGCAAGATTAAATAGGAAATCGTTAAAGGTCAGATTCGCCGCCGAGCCGATCATGATGTTCGGCGGGTCACCGATCAGCGTGGCCGTGCCGCCGATGTTGGCGGCAAAAATAATCGAGAACAGGTAAGGATAAGGCGAGAGTTTGAGCGCATCGGTGATAAGCAAGGCCACCGGCACGATCAACAACACCGTCGTCACGTTATCCAGGAACGCAGAAAACAGCGCCGTGACCACCGACAACATGACTAGCAGCGGCCAGGGTTTCGCCTCTACTTTTTTGGCCGACCAGATCGCGACATACTGGAACACGCCGCATTTTTGCGTGATGGCGACGATGATCATCATGCCGGTGAGCAGGCCGATGGTGTTGAAATCTACGCCGGAAAACGCCTCGGCCTGGGTCAGCACACCGGACAGCACCATCACGCCCGCACCAATCAGTGCCACGATGGAGCGGTTGATTTTTTCGGTGACAATCACCGCGTAGGTAAGCACGAAAATGACCAAAGACACCAACAGTGGGCTCATCCCCAGCAGTACAGCGCTTACTTGCGACCCTGAACCATGCATCTTATTTTTCCGCCTGTTGTAGCAGATAACCCAGCAGCACGCGACTGCTCAACATGCCGGTTACTTGTCGCTGGGCATCTACCACCGCCAGCGGCATATCGTAACGGCTCAGCATCAGCATCGCCTCCAGCAGCGGGCAATCCGCATCCAACGGCGGCGCCTCTCGGTTCACCACCTCGGCCACTTTTTGGGTGGCAAAGGCGCGCACATGGCTGATGAGCAGGTTGTGTAGATCACCGGCGAATTTCAGATGCGCCAGGCCATGCGGCCCGTGCGCAGCGGTGGGGATGATGCCGCTCAAAATATCGCCGATGTCCACGATACCCAGGTAGCCGCCGCCAGCGCAGACCGGCAGGTGGTTAATGTGCTTACTCAGCATGATTTGCGCCACCTCCAACAGCGAGGTATCGGATGAAATACACTGTGCGGGGCTGAGGGTGAGGGCGGCGATGGTCATGATTTACAAAGTATCCAGTTGCTTCAACATCGTTCTGGCATCGCTCACTTCGAACTTACCCGGCGCTTCGATATTGAGCGATTTCACCACGCCATCATCGACCAGCATGGAAAAACGCTGGCAGCGCATCCCCATGCCGCGCTCGGTGAGATCGAGTTCCAGGCCGATGGCCTTGGCAAAGGCCGCGCTGCCATCCCCCAGCATGCGCACTTTGTCGCCCACTTTTTGATCCTTACCCCAGGCGCCCATCACGAAAGCGTCGTTCACCGACAAGCACACGATCTGGTCGACGCCCTTTGCTTTGAGCTGATCCGCTTGCCCCACATAACCAGGTACGTGCAGCGCCGAACAAGTGGGGGTGAAGGCGCCGGGCAAACCGAAGATCGCCACGCGCTTGCCCTTAACTAAATCCGCCACCGCCACGGGTTTCGGGCCTTCCTCGCTCATTTCGTATAAGGTGCCGTTGGGTAGTTTGTCGCCGATTTTGATGATCATTGGAGTCTCCTTGTACATTGAGGTAAAGACGTGTTGAGTTTAACAGAGGCTTTCCTCGGCGCGAACCAAGCACGCCCTATGTAGCGCCGGCATCCTGCCGGCGCTACCCAAATCATTCACCCGAATCGACACGCGAAGCCCCTGCTGAAGATGCGGCTTTTCCTTCAGCTATAATATCGGGCTTTCCGCCGCGGCCCGTAGCGCCCAATCGACGAACCATGGAACTCTCATCCGAAGATTCATTCTGCCTCAATGTCATGCTCGCCGCCGGTGTGCAGGCGGTGCGTATCGACAGCAACGGTATGCGTGTGTTTGGCCTGACCGAAAAGGGTGAAGCGTCAGTGCACCTCCACCCGAATTGCCGCCAAGACCAGTATCTCAAATTAGTGAAGCAATCCTTGGCCGAGCATGCGCTGGATTCGCCCGAGGGCTATCCGGTGTACCTGCGGCGCTGGACGCGCATGGGCCAACTGCGCGACGACAATCTTTCCAAACTGCTGCTCACCGGAGAAGAAGAAGCCGTGGTCGCGGTGGTGCATGCCCCGGGCCTCACCAACGAGATTGCGCGCCGCGCCTGGTGGATCATGCCTACCATCGAAAACGCGCGTCGCATGTTGGAAAAAGAGGACGTCGCGCGCGGGGAAATGGGTAAAGTCCTGGCCGATTTTCTGGTGGAGCATTTGCCATTCGAAGAGGATGACCTCGCCATCATGGACACCGTGCGCGCCTTACTCTGGTTCGATCTCGTTGACCCTGCTGCCGAGAAAAAACTTTGGGCGCGCGGCAAACAACATGGCGCATATTTCATCGGCTTCTTGGAACAGCGTCCCCATCGCCTGCCCAACCCGCTGCCTGCGCGCGCCGACTACGCTGCCATACACGCCCTGCTCGCCCCTTTCATCTCAGCGGGCAACCCCTATGCACAGCAACTGGATCAATTGCTCTCGGGCCCTGGCCAAACTTTCCTGGCCACCTGCGAAGCGGCCATGCAGCGCCCTGGCACGCACGAGATCGTGAGTGCGCTACTCAATACCTATGGCAAATATCTGGAAACCATTCGCACCACCGAGGACAAAGCACGGTCGATGGAAGAAATTATCGGCCGGGCAGTAACGCTCATTGACGACGACGCCCCCGCCGCGCTGACTCCGCTGCTCAGCACCCTACCCCAGCTCAAACCAGACCTCATTGCCTTGCTCACGCTGGCGGGTGTGGATCAATGGGCGGCCTACACGGTCTTGCGCCGAACCACGGCGGTGAACGCGCTGTTGCGCACCAAACTCGAACCGGTATTTGAGCCGATTCAGGCGCAGATGCGCGTGTTGCGTACGATGAAGACTATCGATCCGGCCAGCGAATTGTAGGGGTCGGGCATGCCCGACCCGCTTTCAATGCCGGGCGAGGCATGCCTCGCCCCTACCTGCAACCCCTCCTACGCGGCCTGCAATATCGCCATCCCATGCCGCGCCAAATCAACACGTACCACAGAACGCCCGGCGCGCTCTTCAACGGTGAAGGTGCGCGTAGGCTGCAGCAGATCGCGCATCAGCGTGCCGGGGGGATTGAGGCTACGGTCTACGGTAATGAAATCATGACGCGGTGCACTGTCGAGATTCAACGCGATCAGCATTTCATCCGTATCCAAGATACGCGAATAAGCCAGCGTGCAGCGCCCGTCCAAGGGATGGCCGAAGTGAATGCCGTCGCCCGATATCTCGCGAAAATATTGGCGCCCATAGCGCAGTGCGGGGGATCGGCTGCGGATCTGCGCAATGGCGC
Source organism: Burkholderiales bacterium (assembly GCA_018781585.1). Taxonomy (GTDB): domain Bacteria; phylum Pseudomonadota; class Gammaproteobacteria; order Burkholderiales; family Thiobacteraceae; genus RBG-16-58-11. Next base: position 6,034 of record JADMJT010000050.1, read on the forward strand.
TGATCCCTTGGTAAATTTCGTGTGCCGGATTAAAGCAGTGCCGCCCCCCGGAATCGTGACCGCCCCAGGTTCCGCCGAATAAACATTCGCGCACATAAGCATCGTCTGGCCCGCCGCCGTCGAAACCTTGCTCGGTGCCGTAGTAGATACATGGCACGCCTGAGCTGGTAAGCAAATAACCGATCGCGAGCACCGCTTGCTGCGGAAACGGATTGCCATGCATGAAGCGACGGTAGGGCCGCGCCATCTGATCGTGGTTATCGACGAAGCTGACGAATTGGCTGCCTGCTGCGCCATGGTCGGCATAGTGAGTGCGGAACGATTCATAGCGCTGGCGCAGCGCGGCGGGATTGGTCAATCCCTTGATCACTTCCTCCAGCGAAAAATACAGTGGAAAATCCAGCGCCGCATCGAGCGCGGGAAAACGCTCGTTGGTGCCTTCGATGCGGCTGTTGCGGCCCAGATATTTTTGGATGGTGGCATCATCTGCCACGATCTCACCAAATAAAAAGAAATTATGCTTGCCGATGCGCCGCGCGTACTCGCGGATGGCGTTGCAAAAAATCGCCGTGGCGGAGTTTTCCAAGTGTTTGACGGTATCGATGCGAAAGCCGTCCAGGTCGGCGCTGGCGATCCAGTATTTGTGAACTTTGATCAACGTGTCCAGCACGGCCGGGTGAGTAATGCTTAGCTCCTTCAAACTTAAGAAATCACCGTCGCGCGCTTCAATCTCGTCATACCAATCGCGAATCTGACCGCGCCGCTTGAATGCCGCCGGTGTTTGCAATTCGATCGGCCAGATTGCGTCGTCTTGCCCGAAAGGGGGTGTCGATCCCGGCTGACGCCAGAAGCCAAAAGGAAATGCCTCGCCCTGTGCATAGTAGTAAGGGAAGTCGCCAGGGTAGCCCCACACATCGCCGCTGTGGTTGATGACGACATCCAAGATCACATACATACCGCGTGCATGGGCCTGCGTCGTCAGCTCACGTAAATCCGCCAGCGTGCCGAAACGCGGATCAACTTGCAGGAAATCCTGAATCCCATAGCCGTGATAGCTGTCGCGAGAATCCTGCCGATTTTTTAAGATGGGGCTCAACCAGACTGCGCTGCAGCCCAAGCCTTGCAAGTAATCGAGGCGCCGGGTAATGCCCTTGATATTTCCGCCTTGAAACCGGTTGCGCTGCGTGATATCGCGCCCCTGACCGGCATCGGCGGGAGTAAAAGCCGGCACCGTGGGATCGTTGTTATCGAAACGATCGACCAACAAAAAATAAATGAACTGATCGCGCCAATCCGGCGGCGAGGAATGCAGTTGCACGTTCACCGGAAAATTCAGATCGGCGCTGGAACGTGGTGCGGCGGGCATCGTGGTCTCCTGGGGGAATAATAAGCAACAATTCTCAAGATAGCCCAGGATTGTGATAATGCCAGCGTCGTTTCGAAATTTAAATCAGGCAACTCCGAAAGCCAGCAAAAATATCACTGCGCTCAGGTAAATAAAAATTTCGATACTGTGCATGGCGCATGCGCGCGTGGGTCGCGAAACTACCGCCGCGCAGGCTATGGTGGCTTTCAAACCACGGCGCGGAATAGTCGCGGTAAGGGTCTGGGGAAAATCCCGCGTAAGGTGTGAAAGCGTTGCTCATCCACTCCCACACCCCACCCCCCCACTGAATGCTATTTTGTCGTGCGGCGGTCTCCCATAGCACCTCGCTCGGCAAGCTGCGTTTTGCCCAACGACAGTACGCTTCTGCCTCGTAGGCGTTAACGTGCAAGACCGGCATATCCGCCGGCAAGGGTAGCCATTGATCAAACCAGCGGCATTGCCAGCCACCCGCCGCCTTGCGCCAGCGTTCGGGATGAGATCGTTCTACGCTGCTGCGCCAATGTCCTGCCGCTTCCGGCCAGAAATCCGGTGTCGCGTATCCGCCGGCTTCTACAAAACTCAGAAATGCACCGCATGAGAGGGGCGTGGCGTCCATTTGCAGCGCAGGAATCTCGGCCGTATGCGCCCATTTCTCATTGTCGAAGTAGAACCCATTTTCGGTTGGCTCCTGCCCGATACGCGCCAGACCCGCCGGTATCAACACTTGCGCGGCCTCAATCGGCACGCGGGGTATTAACATTCCCGACGGCGCAGAAAAGCTCAAATGATCGCGCAAATAGATGAGCGCTTCTACGTGCATGTCTTCGTGAAACAAAGCCAGCCGGTAAAAATACAATTCCTCATCCGAATCACCGCTGTGCGCCAAGCGCCCCAGAGTCGCGTCTAGTTGTGTCGCCAGCATGTCATACAGCGCGCGGCGCGGCGGTAGACTGACTTGCCAGCGATCTGAGTGAGGAATGATGCTCGAATTGAAAATATGATCCGGCCCGGCATGGCGCGCAGGCAAAGCTGCTTGCACCTGTCCATCACCCTCCATCGTATGCGGGCCGCGCAGCGTCCACCATTCCGCGAACCAGGCGACATGACCGATTTCCCACGCCACCGGGTTATAGTTGGGGTTATACGGTACGCGCCATTCCGCATCGGACAAATCATCCACCTGGGCCAACAAGTTGCTGCGCGCGTCGCGCATTGCCGCAGCCAATTGATCCTTGTTATAGTGCCTGGCAAGCATGCCTTGGTGTTTTGTCTGTAGCATCTCTACTCCGTCAAAATCAATCCGATGTCAGATACTCAGCCCACTTGTGCAATTATCAGCCCGGCATTGGCAAACGCCAATAATGGCAACTGGCACACCGCAGCGCGTTGGCAAAGATTTCTTGCTGCGGACGCGAAAGTCTCGATCGCGCTCGCCTGGGATGGCGCACCGGTAGACGTCCTGATCGCCTTGCATGCCTGTCGTTCGGCCGACACGATTGCCCGATTCGCCAGCGCTTATCCGGATCGACCCTTGATCGTCGTGCTAACGGGGACTGACCTCTACCGTGATGTAAAAAATAATCGTGCTGTATTGCATTCCATGGAGGCGGCGACACATCTGGTCGTGTTGCAAGATCAAGCCTTGCTGGAACTCGCACCCAGCCTGCGCCAAAAAGCGCGCGTCATCGTTCAGTCCGCCCCGCGGTTGGCACGAATCAAACCCAATAAGACCACGTTCGATTTTATTGCCGTGGGCCATTTGCGTGATGAAAAAGATCCGCTGACCCTGATGCGCGCGGTGCGGGCCATACCAGCGTCCTCTCCCATTCGGGTACTGCATATTGGCGATGCCTTGGACGATGCGCTGGCACAAGCTGCCCGGCAAACGATGGCCCGCTGTTCCCACTATCGCTGGTTAGGCGGCTTGCCACAACCCCACACGCGACGCTGGATTGCACGCAGCCAGGCGCTGATCCACCCCTCAGTGATGGAAGGCGGCGCCAATGTGATTATTGAAGCCGTGCAATCCCAGGCGCCCGTGTTGGCCAGCTGGATCAGCGGCAATATTGGCATGCTGGGATCCGATTACGCGGGTTATTTTCCATTGGGTGACGCCGAAGTATTGGCTAAACTGATGTTACGCTTTGCCTCGGATCAGACGTTTGCTGCGCACTTACGTACCCAATGCCAGACACGCTCAGCCCTGTTTGAACCCAAACGTGAACGGCAGCTCGTGCGACAATTGTTCAACGATGCTAGAGTCAAGCAATCAAAAAATATTACCGGATAAGTGAGTGCGCTATGAATACACCAGTAGAACCCTCCGAGATCAAACTCACTGCGTTTTCCCACGGCGGTGGCTGCGGCTGTAAAATCGCGCCCGCCGTGCTCGCTGAAATTCTGCGCAACAGCCAGGGCACGCCCATCCCAGCACAATTGCTGGTGGGCATTGAAAGCTCAGACGACGCGGCGGTCTATCAACTCAATGACACGCAGGCACTGGTCGCCACTACCGATTTTTTCATGCCGATCGTGGACGACCCGTTTGATTTTGGACGGATTGCGGGGACCAACGCTATCTCAGATATCTATGCCATGGGGGGCAAGCCGATCATGGCGTTAGCACTGGTGGCCATGCCCGTAAATAAACTGCCTACCGAGGTGATCGGCAAAATCATTCAAGGCGGTGAAGCCGCGTGCCGTGAAGCCGGTATCCCCATTGCTGGGGGGCACACCATTGACTCCGTTGAACCGATTTACGGTTTGGTGGTGATGGGGCTGGTGCATCCCAAATGGGTCAAGAAAAATACCGGCGCCAAACCGGGTGACCAACTCATTCTGGGCAAGCCGCTGGGTGTTGGCGTGTATTCCGCCGCCTTAAAAAAGGGCCAACTGGATGCACAGGGCTATGCACAATTTATGGCCCTGACCACCCAACTCAACAAGCCGGGCATACCGTTAGCTGAACTCCCCGGCGTCCATGCATTGACCGACGTAACGGGTTTTGGCCTGGCCGGGCACGCGCTGGAACTGGCGCGTGGCAGTAAATCAACAGTGGCGATTGACTGGGCCAAGGTACCGCTGCTGCCGAATGTGGAAACGATGGTCAACGCAGGCGCTGTGACAGGGGCGTCCGGGCGAAACTGGCTCAGTTATGGGCATGAAATACGATTGTCTAAGACGCTGGGACAAGTGCAGCAAGACATGCTGTCAGATCCGCAAACCTCGGGCGGGCTGTTGGTCGCGTGTGCGCCGGAGACGGTGGACGAAGTGTTGGCGATTTTTGCTGCCGGTGGTTTTGCGCAGGCTGCCGTGATCGGCGAGGTACAAGCCGGGCCGGCGCAATTGCTGGTGCGCTAGGACGTTGCCGAAGCCGTAGGGGCGAGGCATGCCTCGCCCGATGTAAATAACGGGTCGGACATGCCCGACCCCTACCCTATTTCTGCGTAATGTAATTTACGCCTTCATTTTTAAACTCGCGAGGGTGTCGCGTAGATCAGCGCGAAATAACCCATCGGATCGGTCCACACCTGCTTCGCCATGAACCCCGCTTGTTGCAATAAAGTGCGCGCCGATTCCGGTGTGTATTTGTAAGAATTTTCCGTATGGATGCGCTCTTGCGCGGCGAATAGCCGCTCGCCACCCGGCCAAGTCACACGCACCTCGCGCAGCGCCTCAAGATGCATTTCAATGCGTGATGCCTGCGGATTGAATAGCGCAACATGCCGCCAATCTTCCAGCTTGAAATCACTGACCAAAATACGGTTGATATGCAGCAACACATTGCGGTTGAACGCAGCGGTCACGCCCAGCGCGTCATCGTAGGCAGCTTCGAGCGTGGCGATGGGTTTGACCAAATCCATTCCGATCAACAGGCCACCCTCCGCGCCCATGTTGCGACGCAGCCGCTCCAGCAGCGGCACCGCTTCGGCAGCGGGAAAATTACCGATGGAAGAACCCAAATAAAAAAAAGTACGCCGCTTATCCGAGACATCCGCAGGTAAATTCAGTTGCGTGGAAAAATCTACGCCCACGCCCACCATATCGGTATCGGGATATTGCCGGCTCAGATGATCCAAAGCATCACGCAGAAAATCTACCGAAATATCGACAGCGACATATTGTGCGGGTTGCAGGATCGGAAACAACCCTGCGACTTTTTCGCAATTGCCCGCACCCAGATCGATCAGCGTGGCTCGAGTGCCCAACGCTTGCGCAATTTCCTTGCGATAGGTGGTAAGAATTTCCGCTTCAACCCGCGGCGGGTAATATTCTGGCAAGGCGGTGATCGCCGCAAACAGACGTGATCCGAGCAGGTCATAAAAAAACTTGGGCGCTATCCAAGCATCGCTCGCGAGCAGACCCCGCTTTAGCTCGTCCATGACCTCGGCGGTATCGGTTGCGTGGTGCTGAAAAAAACGAGGCGCCACGATTATCGAGGCGAAAGTTTAAGTGGCATGAAGGTGGTTTGCATTTAAGCCTCTATAATTACATCTAACGAAAGCCAACATAATGCCCTGACCTAAGGTTTTCGACCAGACAAGCTGTTTTTTCACTCAAAAGAGAGATCAGATGGAAAGCAAGAACGCAAAGGATATGCTGGCGGCGCTGGCGCAGACCGCCAACGCAGGCGACCACACTGCACACATGGATCTAATCTCAAAAGAAGTCAGCGTCTATGGCGTCCCAGGGTTCGATGTCATTGGTTACGACGACTGGGCACGGCAGTGCAAATTTGAATTTGAAGAAGGTTTGTTAAAGCAAGTGAGCTATGAGGGCTTGCGCGTGGTAACGCTGACGCCCGGCAATGTCTTATTCAAGACCACGGAGACAGTGGAAGGCACGGACGGCACCGTCAACCGCCAAGGCGTGGAAATACTGATCCGCAAAGAAGCCGATGGCAAATGGCGCATCGTGCAGGAGCGCATTCTGGCGGATGGCGAAATGGAATTCGACCGCCACAAGACGCACTGAGGCTAATACCCAACTATTGATCTTTTCATAAATCATGACACGCCAACTGAGTCACTTAAATCCCTCCCAACCTCCCTTTACCCGCAAGGTGTACGCCGGTGGGTGCCCCGCTGCTTCGCAGCGACCCTTCCGCAGTGTTAAAGGGAGGAGCCCGTTCCAGGCAGCGTCCAAAGGACACCCCCTTTTGCAAAAGGGGGGTTGGGGGGGATTTAAAGCGTGTCATGATTTATGAAAAGATCAATAATCATGTCACTCACTTTTTCCACGCAGCCCGGGCCGCGCGAGCGGCAATTGCAACGCAAGCTGAACAACCCGTTTTTCAGCACCTCCAGCCCCCTCACCCAAGCCACGATTCAAATCGCACAACAGCAAGACCAAGTCGCCATGCAGCAGTTTATGGCGCAATTTAGAGAGCTGGTGCAGCGCGCGGCCAATCTGGATAAAAATGTTGAAAGCGAAGTTATTCTGCTATTAAAGGCGCAACTGGAACAACAATACACCGTATGTACCGGCCTCCCAGGCCAGCCGACTGCGATACAGGACGCCCTCAAAAAACTAATCACGACCATCAGCACCACCCTCCGCGACACCTCCAAAAATGACCCCCATGCACTGGAAAAATTAGGCACCGATGAAGAGCACACCCTGCTGCACCTGCAACTGTGCGAACACCAGATCGTTTCCGACATCCTTAACCCGGATGAAATTATCACCCACGATGAGCAGGTACCCACCCTGCTAAACGAATCTGAAGATGCGCTGCAAGCCGCCTTGGCTTTATTTCCGCCAGCGCGCATCAGCGAGATGATTGAAGAAGGTAAGGCTTTGCTGAAAAATATCGAGGCCAACGGGCAAAGCTTGCCGGTGGCTTGGCAACGGCTTGCGCAAATGGAACGCTGGTTCCAAGACGAATAACGCTAAGGGGTAGCCCCTCGATCAGAGCGCGACGAGCGCACGCTACTAATACCGCAGTTCAATTCTTTTCATCCTTGAACCCAATGTGCCAATGCGTTCCATCGCAGAATGGCTTATTTTTAGAGCCCCCGCAGCGGCAAAGCGTATAGTGTTCGATTGAAGCGCCTTCACCTTGCAGTTGATCGACAAGCGCGATGCCGCCGGTAACGGCATACGGTCCGTCCTTTGTGACCGTCACCATGGGCGCGCGATCTTGATCGCGATGCTCCACATTATCAATCGTGTAACTAAGCGCCCCCGATGGGCATTTTTTGATTGTATTGATAATATCCTGCGCGGTTGCGCCGTCTGGATTAATCCACGGGTCTTCATTTAATTTAAAAACGGCGCTTAGATTATCCGAGCAGTAGCCGGCATGAGAACATATCCCGCGGTTGTCATGGATCGAAATCTGTTTCCCCGCGTACGTGTCACGCTTGTCGAGTTTCCCGTCCGTCAATTTCTTATCGGTAAAACCGTTTTTCCCATGTGTGCCGTCACAGAAAGGTTTGTTATTTGAACCGCCGCAGCGGCATAACGCTACCCCCGTGATCGTCGTACAGGGCTCGCCTGTAGATTTTTGCAGATTGGGGATAACGCGTGGCGTGAGATCGTTAAGCAAATAATAGGGCCCGTTCGAAAGACACGCCATTTTGGGTTTCTCTGAACTCATTCCGATACCTCCATGGGGCCTTTAGGCTCTAGCCCGCCAAATAGCGGGATCTCTGTGGCTATGAAAGACCGCCAAAACAACAATATGATGTTGCTCCGCACGAAAACAAACACTGTATGGAAAACGCTTGGCGACGACACGCCGAATGTCCTGGCTAACAACGGCGAACTGGAGAGGTTGTTCAGATGCCAACGATACGCAGCGGTCAATTTCGGTCATGAACTCAAGTGCAAGACCGGATCGCTTGCTCTCATACCATGCAGTCGCTTCGATGAACTCAGCACTAGTAGCACGATGAAATATAAATGGATAAGCTCATTCCCTAATTTTGGCAAGCGCAGCCGCTTTTACTTCGCTCCAAGGAAGCACATCGTTAGGGTTTGCCAAGTGGTCTGCGAGGCGGCGGTCGAGTTCGGCTTTTTGCGCTTCTGTTAACGAAGGTACGGCGCCACGGCTAACAATGCCATC
>JADMJT010000087.1 GCA_018781585.1 Burkholderiales bacterium
CCCCACCGATATCGCCCGCGAGACCTTTAAACAACTCGCTACCCGCCGCATTGCGGCCACGCCGGAAAACTATCGGCGCATTTACCATGAAATCGCTGAAATTACCGCCGAAGATGACGTCGAAACCGAAAAAGAACTCATCAAGGCTTTGCAAGCGGCGGGGCGTGATAATCCGCAACAGGCAAGCGCCCTTAAGCACATCGTGCAAGCGGTTGAAAATCACGACTGGAAAGGACTGACAGCCCACATCGAGTCGCTGGCCGCGCAAAAACGCACTGAACAAACCGGCTGGGCTGATTTGATCCGCGATCTGATCAGGCAATGGGACTTGAAGCAAACCGGACTCACCACCCCGCGCAAAAAAGAAGCCCTAGATCGCGTGCTGATCAACTTCGGTAAAAACCCGGATGAGATGCTGGGTAAATTACGCAGCCTGGTCAAGGCTTGGAGTGAGGGTTCGGCTGGAGCAGCTGGCATTGAAGTGGAAGGGAGCGAACTCGCAGAGCCCGCCCCTGATGCGCCAAGCAGCCCGGAAGACCGCGTGGGTGCCCCGATCGGGCCGCTTGCCAGCGCGGACGAGGCCCCCAGCATGCTGGTTGAGCTGCTATCGCAGGCGCTGCTCAATGGGGTCATGCCGCGCATCGCACAATTCCCTGAGTTAGCCACGCGCGCGGCTGATCTAGCGAACCAAGTACGCGCCGCACGGGATATCAATACGCTCAATCAATTCTCCAAGGATATTCGGCAATTCTGGCTTGAACTCGAGCTGCGCGCGGATGCCGATCGCGAAGTGCTTGATGGGCTCATGCGCCTACTGCGCTTACTCATTAATAACATTACTGAATTACTGCAGGACGACCAATGGCTACGCGGGCAACTCACGATCATGCAGGACATCATGAGCGCCCCGCTCAATCCGAGTGTCATTGCCGAAGCCGAGCAGCGCTTTAAAGAAGTGATTTTCAAGCAAGGCACGCTCAAGCACAGCCTGAACCAAGCCAAGGCCACGCTGAAAAATTTGGTCGCCGTGTTTATCACACGCATGGGAGAAATGTCGGACAACACCGGCGAATATCACAAGAAAATAGAAAACTACGCAGGCGAACTCAGCGCCACTGAGGATTTGCCGACCATCAACAAAATCCTGCAAGACATTATTGGCGACACCAAAAACATGCATCTGGACATGGTGCGTTCACATGACGATCTGCTCAGTGCGCGACGTCAAGCTGACGATGCCGAGCAAAAAATGCGCGCACTGGAAACAGAATTAGGGCAGATCAGCGAACTCATCTACCAAGACCACCTGACCGGCGCCCTGAATCGGCGCGGGATGGAAGAAGCCTTCGTGCGCGAACTTGCGCGCGCCGAACGGGCGCAAACGCCACTGGCCATCGCCCTGCTCGACATCGATCATTTTAAAAAAATCAACGACACCTATGGACACGATGCGGGTGACCAAGCGCTGGTTCACCTCACCAATGTCATCAAGGAGATTTTGCGCCCAGTCGATGTTGTGTCGCGCTTTGGCGGGGAAGAGTTTCTCGTTATCCTGCCTGACACCAGCGCCGAAGAGGGGGTGAGCATCATGACCCGCCTGCAACGCGACCTCACCAAACGCTTCTTTTTGCATGACAACACGAAAGTCCTGATCACCTTCAGCGCCGGCGTGGCACAGCGCACGGGTGCTGAAACGACCGAAGCCATGATCGCTCGCGCCGATGCCGCCTTGTATCGCGCCAAACAAGCCGGGCGCAACCGAGTGTTCTTGGCTGACGCCACCGCCTCGCCATAATCTGAAGTGGCGGAAGGCGCCCTCCCAAACAATCATGGGCGGGATTCAAGTTCGGTTTTAACCCAATCCTAACGCTTAATCTAGAAACTAATCAGCCGCTGCAATCCTTGCCGCTCCCGGCAATCCTTGCCGGTTTTTTACTTGCCGATCCGCTTCCCTGATCACGCGCAGTGCACCCACTTCCTCACTACCCTTCAGATTTTATTCGCCTTTTAATGATTGGCACGATTACTGCTCATGTAGGATCAAAGGAACATGATCATGCTCAGCAAACTAGACCAATATTTTGACTTTAATACGCAGGCGCTAAAGTTGCGCAGCTATCGCCAACAACTGCTCGCTTCCAATATCGCGAATGCCGATACACCGAATTACAAAGCAGTGGACATCGATTTTGCGCGGGAATTGAAACGCGTCTCTGGCAAACAGCCAGGCGATCTGCGCATGACAGCCACCAGCCAGCAACATTTACAAGCGACGACTGGCAACCCCTATAACGCCAAGATTATGTATCGCAGCATTTCGCAGCCCAATATTGACGGCAATACGGTAAATATGGACGAAGAGCGCGCGCAATTTGCTGAGAATGCACTGCGCTACGAATCCACCGTACGCGTGTTAAATGGCCAAATCAAAGGCCTCATGGCCGCCATTCAAAGCCGATAACCATGTCCATCCTTAATGTTTTTAGCATCGCCGGCTCTGCGCTCAACGCGCAGTCGCAGCGGCTGAACGTGGTGGCGAGCAATCTGGCCAACGCTGATTCCACCACCAGTTCCACCGGTCAACCCTACCGTTCGCGCCAAGTCGTGTTCCAAGCGATTCCCATGGGCGGCAATCAAGTGAAATTCGGCGCTGGCGTAAAGGTCAGCCAAGTGATCGAAGACACCGCACCGATGAAAAAGGTCTTCGATCCGAAACACCCCGCCGCAGGCGAAGATGGCTATGTGAGCTACCCCAATGTAAATGTGGTGGAAGAAATGGTGAACATGATTTCCGCCTCGCGTTCTTATCAAAACAGTGTGGACGTCATGAGTACCTCGAAGACCATGTTGCAAAAATTGCTGGCCCTAGGCCAGTAAGGCATTAACAGGAGAATGCGATGGAAGCCGTAGCCAGTGCCACCAGCAGCGCCAAACCCGTCCAAACGGCCGGCGGTGATATAGACCTAACCCAGGATCGTTTTCTGAAACTGCTCATCGCCCAGATGAAAAGCCAGGATCCGCTGAACCCCTTGGACAACGCCCAAGTCACGTCACAACTCGCACAACTCTCCACCGTCACGGGCATCAACAAGCTGGGCGATTTGATCTCTGGCTTGTCGAGTACCTTCAGCGAAGGACAGTCCCTACAAGCAGCGGGCATGATCGGGCGCGGCGTGTTCACACCCGGCAATACGATAGCGTTAAATGGCACGGCGCTCGCTGGCGTAGAGTTGCCGCAAGCAGTGGACGATCTCACCATCAACATTAAAAACGCGGCCGGCGCGCTGGTCCATAGCGCCAGCCTCGGACCGCAGAACAGCGGCCTCGTCACCTTGGAATGGGATGGCGCCGACGATGCAGGTGGTCAAGCCCCCAATGGCACGTATACCTTTGAAATTCAAGCCCAGTCAGGTGGCAAGCAAGTGGTAACAGATGTTAATCGCCTATCTTACGGCAAGGTCAACAGCGTCACGCTGGGCGCCGCAGGCGTGCAGTTGAATGTGGATGGGATCGGCGCCACTGCGCTTTCCCAAGTCAAACAGATTTTGTAAGCGAAGGAGTCCAGCATGAGTTTCCAACAAGCACTATCCGGATTGAACGCAGCGGCGAAAAATCTCGACGTGATCGGCAATAACGTAGCGAATACCGCGACCGTTGGCTTCAAGGCCGGGCAAGCGCAATTCTCCGATGTCTTTGCCAGCGCCTTAACCGGCGGTGGCGGCTCACAAGTCGGCATCGGCACCAAGCTTGCGTCGATAGCGCAGCAATTCACGCAAGGTAACGTCACTGCCACGAATAACCCGCTCGACGTAGCGGTCAACGGCAATGGTTTTTTCCAGGTGGATAATAATGGCGCCCTGGCCTACACCCGCAACGGCCAATTCCAGATCGATCGAGACGAATATCTGGTCAACTCACAAGGCTACAAAGTCCAAGGCTATCCGATCGTCGGCGGCCTACCGGGGGGGAGTCCGGGCGATATTCAACTCGCCACAACGATTCTTGCGCCCAGCGCCACCACCTCTGCATCAATCTCCTTGAACCTGGATTCGCGCGCCAGTTCGCTCTCCTCTGCGGCGTTCAACTATGCGGATGCGACCACTTACAGCAGTTCGACCTCGCTATCGCTCTACGATAGCCTAGGGAATGCCCATATCTATTCGATGTATTTCTTAAAAACCGGCTCCAATGCCTGGAATTCGTATGCGACGCTGACCACCTCGGCCGGTTCGACCGTGAATCTGTCGACCGGCGGACCTTTGAGCAACATGACCTTCACCTCGGCCGGCGCCATCAGCGGTGGCTCCTCAGCGACACAGGCTATCACCACGGCACAACTCGGCACCGGTGCCGCAGCCCTTTCTACCGGGATCAGCTTTACCGGCAGCACGCAATTCGGCAGCGGTTTCGGCGTCAACACCCTCAGCCAAGACGGCTATGCCTCGGGCCGCTTAACCGGATTCAGCATCGGCTCGGACGGAATTATCAAAGCGCGCTACAGCAATGGCCAAACCGTGGACAAGTCGCAGATTGTCTTGGGCACTTTCGCGAATCCGCAAGGCTTGCAGCCCTTGGGCAACAATCTTTTTGGTGAAACCAACGACTCGAACCAGGCCGTGATCGGCGCGCCCGGCTCCGGCAAGCTCGGACTGCTGCAGGCATCCGCAGTGGAAGAATCCAATGTAGATTTGACCGCCGAGTTGGTGGCGATGATCACTGCGCAGCGCAACTATCAAGCCAACTCGCAAACGATTAAAACCCAGGATCAGCTTCTACAAACCTTGGTGAACCTGAGGTAATCCCGGAGAAAATCATGGATCGCTTAATCTACACCGCGATGACTGGCGCCAAGCACATCTTGTCGCAACAGGCGACGGTCTCGCACAACCTGGCCAACCTCACCACCAACGGTTTTCGCGCCCAAGTCGATGCGTTTCGCGCCGTGCCGGTGATCGGCGAAGGCTTACCGACGCGCGCATTCGTCGTGGATACCACGGTTGCGGCCGATTTCACGCCAGGCGTGCTCCAAACCACCGGGCGCGACCTGGATGTCGCGATCAACGGCAAGGGATGGATCGCGGTACAGGGCCCAGACGGTAAAGAAGCCTACACGCGCAATGGCAGCTTTGCGGTGAATGCAAATGGGGTATTGCAAACCCGCACTGGACAAAATGTACTGTCGGACGGCGGTGCGATCTCCGTGCCGCCCGACACCCAGCTCACCATCGGCAAGGACGGCACGATCAGCACCGTGCCCACGAGTGGCCAGAAAACTCAAATCAGCGAAGTCGCGCGCATCAAGATCGTTAATCCACCGGAAAAAAACATGGTGCGCGGTGACGACGGATTATTTCACCTCCAAGACGGCGGTACGGCCAATGTCGATGAGAGCGTCGTGCTGCATAGCGGCGCCCTCGAATCGAGCAACGTCAACGCCGCCGAGGCGCTGGTCAATATGATTACCCTGTCGCGGCACTTCGATCTGCAAATGAAGCTGCTGTTAAACGCCGAACAAAACGCCGCTAAGGCCAGCCAAGTTATGGTTGTCACTGGATAACACTCATGATTCGATCACTCTGGATTGCCAAAACCGGCCTCGAAGCGCAACAACTTGCGATGGATGTCGTCGCCAACAACCTGGCCAACGTCAGCACCAACGGCTTTAAGCGTAGCCGCGCCGTGTTCGAGGATTTGCTGTATCAAACCCTGCGTCAACCGGGCGCCAAATCTACGCAACAAACCGAGATTCCCTCGGGCTTGCAGATCGGCACCGGCGTGCATCCGGTCGCCACCGAACGCATCCATACCCAGGGCAATTTACAGCAGACGGGGAATTCCCTCGATGTCGCAGTCAATGGCACGGGCTTCTTTCAAATTTTGCAGGCCGACGGTACCACCGCCTACAGTCGTGACGGCTCCTTTCAATTAAACAGCCAAGGCCAAATCGTCACCGCCAGCGGCTATGTGGTGCAGCCGGCGATCACCATCCCAGCCACCGCGATCAGCGTCACCATCAGCCGTGATGGCATTGTCTCGGCATTGTCGAGCGGTTCCACAAGCCCCACGCAAATCGGACAATTGCAACTCGCCAGCTTCATCAATCCTGGTGGTTTGCAGAGCCAGGGCGAGAATTTGTATATCGAAACGGCCTCTTCCGGCTCGCCTTCAACCGGTAATCCGGGCAGCAATGGATTAGGTTTTCTCAATCAAGGCTACGTGGAAACCTCCAATGTGAACGTGGCGGAAGAGCTGGTGAATATGATTCAAACCCAGCGCGCTTTTGAAATCAATTCGCGCTCGATTCAGGCCTCGGATCAGATGTTGCAAAAGTTAGCGCAATTGTAAGGAGCTCAGCATGAAAGCAGGCTTGCCTAAATTGATTAAAATGCTGCTGGCAGTGGGCGCTGCCTCACTCCTCGCCGCTTGCAATTCGGTGCCGCCCACCAACGTACACCAACCGATGACCGCACGTCCCGTCCCCACGCCTGCGCCACAGGCCACACCGGGCGCGATTTACAGCGTGGGCAATACCACCCCGCTGTTTGAAATGAAGCGGGCGCGTAGCGTCGGCGATATTCTCACTATCCAGATTAACGAAAAAACCAACGCGACCAAAAAAGGCAACACCAAAGCCGAGCGCAAGCAAACCAGCGATTACTCGCTGTCGGCCTTGGTGGGATTACCCGGTAAAAGCTTTCTTGGCTCCAGCTTAACCGCCGATTCGGAACATAAATTCGACGGCAAGGGCGAATCCAATGCCAGCGACACCTTCACCAGCACCATCACCGTCACGGTGATCGAGGTGTTCCCCAACGGCAATATGTTGGTCAGCGGCGAGAAGCAAATCGGGCTCAATCACGATGATGAATTTATTCGCTTCTCGGGCGTGGTCGATCCGGCCACCATCGGTTTCGGCAACAGCGTTTCCTCGGTTCAGGTCGCCGACGCGCGTATCGAATATCGCGGCAGCGGCGCAGTGGATTCGGCCCAGGTCATGGGCTGGCTAGCGAAATTTTTCCTGACTTTCTTACCCTTCTAGGAGTGTGAAATGAGCTGGCTCCGCATTTTCCTCCCGCTACTCCTCGCACTCACCTGCGCGGTACCCGCGCTCGCTGAGCGCATTAAAGATGTGACGCAAGTCTATGGTGTGCGCAACAATCAATTGATTGGCTACGGTTTGGTGGTGGGTCTTGATGGCAGTGGCGATCAAACCACGCAAGCCCCTTTCACCGCGCAAAGCCTTTCGGCCATGCTCACCACCCTCGGCATTAATTTGCCAGG
Source organism: Burkholderiales bacterium (assembly GCA_018781585.1). Lineage (GTDB taxonomy): Bacteria > Pseudomonadota > Gammaproteobacteria > Burkholderiales > Thiobacteraceae > RBG-16-58-11. The sequence goes on from JADMJT010000087.1 coordinate 7,282, forward strand.
CGTGGGCGGGTTGCAGCTAAAAAATGTCGCCGCGGTGATGGTGACGGCCGTACTGCCGCCCTTCTCGCAGCCTGGACAGGCCATCGACGTCACGGTCTCCTCCCTGGCCAACGCCAAGAGCTTACGCGGCGGTACACTGATCATGACCCCGCTCAAGGGTGCGGATGGCAATGTCTACGCCATCGCCCAAGGCAATATCTTACTCGCCGGCGTAGGCGCAGCGGCGGGTGGCAGCAGTGTCCAGGTCAACCACCTCTCCGCCGGACGCATCCCCGCCGGCGCCACGGTCGAACGTGCGGTGCAATCCGCCGCGGTGGGGAATGGCGACTACATCACGCTCGAATTACACCAAACCGATTTCACCACAGTCAGCCGGGTGGTACAGGCGATCAACCGCTACTTCGGCGACAACACCGCGAATGCGCTCGATGGCCGCATGGTCAAGGTGCGCGCACCGCAAGACCCAAACCACCGCATTACCTTCTTATCGCAAATGGAAAACATCAATGTCACACCCGGTGAATTGGCCGCGAAGGTGGTGATGAATCCGCGCACTGGTTCGGTGGTGATGAATCAATCCGTACAAGTGGATACGTGCGCGGTGGCGCATGGCAACTTGTCGGTTACCATCAGCAGCACGCCACAAGTCAGCCAACCGGGCGCCTTGTCACCCGGCCAAACCGTGGTAACGCAACAAGCACAAATCCAAATCCAAAGCGATAAAGGCAACTTAGTGACGCTCCCTACCTCCACTTCCTTAAGCGATGTGGTGAAGGCGCTGAATGCGGTGGGCGCGACACCGCAGGATTTACTGGCGATTTTGCAAGCGATGAAGGCCTCGGGCGCGCTGCGCGCGGAGCTGGAGATTATCTGATGATCACCGCACACGACACGGCCAGCTTCGCCCTGAACAACAAGCCCATCGGCGACTTAAAGCTCGCCTTAAAACAAGATTCCACACAGGGCGTCAGAACCGTCGCCAAGCAATTCGAGGCCATGTTCTTAAGTATTATGCTGCGCGGTATGCGCAGTGGCGGCGGCAACAGCTTGCTCGATAATAGTGAGACGCGGCTTTATACCGAACAATTAGATCAACAGTTTGCGCAAAAAATTGCCGAAGGCCGAGGCATGGGCCTGGCCGATGCCTTGGTAAAGCAAATCACGCGCAGCCAAGCACATGTGATGCCCAGCCCAGATGCGTCTGCTCAGCCCCTGCCGCTGAAAAAAGAAGAACCTACGAAAGCGTTTACCCAAGGCTTACCCGGCGCCGCACCCACACCGCTGCCGCTTCAGCGCAACGAGAACGCAGGCGCTTTTACTCTGCCCGCGCCCCGATCCACGCCTTCGACCGCACCGGCTACACCGAAGGAATTCGTTAGCCAATTCTGGCCGGCTGCCGTGGCGGCCGGACGCGAACTCGGCGTTGCACCCCAGGGCCTGATGGCGCAAGCCGCATTGGAAAGCGGCTGGGGAAAACGTGATATCAAGCTCGCCGACGGCAGCACCAGTCATAACTTATTCGGCATCAAAGCCAACAAATCATGGCAAGGCCAAGTTGCGGAAGTGATGACCACCGAGTATGTAAAAGGTGAACCGGCAAAGCGCGTTGAGCGCTTCCGCGCTTATGACTCGTATGAAGCAGGGTTCCAGGATTACGTCAGCATGATGAAAAACTCACCGCGCTATAGCAAGCTCTTGAACGTAGCGGATGCCAACCACTACGCGCAGGGTTTGCAGCAGGCCGGCTATGCGACTGATCCACGCTATGCCGCCAAGTTGTCGAGCCTCATGCAAGGCAATCTGTTGCGAACGGCGGCTTAAACAGCCTGCTATATTGACTTAAGTTACTGAAATTTTTGCCGATATCGCTGTTATGGATAACACTATCGGCGGAGCGAAACAGTAGGAGAAAAATCATGGCAGGCATCTATGGCATCGGCGTACAGGCACTCAACTCGGCACAGCTCAGCTTGCTCACCACCGAGCACAATATCGCCAACGTCAACAACCCCGGCTTCCATCGCCAAGAGGTGTTGCAGGAAACCAACTTTGCCCTGCCCACTGGTTCGGGTTATGTGGGCCAAGGCGCACAAATCGAAACCATCCGCCGCCTGTATAGCAGTTTCTTGGATGACCAAGTTCTCAGCGCCTCTAGCCAGTCGCAGTTCTACGACTCCTATTACAGCGCGATCAAGCAGATCGATAACATTCTGGCCGACCCTAACGCCGGCTTATCGCCCGCCATCCAGGATTTTTTCAAGGGGGTGAACACCGTCGCCAACGATCCCGCCTCGATCCCCGCCCGGCAAGCGCTGCTGTCCGGTGCCGAAGCCCTCGTGTCCCGGCTTCAATCGATCTCTGACCGTCTTGTGGGTATTCGGGATGGTATCGACACCCAGCTCGAATCGGTTATCACCAATATCAACTCCTACGGCGCGCAAATATCCGATCTCAACCTAAAAATCGTCGCGGCGCAAAGCTTGGTGGGGCAGCCGCCCAATGATTTACTAGACCAGCGCGATCAACTCATCGCCAAACTCAATGAACAAATTCGTGTGACCACGTTGGCGCAAGATGACGGCAGCTACAATATCTTTATCGGAAATGGCCAATCCCTGGTGGTCGGCGCCACTACTTTTACCCTCGCGCTGCAAGATGATCCCGCCGACCTGGAGCAAAAAAACGTCGTTTATTCCCAAGGTGGCAGCTATATCAAGATCCCTCAAACCGCGCTGGAGAATGGCGGTGTGCTGGGCGGGCTGCTTTCTTTCAGGCGGAATAGTTTGGAAGGGGCGCAAAATGCGCTGGGCCGGGTCGCTATCGCACTGGCGCAAACCTTCAATAATCAGAACCAATTAGGGCAGGACTTGAACGGTGTTTTGGGGGCGAATATATTTTCCATCGCGAGTAGTTCTCCAACGATCTATCCCAATAGCGGCAACAGTAGCAGCGGCGCTGCTTTGTTAACGGCCACCCTAAGCAGCGGCGCTGCCGGCGCACTCACCACCAGCAACTACACTTTGCAATACAGCTCAGCGTCTTCCAACTACACGTTGACGCGGGTGTCCGATGGCACGCAAACCGTCATTAGTTCGCTCCCCTCAACGGTGGATGGCGTAACCATTGCGCTGAGTTCGGGCACGCCCACAAATGGCGATCAATGGCTGCTGCTGCCGACGCGTTTCGGCGCACGTGACATCAGTGTCGCCACGACCGACCCCAACAAAATCGCCGCCGCCGCGCCCATCCGCACAGCGGAGGGAACGGCCAATACGGGCGCAGCCAGCATTAATCTCGGCGCCGTGAATACCGCTTCGCAGCCGCCGCTTAACTCGAATCTCCAAAATTCGGTCACCATCACTTTCACCAGCGCGTCGACCTTCAACGTAAGCGATACAACACTCGGCAGCACGCTCGCCACGGGGGTGTCATACACATCGGGTGGGTCGATAAGCTACAACGGTTGGACCGTGGCGATCAGTGGCGTGCCGGCCACCAGCGACACCTTCACCATCGCCACCAATACCGGCGGTATTGGTGACAATCGCAATGCACTTGCGCTCGCCGCATTGCAAACCACGAATAAGCTGTCGAATAACACTTCAGGTACGCCCACCACCACCTACCAAGGCGCGTATTCGCAACTGGTGAGCAGCATTGGCAACAAAACGCGTGAAAGCCAGGTCAACTCCGCCTCTCAGCAAACTTTGTTTAACGGTATGAGAAATTCACAGCAACAACTCTCGGGCGTGAATCTGGATGAGGAAGCAGCGAATCTGCTGCGCTTTCAGCAGGCTTATCAAGCGGCGGCCAAGATGATTCAAGTCGGCAGCACGCTTTTTGACACTATTTTGGGTATCCGTTAGTAGGAGGCAACCATGCGCATTAGTTCTTCAACCCTCTATGAAGTGGGCGTTACCTCGCTCAATGACCAACTTGCCAAGCTGGTCAAGACCCAGCAGCAAATTGCCAGTGGACGGCGCATCCTCACCCCAGAAGACGATCCGGCCGCCGCCGCACTGGCATTGGAGGAGGAAAAGGCGTTGGGGGTTGTCAATCAATACGTTGACAACATATCCCGTGCGCGCAGCAAATTGAGTTTGGAAGAAACGGTGTTAACCAGCACGACCCGGGCATTGCAAGATGCCCGCCAGCTCGTGGTCAACGCCGGCAATCCGACCCTTAGCAGCGCCAATCGCGCCGCGTTAGCCACGACCCTGCGTAGCCATTACGATGAGTTACTGAGTCAGGCCAATAGTAAAGATGGTCAAGGCGGTTTCCTATTCGCCGGCTACAAATCATCGACACAGCCCTTTACCCAAGCTACGGGTGCGGGCGTCTATGCGGGCGATCAAGGCCAGCTCAAAATCCAGATCAGCGCATCGCGCCAACTGGCTATTTCCGATTCGGGCCAAGATGTATTCAACCCCGGCATTAGCGGCAGCGACGTTTTTGCTACCCTGGAGACCTTCATCACTGCGCTCAACAGCGGCGCCGCCATCACCGCCTCCGACCTGAATACCGCGCTGACGCAAATCGACACGGCAACCAACAACGTGCTGCGGATACGGGCGAGTGTGGGTACCCGTCTCAATGAACTGGATGCGACCGAAGGGACCAACCTCGACTCGGCGTTCCAATATGAGTCCTCCCTCTCCAACATTCGCGATCTGGATTACGCGCGCGCGATCACTGACTTGACGCGCCAGCAGACCAGTCTAGAAGCGGCGCAAAAATCCTTCGTGACGGTGCAAGGCTTAAGTCTGTTCAATTACATATCGTAATCGCATACGAGGCTGAGACCTATCTCGCCCGAATCCGCCAAGCCGAATCACCTACTGTCCGGCCAACGCCACCATCAGGCCATTTAATTTCTTCACAAATCCCGCCGGATCTTCCAACTGGCCACCTTCTGACAACAGCGCCTGATCGAACAGGATTTGGCTGAAGTCATCAAATCGGGTCGCATCGGTTTCGTGCTTGAGCAGAGCCAACAGCGCATGCTGCGGATTCACTTCCAAGATGGGCTTAGACAGGGGTACGGACTGGCCAGCGGCTTTCAACATGCGCTCCAGATTCATACCCATATCCTGATCCTCCACCACCAGGCATGCGGGCGAATCGGTGAGACGGTGCGAAACGCGAACGGCTTTCACCTGCTCGCCCAGCGCGGCTTGAATCTTTTCCACAAACGCTTTGTGGACGGTCTGTTCTTGCTCGCGCGCTTCTTTCGCTTCGGCATCGTCGAGTTGGCCTAGGTCGAGTTCGCCTTTGGCCACGGATTGCAGCGATTTATCCTCGAATTCAGGCAGATTCGATACCAACCATTCGTCTACGCGATCATGCAGCAGGATAACCTCGACGCCCTTCTTACGGAAGATCTCCAAATGCGGGCTATTTTTAGCGGCGGCGAAACTATCGGCGGTGACGTAATAAATCTTGGTTTGCCCCTCTTTCATCCGCGCGATATAGTCGGTGAGGGAAACGCCCTCCGCCTCCGTATCGGTGTGGGTGCTCGCGAAGCGCAGCAATTTTGCGATACGCACTTTATTGGCGAAATCCTCACCCACGCCTTCTTTCAACACGCGGCCGAATTCGCGCCAGAAGGTGGTGAATTTTTCCGCATCGTTTTCGGCCAGATCTTCCAGCATGCCGAGCACTTTCTTGGTCGCGCCGGCGCGGATGGTGTCGATATCCTTGCTGTGTTGCAATATTTCGCGCGAGACATTGAGCGGCAGGTCACTGGAATCGATCACACCGCGCACGAAACGCAGATAATGCGGCATGAGCTTGTCTAGGTCTTCCATGATGAATACGCGGCGCACATAAAGCTTAATGCCGTGGCGCGGTTGACGATCCCACAAATCAAAAGGTGCGTGGTTCGGCACATACAGCAACATCGCGTATTCTTGTTTGCCCTCGACCTTGCTATGTACATGCGCCAGTGGCGGCTCGAAATCGTGCGCCACATGCTTGTAAAACTCGGTGTATTGCTCGTCGCTGATGTCGGCTTTGGGACGCGCCCAGAGCGCGTTGGCTTGATTCACAGCCGTATCTTCATCCTTGCCCTCCAGGCGCATCAGAATGGGCAGCGTGATATGGTCGGAGTATTTACGGATGATGCTCTGTAAGCGCCCATCGGAGAGAAAATCGTCCTCGCCTTCTCGCAGATGCAACATCACTTCGGTGCCATGGGTTTCTTTGGCCACAGTCTCCAAGGTGTAATCGCCCTCGCCGCTCGATTCCCACCGCACACCATGTTCGGCAGTCAGGCCGGCGCGGCGCGTGACCAAAGTTACCTTGTCGGCGACAATGAACGAGGAATAAAAACCCACGCCGAATTGTCCAATCAAGTTTGCATCCTTGGTTTGGTCACCGGTCATACGATCCAGGAATTCACGTGTGCCGGAACGCGCGATGGTGCCGATATTCTCAATCACCTCATTGCGCGACATACCGATGCCGTTATCGGACAGCGTGATGGTGCGCGCCGCCTTGTCGTAAGCGACGTGAATTTTCAACTCGCTATCGCCCTCATACAACGCTCCGTCCGACAGCGCCTCAAAACGCAGCTTGTCGCAGGCATCGGAGGCATTCGAAATCAATTCACGCAGGAATATTTCCTTATTGCTGTACAAGGAGTGGATCATCAGCCGCAACAGCTGTTTGACTTCGGCCTGAAAGCCCAGGGTTTCTTTTTCGATTTCAGTGGTCATAAGCTTCT
>JADMJT010000052.1:0-9245 GCA_018781585.1 Burkholderiales bacterium
ATGGCTTGAAAGTGGGCGACATCGTGGTGTCGATTCATTGCGGCTCGCGCGGGCTTGGGCATCAGATCGGCACCGAATTTTTGAGGCGCATGGCCTTGAGCGCCAAGGACTACGGCATTCAATTGCCGGACCGGGAGCTGGCCTGCGCACCGATTCATTCCGGCATCGGGCAGCAATATTTAGGCGCCATGCGCGCCGCCATCAACTGCGCACTCGCCAACCGCCAAGTCATCACCCATCTCACGCGCGAGGCCTTCGCCGCGGTGCTGCCCCAAGCGCAGCTCGACCTGCTCTACGATGTATCGCACAACACCTGCAAGCTAGAGACGCATGTGGTGGACGGCGTGCAGCGCCGCTTGTTCGTCCACCGCAAGGGTGCTACCCGCGCGTTTGGCCCGGGCCGCAGCGATCTGCCGGAGCAATACCGCCACGTCGGCCAACCGGTGCTGATCGGCGGCTCGATGGGAACCGCCTCCTATATTCTGGCCGGGTGCGCAGAGAGCGAGTCGCATGCCTTTGGCTCCGCCTGCCACGGCGCAGGCCGCGCCATGAGCCGCACCCAAGCCACCAAGCGTTGGCACGGGCGCGAATTGGTGGATGATTTGGCGCGTCACGGTATCTTAATCCGCAGCCCATCGTTGCGCGGCGTGGCGGAAGAAGCGCCCGGCGCTTACAAAGATGTGTCGGCGGTGGTGGACGCCGCGGATCACGCGGGACTGGCGCGCAAGGTAGCGAAGCTCGCGCCGCTGTTGTGTATCAAGGGATAAGGAATGAAACCGAACAGGCCATTCAACGCCAAGTAGCTGCGCTGAGTTGCTTGATATAGCCCTGGTTGAACTTATCAAAGTTTGATAATTTCTAATTGTGAAAACCAGCCTCCGTGACTCCAGGGAACTCCAGGCCCTGCTTGACCTTGACGGCACAGAAATCGCGCTCATTGATGGAGAAAAGCTGCGGCGCGTCATCGATTCTGTTTGCACTTCGCCACCGAAGGAGAACCACGCTGCGATCATCGACAGCCCTACTGATTCTGCCTCTGCCTGTCCGAAGTGTGGTGCTGCGATGGTGATGCGTACTGCGAAGCAGGGTGAAAACGTAGGGCGCAGTTTCTGGGGATGCTCAAAGTACCCCAAGTGCCGAGGGATTGTGCCGATAGCCTCATCCTAGCCGGGCACTAAGAATGCGACGTCGCACATTTCAACCTATGTGACAGTTATCCGTATGGGAGGTATGCATGCAAGACATTCTTAACGCATTAAGCAAGGGGCTGAAAAGCCAGTTGCAACCGAAGATGTTGGTGTTGGTGCTGTGGCCGATGCTGCTGGCCTTGCTGTTTTGGGGTGGAGTGTTCTGGTGGTTCTGGGATGTGTGGGCGGGTGAGTTGATCCGGCTTGCGCAGGGAGTGGGGCTGGAAGCGACGTTGGTCGATTGGGGTTTTGCTTGGGTCGCGCATTGGCTGATCACGCTGTTGTTGCTGTCCTTGTTGTTGCCCGCGGTCTATGTCACCTCTTTACTGTTCGCGGCGGTGTTTGCGATGCCGGTGATGTTGAGTTTTGTGGTGGCGCGCGATTATCCTGATTTGGAAATGAAGCAGGGCGGCACCTTCATGGGCAGCGTGTGGAACGGCCTGTTCGCGGTCGGGGTGTTTTTGATTGTTTGGATCATTACGCTGCCGCTGTGGTTGATTCCCTTCGGCGCGCTGGTGGTGCCGATATTATTGTCCGCTTATCTCAACCAACGCTTATTCATGTACGACGCGCTGATGGATCATGCGAGCCGCGAGGAATTCGAGCAAATCAAAGCGCGCGCCAACGGGCGCTTGTTTGGCTTGGGCGCTATTTTGGGTTTTGTGCACTACATTCCCATTCTGAATTTCTTCACGCCGATTTATATCGGGCTGGCGTACATCCATTTTTGCTTGGAAGAGTTGCAGCGGCTGCGGGAGGTGAAAGTTTAAAACCTTTCTTGATTAGCCACAAAGTTCAGCAGTCCCATCCCCTTGTGGGAGGGACTGATCCGGGTTTTGTAGCGCAAGCATCCTGCTTGCATGCCGGCTGGAAGCCGGCGCTACAAGGACCTGCTGTTCTGATCGGTGTGATGGATATGAGAGGGAGCAAAACGGTGGGCTACAACTTGCTGATCTCTGTGGCTGCTTTTATGCTTCGTATTATTTTTCCGCGTCCTTATCATCAATCCCCAATTCTTGAATCTTGCGCGTGAGGGTGTTGCGCCCCAGGCCTAATAGATTGGACGCTTCGATGCGCCGCCCGCCGGTGTGCGCCAGCGCTTTGAGGATGCAAGTTTTTTCGAATTGCGCGACCAGCGTGTCCATGATGGCGGTCTCGCCGTGATTGAGCCGGTTGACGAGTTCCCGTTCCAATGCTGAGATCCAATCCTGCCCGGTGCTGACGGTCGGCTCGCCTTTGAGTTCCGGCGGCAGATCGGCAACATCGACGTTTTGCCCGGGCGCCATGACGGTGAGCCAGTGGCAAATATTTTCCACTTGGCGCACGTTGCCGGTCCAGTCGAGCGATTGCAAATATTTGAGCGCGGCCTCGGAGAGTTTCTTTGGCTCGACATTGAGATCAATCGCGCTTTTCGCTAGAAAATGTTTGGCGAGCAGCGGGATGTCCTCGCGCCGTTCGCGCAAGCTGGGCAGGCGCAGGCGGATCACATTCAAGCGATGAAACAGGTCTTCGCGGAACAGCCCTTGTTTCACGCGCTGTTCCAAATTTTGATGCGTGGCCGCGATCACGCGCACATTGGCCTTGATCGGCTGGTGCCCCCCAACGCGATAGAACTGGCCATCGGACAACACGCGCAACAGGCGCGTTTGCAAATCCGGCGGCATGTCGCCGATCTCGTCCAGGAACAGCGTGCCGCCGTCGGCTTGCTCGAAGCGGCCGCGGCGCATGGCTTGGGCGCCGGTGAAGGCGCCGCGCTCATGGCCGAATAATTCCGATTCCAATAAATCCTTCGGGATCGCGGCGGTGTTGATGGCGATGAAGGGTTTCTCGCGACGTGGGCTGTGACGATGCAGGGCGCGTGCGACCAATTCCTTGCCGGTGCCGGATTCGCCGGTGATCATTACGGTGGCGTGCGATTGCGCCAGACGACCGATGGCGCGGAACACCTCTTGCATCGAGGGTGCTTGGCCGAGAATTTCTTGCGCGCCTTCGATTTCCTCTGCCGCGACTTGTCCGCGCCGGCTTTCATCCAATGCGCGCCGAATCAATTCCACCGCGTGATCCACATCGAACGGCTTTGCCAGGTACTCGAACGCGCCGCCTTGAAACGCAGCCACTGCGCTATCCAGATCTGAATAGGCCGTCATGATGATGACTGGAATACCGGGGTGTCGCTCTTTGATGGTTTGCAGCAGATCGAGCCCGGAACCGCCGGGCATGCGAATATCGCTCACCACCACTTGCGGGGTGGAATGCTCCAATTCGGTGAGCGCTTCCTTGGCTGAGCCGAAGGATTTGAATTCGAGGCTTTCGCGCGCGAGCGCTTTCTCGAATACCCAGCGAATGGAGCGGTCGTCGTCGATAATCCAGATAGGTTGTGTCTCGGTCATGGCGGTGTCTTAGGGGTGGTTGAATTGGTTGTAGGGCAGCAGTACGGTGAAACAGGTGCGACCGGGTTGGCTGTCGCAGTCGATGCTGCCGCCGTGATGCGCGACATAGGTTTGGGCGATGGAGAGTCCCAGGCCGGTGCCTTCTTCCTTGCTGGTGACCAGCGGATAAAAAATCTGTTCGCGGATAGCCTCGGGGATGCCGGGACCGTTGTCGATAATCTTCATCTCAATCGCCATGCGGTAGGATTTTTTACTGAGTGTGACATGACGTGCGATCCGCGTGCGGAAGGCGATCTCGCCTTGGCCCTGCATCGCTTGCACCGCATTGCGTACGATGTTGAGCACGATCTGGATCAACTGTTCGTGGTCGGCCATGAGTTCCGGCAGGCTGGTGTCGTAGTCGCGGCGGAGCATGAGTCCTTCCGGGTGCTCGGCCAGGATCAGACTGCGCACCCGCTCCAACACTTCGTGCACATTGACCGAGGATAATTTAGCAATGCGGTTCGGCGCGAGCAGCCGGTCCATTAACGATTGCAAGCGATCCGCTTCTTTGATGATGACCTGGGTGTATTCGCGCAAACTTTGTTTGGGCAGCTCGTGCTCCAATAGTTGCGCCGCGCCGCGAATGCCGCCGAGTGGGTTTTTAATTTCGTGCGCCAAGTTGCGTAGCATTTCGCGGTTGTATTGCTGCTGCAACTGCATGCGCTCTTCCCGCGCGATCTTCAGGTGTTTGTCGATTTGGTAAAACTCCAGCAGCAAGCGCGGCCCCCCCGCGATCACCGGGCTGACAGTGAGGCTAACTTGATACGTGTGAGCGGTGGTAGCCAGCGTCATCTCGTGCTCGGTATAGCTGGCGCTATTGGTGAAAGCCGCCTCGCAGGCGGCGATCAGGCCGCCGGTTTCGACAAAAACTTGGTTGATTGGCGCGCCGGCGATGGTCTTGCGGCTGAATTCGAACAGATTCTCCGCTGCCGGATTAGCATAGCAAACGCGAAAATCCTGGTCGAGCAGGAGCACCGCGGTGGACAACTGCTCCAGTCCAAGAGGGGGGGATTCGTTCACGCCAGCATTCGAGTAATGGTCATTGCTAATCATCATAGCAATATACCCAGCAATAAGCGGGCCAGAGGGGAAACCTATTTAAGCTCGCCCAATTCTTTCTTCAGGGCTTCGATATTTCTTTCGTGTAGCGCGACGTTGTCTTTGAGTCGCTTGATGCGGTCGAGATATTTAGGATAGTTGCGTGCTTCATCGCCCAAGCGTTGCGCTTCGCCTTCTTTCAGCGCAGTTTTCGAATCAGCGAGGGATTTTTCCTCGGTGGCGAGCTCCTCTTGCAGGATCTGCTTGCGCTGATCGTCGCGTTTTTTCTGTGTTTGGTTGTCTATTTTAGGGAAACTCGCCGGGCCCGTGTTATTGCGTGCTTTCGAGGCCGATACGGGGTCTAGATCGAGTTTCTTGGCCCCTTTTTTGGGGACGTTGGTGTAGGTGATGCGGCCATTCTCATCCACGTATTTGTAGATTTCGGCGGTAGCGGGTTGGGCGATAAAGAGGGGGGTGATGAGTAAGAGGGGGCGGATCAGATTCACTTTTTATCTTCTTTTTTACCGTCCAGGCCGGCCAGTTCGGCCTTGAGCTTATCCAGATTTTTCTCGTGCAGCGCGACTTCTTCGTTCAGCTTTTTCATTTTTTCTTCATAAGCCACGACGTTGCGGCCGGTTTCGGTGATCGTATGCTTCTTGCCGTCTTTGCCAATCACAGTCTTGCTGTGCTGGAAAACTTCGGGTTTTTCCGCGCCTGCTTTGGCGGCTGCCTTAGCCGCTTCCGCCGCTTTTTCTTCCTTCGTGATTTCTTCCAGCAGCGTTTTGCGACGAGACTCTTTATCGGGTTCTGCTTCTTTAACGTCGGACTTGGGCGTGGCCGCCGGGGCCGCCTTCGGTGTCGGCAGCGTGGACAACGGCGGGAGATCGACTTTTTTCCCACCCTTGATTGGTTTGTTGGAGTAGGTCACCCGCCCTTGCTCATCCACATGTTTGTACATTTCTTCCGCGCTGATGCGCGTACTCATCGTCAGCAATAGCGCTGCGCTGAGGATACTTACTAGTGGGTGAAGGTGGATTGGTTTCATGAAGGTGAATCGAGTTTATGCCAGAGCAATCGGCTTTGCAACGTAACCCTTGAGAGGATAAACGAAATTTCATGCATGTCGTTGACACAAGAAAAAGGGCGGCTTGCGGCCGCCCTGAGTCTTGACTGCTTTAGCGCTACTTGTTTACAGGCTGTAATACATGTCGAACTCGACCGGATGCGTGGTCATGCGGAAGCGCGTCACTTCTTCCATCTTCAGCTCAATGTAGGCATCGATCATTTCATTGGAGAAGACGCCGCCGCGGGTCAGAAATTCGCGATCCTTATCCAAATGCTCCAGGGCCATATCCAGGGAGTGACAAACTTTCGGAATCTTTTTCTCTTCTTCCGGCGGCAAGTCGTACAAGTTCTTGTCCATGGCATCGCCTGGGTGAATCTTGTTCTGAATGCCATCCAAACCGGCCATCATCAGCGCGGTGAAGGCGAGGTAAGGGTTAGCACTTGGATCCGGGAAACGCACTTCGATGCGGCGGCCTTTGGGGTTGGCCACATGCGGTATGCGGATCGAAGCGGAACGGTTTTTGGCGGAATAAGCCAGCATCACCGGGGCTTCGAAGCCGGGGACCAGACGTTTATACGAGTTGGTGCCGGGGTTGGTGATCGCATTCAGCGCCTTGGCGTGCTTGATGATGCCGCCGATGTAGAACAGCGCGAGTTCGGACAAGCCGGCGTAGCCGTTGCCGGCGAACAGGTTCTGGCCGCCTTTCCAAATGGATTGATGCACGTGCATGCCGGAGCCGTTGTCGCCAACGATGGGCTTGGGCATGAAGGTGGCGGTTTTGCCGTAGGAATGCGCTACGTTTTGCACCACGTATTTCAGAATCTGGGTCCAATCGGCGCGCTGCGTCAAGCTGCTGAATTTGGTGCCGATTTCGCACTGGCCGGCGGTGGCCACTTCGTGGTGATGCACTTCAACCGGCACGCCCATTTCTTCCAGCGCCAGGCACATGGCGGAACGCACATCTTGCAAGCTGTCGACAGGCGGTACGGGGAAGTAGCCGCCTTTGACGCCAGGACGGTGACCGATGTTGCCGCCTTCGTATTTTTCGTTGGAGCTCCAAGCGGCTTCCTGGGCTTCAATCTTTACCGAGCAGCCAGACATATCGCTATGCCAGGTAATGGAATCAAAAATAAAAAATTCGGGTTCCGGGCCAAAATAAACGGTGTCGCCGATGCCGGTGGATTTTAGATAAGCTTCGCCGCGCTTGCCGATAGAGCGCGGATCGCGGTCATAACCCTTCATGTCAGTCGGCTCAATCACATCGCACGTTAAGATCATCGTGGATTCTTCCATGAACGGATCCATATTGGCGGTACTGGGATCCGGCATCAGGATCATGTCGGAAGCTTGAATGCCTTTCCAGCCGGCGATGGACGAACCATCGAACGCGTGGCCGCTTTCAAACTTGTCCTCGTCGAACGCGCTGACCGGCACGGAGACGTGTTGCTCCTTGCCGCGGGTGTCGGTGAAGCGAAAGTCAACGAAGCGTACTTCGTTGTCTTTAATCATTTTCATTACGTCGGCGACCGCCATGTGATTTCTCCTCAGATGAAGCGTAAGTGATTAATAAAACTGCGTGAAATAGGGTATCTCGGGCAGGTAAATAGCAGAAAACGTGCCACGTGAAAAACGAAAAAAAGCATTATGCCACAAGCCGTTTTGCCGTGGCAGGGGGTGTTGGCGCCTTAAGTTGGTGCACATTAATCATTAAATGCACCAATTTAGCGCGCTATCATTTCTAAGCGTATTGAACGAAATAGCGGGTCGTCGCGTACAAGCTGTTTTAATCCCTCACGCAACTGAGCCATTTGCGCAGCCTGTTGGCAGAACGCTTCGGGCATGAACAACTCCGCCTCTATTTTGCCGTCTAGATAGTGCAGCACGATCCTGTCCGGCGCAGGCAAGCCATCGGGGAGCGCGGCATTGAGATGCGCGATCAATTCATCGCGCCCGGGCAAATTCGCTGAGGGCGTCGCTGTCGCATCATCTTCCGGATCAATATGCACCATCACATCTAATACTTCGTGTGCGTCCAACACCCGTTTTCGCGCACGCTCCGCAATATGGTGGCCTTCGGATACGCTGATGCGCGGATCGACCAGAATGTGTGCGTCAACCAAGGCTTGATCGCCCATCTTGCGCGTGCGTAGCTCATGTAAGCCCAGCACGCCGGGTGTGCGCTCGAGCGTGGCGCGAATGCTGGCGACGGATGCTTCGTCGAGCGCGGTATCAATCAAATCCGAGAGCGCTTGGAAGGCCATCTTCCAGCCCATATGCACGATCATGAAGGCCACCAATACCGCTGCGATGAGATCCAGAAAGCGGTACCCCAACAAATTACCGCCGATGCCTACCACGACCACGAGCGAGGAAGCCGCGTCCGAGCGCGAATGCCAAGCGTTCGCCGCCAAGAGTTGCGAGCGCAGTCTTTTTGCCACCGCCATCAGATAGCGATAGAGCAGTTCCTTCGACACCAAAGTGAGCATGGCGATATACAGCGTTGCCACATGCACCGGCTGGATCGCGGACGGGTCTTGCAGTTTAATGCCTGCGCCCCACAACAAGGCCAACCCCAAACCCACCAGCACTCCCCCCAGAATAAAAGTCGCGGCGGTTTCAATCCGCGCATGACCGTAGGGGTGCGTTGCATCCGCCGACTGATCGCTCTTGCGGTTCGCATACAGCACCAGGAAGTCGGAGAGTAGATCAGAGAACGAATGTAAGCCATCCGCCAGCAACGCTTGCGAACGTCCGAAATAACCCACCACAATTTGGAGCACGGTGAGGAATAGATTGATCCAGATGCTGACCCAAGTGGATTTCTGCGTTCCGAGGTAACGGTCGCTGTGGGAATGCGCGTGAGCGTGGGTGTGCAAGATGGGCTTGATCGAGAGAAAATGGCTATACTCAATTGTAGCAGTCGCACCTTCAGAGAACGAACCCATGCCTACAATCAGCGAAATCCTGGCTCAAGCCCAAGACCGGGCCCAGCGGGCTCATCTACCCTATCTCGGCGCGCTGACGCCACAGGAAGCACACGCCATCTTGTCGATGGCCCCGCAAGCCAAGTTGGTGGACGTACGCGCCCGTGCCGAGTGGGATTTAACCGGCATTATTCCCGGCGCGGTGCAAGTCGAATGGCAGACTTACCCGGGTTGGCATGCTAATCCCTATTTTTTGCAGCAGTTCAAACAAATGGTCGATCCGGAAGCGTTAGTCATGTTTATCTGCCGCAGCGGCGGCCGCTCACACAAAGCCGCCGAAGCCGCCACGCAAGCCGGTTATAGCGAGTGCTATAACGTGATCGAAGGGTTCGAAGGCGACCGCGATAAAGTCAGCCAGCAACGCAATATCAATGGCTGGAAAAAAGCGGGATTGCCGTGGATGCAGAGTTAGCAGGATTCGGGATTCAGGATTCGGGGGTCAGGGAAAAGCGATCGCTGGGTTAAAATGTGAATCCTGAATCCTGAATCCTGAATCCTGAATCCTGAATCCTGATGCCCAACCACTACGCCGTTTTCG
>JADMJT010000052.1:9345-13600 GCA_018781585.1 Burkholderiales bacterium
TGAATCCTGAATCCTGAATCCTGAATCCTGATGCCCAACCACTACGCCGTTTTCGGCAATCCCATCTCCCACAGCAAGTCGCCGCTGATTCATGCCACGTTCGCGCGCCAGACTGGCGAGGTTATCCGTTATGAAGCGCTGCTCGCCCCGACCGACGAATTCGCGGCGGCGGTGGATGCGTTTCGCGCGGCTGGCGGCCGAGGCGCGAATGTCACGGTACCGTTCAAGCAAGCGGCATTCAGTTACGCCACCGATCTGACGGAGCGCGCGCGGCTTGCCCAAGCGGTGAATACCTTGCGCTTCGAGGGCGAGCAAGTCTTGGGTGATAACACCGATGGCGCGGGCCTCGTGCGCGACATTACGCACAATCTCGGTTTCGCTGTTCAAGGAAAAGATGTATTGCTGATGGGCGCGGGCGGCGCGGCGCGGGGTGTGTTGCTACCGTTGCTGTCGTGCCAACCCAATTCGCTGACTATCGCAAATCGCACACTGCATAAAGCAGAAGCGCTTGCGCAGCAATTCGCGGCCTACGGCAAAGTGCAGGCGAGCGACTACCCTAGCCTGGCGGGCGGGCGCTTCGATCTGCTCATCAATGCGACATCGAGCAGTCTCCATGACGAATTGCCGCCCCTGCCACCGCGCATCATTGCGCCAGGTGCGCTCGCCTATGACATGATGTATGGAAAAGGACTCACGCCATTTCTCGCGTTTGCCGAAGCCAACCAGGCAACGCATCTGGCGGATGGCTTGGGCATGTTGGTGGAACAGGCGGCGGAATCGTTTTATGTCTGGCGTGGTATACGGCCTGAGACACAGCCGGTGATCGAGATGTTGAGAAAAGCTTAACAACCACGAATACACACGAACAACCTAACCGGTTTGAAAATTCGTATGTATTCGTGTTCATCCGTGGTTCCAAAATGTTAAAAAAATTATGGCGATGGTTGTGGCGCAGCATTGCGCTGGTGATTATCTTAGTGCTCGCCTATGAGGCATGGATCTTTGCGCATGTGTGGTGGTACGTCGATCACAATCCCGGCGCGACCGCGTTCATGGAGCGGCGCTTGGTGCTGCTGCAAGAAAAAATGGGCGAGGACGCAGCACTGAAACATCGTTGGGTACCCTACGAAAAAATCTCGATCAATCTCAAGCGTGCACTGATCGCGGCCGAAGATGCGAAATTCCTGGCGCATGAAGGATTTGATATCGAGGGCATCGAGAAGGCGCTCAAGAAAAACGAAAAGAAGGGCAAAGTGGTTGCCGGCGGCTCCACGATTAGCCAGCAATTGGCCAAAAATTTATTTCTCTCCGGCGAGCGCTCCTATGTACGTAAAGGCCAGGAAGCCATCATCACGCTGATGTTGGAACAAATGATGCCCAAGCGCCGCATCTTGGAAATCTATATGAATGTGATCGAATGGGGCGAGGGCGTATACGGCGCCGAAGCCGCGGCGCGGCACTATTATCGAAGCAGCGCAGCAGGGCTTTCGTCATACCAAGCCGCGCGCTTGGCGGCCATGGTGCCGCGCCCGCGTTATTTCGAGAAACGCCCGAATTCGCCTTACCTTGCGCGGCAAGCGGCTACGATTGAGGCGAGGATGGTGCAGGTGTCGGTGCCGAAGTAGCGCTGCCTCGCGGCGGGCTTTCTGTAGCGCCGGCTTCCAGCCGGCATGCAAGCAGGATGCTTGCGTTAGTGCTCGATGGCCCGTGCCTGGAGGTATGCGTTTTCAAAGAGAACAGCACCCAGCGAGGCTCACTTGCGCAGGTTATAGATCGCCATGATGCTTTTCAACTCCAACAGCACGGCCTGGCGTTCTGTCTCGTCCAGTTCAGTGGTTTCCTGAATCGTAACACCGGTTTCGAGTAGCCGGATCAACACGCGGATGCGGACACAACCCTGATCGCAAATCAACGTGACAGCCTGTTCGATCTTTTGCTGATTCATCTTTCGTCGCCGAATTAATGGTGCGTGACGGCGCGCGCCACCACCCACACATCCACTTGCGCCGCTCCGGCGCGCTTCAAGATTTTTGCCAATTCATGCAAGGTCGCGCCGCTGGTCATGACGTCATCCACTACGGCGATGGACTGGCCGCGCAAATCCTTGTTGCAAGCAAACGCGCCTTTCACATTCGTGTGTCGCGCACCGATGGGCAAGGAGGCTTGCGGCGTAGTGTCCGCGATGCGCTGGGCTAAGCCGGGGGCGAGTGGGATATTGCGCTGTTTGGCGATCACTTTGGCGATCTCCAGCGCTTGATTGAAGCCGCGCATTTTGAGCCGTGCCGGGTGCAGTGGCATCGGTAAGATCGTCTCGGGACGGGGTTGGTCGGCAACCGCCTCAGTTAGCAATTCACCGAGCAATTTGGCGAGGGCGAGTTGGCCGCCATACTTGAGGGCCTGGATGAGTTTGTCTGTGGGGAAAGCGTATTCCAATGCGGCGCGGGTGCGATCGAATGCCGGTGGATGCTTCAAACATTCGCCGCACACTTGGCCGACACTGGGCGCGGCGCAGCGCGGGCAGGCGTGTGCGATATGCGGCAGGCTGGCATGGCAAGCAGGGCAGAGCATTTGCGCGCCGCTGGGCGCGGCACACAACAGACAATCTTGCCTGAACAGCGCCTGCCTAAATGTTAGGCGGCTGTTCAGAAAGGGTGGCTGTAGCATTGACTTGATTCTGAAAATCATAGATTATTCAACGAGTTTATCCAAATTATCTGTAAAGCCTAGGGCGTCGTGAAAATCAAAAAAGTGCTTGAAGCCGACCGCTGCCGTTTCGCGGCGCAGGTATTCAATCTTGCCACTATCGTCGCTGTGATCATACCGATTCCCTTACTCATGATTTGGATTGGCGCTTCGATGTTCGTGTATGCGGCGAACGCGCACCATCCGGATGAACGGGTCGCGCGCTATACGCGCCGGGCGGGGTATCGATTCTATGGAGTAACCGGCGCGATGGTGATTGCCGCACAGCCAATTTTGAGCTGGATCGGTGGTTTCACGGGCGTGTTCGTCATTTGGGCCCTAATCGCACTCGGGTTGATTCCGGCGGCGATTTGGGAAATTTTCAACGCGCGGCGTGAAACGTGGCGCGATATTGTGCTCGAGGTGCCAATTAATGAATGATGCAGTATTAGAACAAACCGCTGTCGCGGCATGGCGTGTTGCGCAAGTTGAGGCATTGTTTGCGCTGCCGTTTAATGACCTGATGTACCGCGCACAGACCGTGCATCGCAGCCACTTCGATCCGAATGTGGTGCAGCTGTCTACCTTGCTGTCGATCAAGACCGGTGGCTGCCCGGAGGATTGCGGCTACTGCCCGCAATCGGCAAGGCATCCTTCCGCCGTAGAAAACGAAGCCATGTTGCAAGTGGCGGAAGTCGTCGCTGCAGCAGAAGCGGCCAAAGCCACGGGAGCGACGCGTTTTTGCATGGGTGCCGCCTGGCGCAGCCCGAAAGAGCGCGACCTGCTGCCGGTGATGGAGATGGTGAAAGCGGTCAAAGCGCTGGGCATGGAAACCTGTGTCACGCTCGGCATGCTAGCTGACGGCCAAGCGGAAAAATTGAAATCCGCCGGTCTGGATTACTACAACCACAATCTTGATACCAGCCCCGAATTTTACGGCGACATTATCACCACGCGCGATTACCAAGACCGGCTTGATACCCTGGCGCGCGTGCGTCACGCCGGGCTCAATGTGTGCTGCGGCGGCATCGTCGGCATGGGCGAATCGCGTACCAGCCGCGCCGGGCTGATCGCGCAGTTGGCGAATCTCGATCCGCAACCGGAATCGGTGCCGATCAATATGCTGGTGCAAGTCGAAGGCACGCCGCTATACGGAGTGGAGGAACTAGACCCGCTTGAATTCGTGCGCACCATCGCCGTGGCGCGCATCACGATGCCGAAAAGTTTTGTGCGGCTCTCCGCTGGGCGGCAGGAGATGGGGGAGGCGATTCAAGCGCTGTGCTTCCTCGCTGGTGCGAATTCGATTTTCTATGGTGAGAAACTGCTCACCACCGGCAACCCGGAAGCAACGCGCGACCGGGCGCTGATCGATAAGCTGGGTATGCGGCCGCTGGCCTGAGGGCGCGGCATGCCTCGCCCCGATATTCATGCCCTTTCCTGATCTGGATGCTGACCTGCGCGAATGGGATGCGCAGGGTCTCTTGCGCTCGCGCCGGGTATTGGAGAGTGCGCAGGGCGCGCATGTCCAAATCGA
Organism: Burkholderiales bacterium; assembly: GCA_018781585.1. GTDB lineage: Bacteria > Pseudomonadota > Gammaproteobacteria > Burkholderiales > Thiobacteraceae > RBG-16-58-11. The sequence continues at coordinate 13,562 of JADMJT010000052.1, forward strand.
CGGCCAGGATTATCTTGCCTTTGGCAGCAACGATTATCT
>JADMJT010000120.1:0-2252 GCA_018781585.1 Burkholderiales bacterium
CGCGCATAAATTTTAAGGTGGGGGTAATGTTTTTTGACCATCTCGGCAGTTTTGATGGAGGCGTCCACATCATCGATGGCGAGCACGAAAACGTCCGCTAAATCGGCACGCGCCGCGCGCAGCAGGTCAAGGCGTGAAGCGTCGCCAAAGTAAATCTTGGTACCGAATTTACGTACGAAGTCGACTTGCTCGAAGCTGGCTTCAAGCACGGTAAACGGGATTTTTTTCATGCGCAGCGTGCGTGCCACCATCTGGCCGAAGCGCCCGAAACCCGCGATGATGACGCGATGTTCCTCGACTTCGATTTTGTCGAATGCTTTGGTCTTGGCTGGGGTGTGACCGATTTTCAAGACTTTTTCGTTGAATAAAATGAACAGTGGTGTGAGCGCCATGGAAATCGAAACGACGACGATTAACAACTCCGCCAAGCCTTTGTCCAATACCTGCGCACCTGCCGCAGCGCCAAATAAGACGAAAGCGAATTCGCCGCCTTGCGAAATATATAGGGCAAGGTTAACGGCGGAGTCGTGGCGCTGCTTCGCAATGCGCGCCAAGGCGTAGAGCAGTAGTGATTTAACTGCCATGAGTCCAGCGACGAGGCCCAGCACGGTCAAAGGCCGTTGCAGCACCAGCCCCAGATTCATGGCCATGCCGACGGCGATGAAGAACAGCCCCAGCAGTAATCCCTTGAAGGGTTCGATATCGGCTTCCAGTTCGTGACGGTATTCCGAATCGGCCAGCAAAACACCCGCGAGAAACGCCCCGAGCGCCATGGATAAGCCAGCCAGTTGCACCAGCAGAGCGGTCCCGACCACGACTAACAAAGCGGCGGCGACGAATACCTCGTGGCTGTCGGCCGAGGCGGCCAGGCGCAGCAGCGGACGCAGTAACCAGCGACCGAATACGACCACGATGACGATTATCGCTACGGCCTTGAAGGCGGCCAGGAAGCTCCAGCTTTGCCCTGGGTCACTCGCGCCTAAGATTGGAATTAAGGCGAGCAGCGGAATCGCGGCCAGGTCTTGGAACAGGAGAATGGCGAATGCCGCCCGGCCATGATGCGTCGTGAGTTGTTTTTTCTCAGCCAGAATTTGCAGTGCGAAAGCGGTGGAAGAAAGAGATAACACCAGACCTACAACAAGGGCCGCGACGAGGGGTAAATCCAGCGCAACGCCAAGCGCTGCAAAGACCAGGCCGGTCACCGCGACCTGGGCGCCCCCGAGGCCGAATATCGGATGGCGTAATTCCCACAAGCGCGAAGGCCGTAGCTCCAATCCGATGACAAACAACAGGAGCACAACGCCGAATTCAGAAAAATGCAGAATGTTTTCAACGTCACTGATGGCGCCCAAGAGCCACGGACCAATCAGCACGCCGGCGATCAAGTAACCCAAGACCGCGCCCATGCCCAGTCTTTTAAATAGCGGTACGACGATCACCGTGGCGATGAGAAACACGACCGCTTCTTGCACCATTGAAGAATTCATTGGGCCTCCTTGCGTTTAAGTCGGGCGCCATGTGTTTCGTCGCGCCTAAGCGCCAGACGCCTACTCTGCCTGCAGTTCGATCTTGAGCGGCGTATCTTCAGTTACTTTTTTACTGAAATCGCCCACCAGTTGCGGGAAGGCAATCACCATCGCCACCATAGCGATTTGAATCAACACGAAGGGCACCGCGCCCCAGTAGATTTGCGCGGTGCTCACCCCCCCGGTTAATTTCCCCGTGACTTTGTCTACGTAATCCGCTTTCGGCGCGACGCTGCGCAGGAAAAACAGCGCGAAGCCGAAGGGTGGATGCAAGAATGAAGTCTGCATGTTGATCGCCAGCAGCACGCCGAACCAGACCAAGTCGATGCCGAGCAGGGTCGCGACTGGGGCGAGCAGCGGCACCAGGATGAAGGCCAGCTCGAAGAAATCCAAAAAAAACGCGAGCACGAAGACCAGCAGATTCACCACGATCAGAAAGCCGAGCGCGCCGCCGGGCAGCGTGCCTAATAATTGCTCAACCCACAGATCGCCATTCACGGCGCGGAATACCAAGCCGAATACGGTCGAGCCGATCAGAATGAACATTACGAACGAAGATAATTTGGCGGTGGAATCCAAGGCTTGTTTCAACAGCGAAAGATTGAAGCGTCGATTGAGATAGGCCAAAGCCAGCGCACCGGCCGCGCCCATGGCGCCGCCTTCAGTGGGGGTGGCGATGCCCAGGAAGATGGTGCCCAGCACCAGAAAAATCAGCGCCAAGGGCGG
>JADMJT010000120.1:2352-11278 GCA_018781585.1 Burkholderiales bacterium
TGGCGATGCCCAGGAAGATGGTGCCCAGCACCAGAAAAATCAGCGCCAAGGGCGGTACCAGCGAGACCAATACTTTGACGATGAGTTGGCGCCCGGTGAGGGAGCGCGCGCTCAAAGGCAACGCGGGGGCCGCCGCAGGTTTAATCAAAGTGACGATCAATACATACACCATGTACAGGCCGGCGAGCATGAGGCCAGGCAGCAGCGCACCTTGGTACAAATCGCTGACGGGCTGTTGCAATTGGTCGGCGAGCACGATCAACACCAGGCTCGGCGGAATGATTTGCGCCAGCGTGCCCGAGGCGGCGATCACGCCGGCGGCCAAGCGCCGGTCGTAGCCGTAGCGCAGCATCAGCGGCAACGAGATCAAACCCATCGAGATCACCGCTGCGGCCACGACGCCGGTGGTGGCGGCGAGCAAGGCGCCGACAAAAATCACCGCATAGGCAATGCCGCCGCGCATCGGGCCGAAAAGTTGGCCGATGGTATCGAGCAAATCTTCGGCTAAGCCGCTGCGTTCCATCACCAGCCCCATGAAGGTGAAGAAGGGAATTGCCAGCAGCGTTTCGTTTTGCATGATGCCGTAAATGCGATGCGGCAATGCGCCGAGTAAATCGGGCGTGAGCAGGCCGTATTCAATGCCGATTATCGCGAACAGCAAACCGTTGGCGGCGAGCGCGAAGGCGACTGGATAACCCAGCAACAAAAACAGCACCAAGGCCGCGAACATGAGCGGCGCCAGCCAATCGGCACTCATGATTTTTGCTCCGGCGTATCGGTGAGCAGCATCTCTTGTGCGACTGAATGCGCGGGCGGCTCCGGCGGTTCCTGGCCGGCCAGATAGCCGATGCGCTTGATGATTTCCGCCAGACCTTGCAGCAGCAGCAAGGTGAAGCCGAGCGGGATCATCAGCTTCGCCGGCCACAGCATCAAGCCGCCGGGATTATTCGACCATTCTTGCGCGGTATACGAAGTCAGAAAAAACGGCCAGGCGTGGTAGAGCACGAGTGCGCACAGCGGCAGCAGAAACAGCAGCCCGCCGATCACATCGATCCACGCCTGCGCACGCGGGCCGAGGCGGCTGACGAGAATGTCGATGCGCACATGCTCGTTCTTCAACAGCGTATAGCCCGCCGCGAGCAGAAACACCGCCGCAAACAAAGTCCATTGGATTTCAAGAAAAGCGTTGGAGCTCATCTGAAACGCCTTGCGCATGATGGCGTTACCAGCGCTGATTAGCACGGTGGCGAGAATCAGCCACGACACCGCGCGGCCGATGCGCTGATTCAGGCGGTCGATTAAATGGGCGAGCGTGAGCAGTGGTTTCATGATCGTGATGGGAGGGCGTAGGACGCGATTATAGGCAAGCTAACTGTTTCCCGTCGAATGGACGCCTGATAACATGGGCCAATGCATAACTATCGCGTTCTGATTGGCATGGGCGGCGTGCCGCCGCATGACCATCCCCAAGCCTATGTGTGGGAGCAGCGCCTGCACTGGGTCATGGTGGCGGTGGCGCTGCTCGCGCTGCCCGCATTCTATTTTGAAGAAGTGGCGACTAATGGGCTACTGCACCATGTGGGCCAGGCGCTGGATGGTTTTATCCTGCTTGCCTTCAGTGCGGAATTTTTTTGGATGCTGCGCCAGACGCGTCATCCGCGCTTGTACGTGGCCCACAACTGGCTCGATCTGCTGATTATTTTCGCCGCCGCAGTCAGCTTCGCCGGCGTTGCGTCGGAATGGGTGCCGCTTGCGCGCTTGCTGCGCATTGCTTATGTCTCGCTGGTGCTGGCGCGTGCGCTGGGTTCGATGCGCAATGTGTTGTCGCCCACTAGCTTGCCGTATTTTCTGGGCTGGGGCGCGGTCACGCTGGCGCTGGCCGGGGCGGGATTTTACTGGCTGGAGCCGACGATTCACTCCTACGGCGACGGTCTATGGCTCGCGTTCGTGACTGGCGCCACCGTGGGCTATGGCGATTTCGTGCCGACTACCCCCGCTTCGCGTTTTTTTGCGGTGATCATGGTGATCGCCGGGTTCGCGATGTTGTCGCTCGTCACCGCCAGCATCGCCGCGTATTTCATCGGCGAGGACGAGAAAATTTTGCGCCGCGAAATGCACCAGGACATCAAAGCGCTGCGCGAGGAAGTGGCCAAGCTACGCGAGGATATCGCCGACCTGGCCGGCAAGCGACTCGAATAGAACGGTTCGCGACCCCGCTTCGGCGTGGTAAAATCCGCTTTTTTCAATTACTTGAGCCTTCTCCCATGTTCAGTGCCAGCCAAACCATTCAAGCCATTGACCCCGATTTGTGGAAAGCGATGGAGCAAGAGCGCCAGCGCCAGGAAGATCACATCGAGCTGATCGCCTCCGAAAACTATACCAGCCCCGCCGTGATGCAGGCGCAGGGTTCGGTGCTCACTAACAAATATGCAGAGGGTTATCCCGGCAAGCGCTACTACGGCGGCTGCGAGTATGTAGATATCGCCGAGCAATTGGCGATTGATCGTGTCAAGAAGCTGTTCGGTGCCGAATACGCCAACGTGCAACCGCACTCTGGTTCGCAAGCCAACGCCGCCGTCTATCTGTCCGTGTTGCAACCGGGAGACACCATTCTCGGTATGTCGCTCGCGCATGGGGGGCACTTGACCCATGGTTCATCGGTCAACTTCAGCGGCAAATTGTTTAAAGCGGTGACCTATGGTTTGCACCCAGAGACCGAAGCCATCGATTACGATGAAGTGCAACGCTTGGCGACTGAGCACAAGCCGAGGATGATCGTGGCTGGCGCATCTGCGTATTCGCTGGTGATCGACTGGAAGCGTTTCCGCCACATCGCCGATAGCGTCGGCGCGTATCTGTTCGTGGACATGGCGCACTATGCCGGCCTGGTGGCGGCGGGCGTGTATCCGAGCCCGGTGGGCATCGCCGATTTCGTCACCAGCACCACGCATAAGACCCTGCGCGGTCCGCGTGGCGGCATCATTCTGGCCAAAGCTGAATTTGAAAAGCCGCTTAACTCAGCCATCTTCCCCGGCACCCAAGGCGGCCCGCTGATGCACGTGATCGCGGCGAAAGCCGTGGCGTTTAAAGAGGCCATGGGCAAGGATTTCATACACTATCAAGAGCAAGTGATCGCCAACGCGCGCGTGATGGCAAAAGTGCTGCAAGAGCGCGGCGTGCGCATCGTTTCCGGCCGCACCGATTCGCACTTGTTCCTGGTCGATCTGCGCGCCAAAAACCTGACCGGTAAGGAAGCTGAAGCCGCCTTGGGCCGCGCGCACATCACGGTAAACAAAAACGCCATCCCGAACGACCCGCAAAAACCCTTCGTCACCAGCGGCATTCGCATCGGCACCCCAGCCATGACCACGCGCGGTTTCAAGGAAATCGAAGCCGAGCATTTGTCCAATCTGATTGCCGATGTGCTGGATAAACCCAATGACGAAGCCGTGATCGCACGCGTGGCAAAAGATGCGCAGGCGATGTGCGCGAAGTTTCCGGTATATGGAAAATAGGGGTCGGGATTCGGGATTCAGGATTCAGGGGAAAACCCTGAAGCTAGGAGCCTGACGAATGAAATGCCCCTTTTGCGGCGCGACGGACACGCAAGTGATCGACTCGCGGGTGAGCGAGGAAGGGGATAGCATTCGCCGCCGTCGGCGCTGCGCCGAATGCAGCAAGCGTTTCACCACCTACGAAACCGCCGAACTGCGCATGCCGCAAATCGTGAAGCAAAACGGCATCCGCGAAGAATTCAAACGCGAAAAACTGCGCACCAGTTTTGTCCGCGCCTTGCACAAGCGCCCAGTACCGACCGAGTATGTGGATGCCGCCATTCAGCATATCGAGCAAGAACTATTGAGCTTGGGCGAGCGCGAAATTCCGGCGCGGCGTATCGGCGAGATGGTGATGGCGGCGCTCTACAAGTTGGACAAAGTGGCCTATATCCGCTTCGCCTCGGTGTATCGCAGCTTCCAGGATGTGGAAGATTTCCGCGAAGTGATTCAGGACATCGATAGCAGCGCAAAGCGGGCTAAGCCGACTAAGCGCACGAAATAATTTCGACCCCTCTTCTCCTGCCTAAAACATATTCCCTCGCCCCACTTGCGGGGAGAGGGCTAGGGAGAGGGGCTTTAATAAAACGCACAGCGAATACAATGTTCACCACTGACGATCATCGTTTCATGGCCCAAGCTTTATGCTTGGCAGAACGCGGCCTATACAGCGCCAGCCCCAATCCGCGCGTCGGCTGTGTCATCGTGCGTGAAGGTCAAGTGGTGGGCGAAGGCTGGCACGAACGTGCCGGTACCCCGCACGCCGAAGTGCATGCGCTACAACAAGCCGGTGAAGAAGCGCGCGGCGCCACGGTCTATGTCACGCTAGAGCCGTGCTCCCATCATGGACGCACCCCGCCCTGCGCCGATGCGCTCATCGCGGCGGACGTTGCGCGTGTCGTCGCAGCCATGCGCGACCCCAATCCGCAAGTGGCGGGCCAAGGCATGGCGCGCTTGGAGCAAGCGGGCATCAAGGTTGAAATCGGCTTGATGGAACAGCAAGCACGTGAACTAAATATCGGCTTTGTCTCGCGCATGACCCGCGGCCGGCCTTGGGTGCGGCTCAAAGCAGCGGCGAGCCTGGATGGCAAGACCGCATTGAATAATGGCGTGTCGAAGTGGATTACCGGCCCGGCGGCCAGAGCAGATGTGCAGCATTGGCGCGCACGGTCTTGCGCCATCTTGACTGGCGTGGGTACGGTGTTGGCGGACGATCCGCAAATGAATGTGCGCGAGATTGCGACCTCGCGCCAGCCGCTGCGGGTGATCGCGGATTCGCGGCTTACGACACCGCACAGTGCAAAGATACTCGCTGGAGAAAATACGCTGATTGCGTGCGCCATCGATGATGCCGCCAAAATTCAAGGCTTGTGCAGCGCCGGTGCGGAAGTACTGGTGTTGAGCGGCAGCGATGGCCGCGTCGATTTGCCACATTTGCTTCAAGTGCTGGCCGAGCGCGAAGTGAATGAGTTGATGATCGAAGCGGGCGCGACCCTCAACGGTGCGTTGCTCAATGCGGGATTGGTGGATGAGATCGTGCTGTACCTCGCGCCAATATTATTAGGCGATGCAGCACGTGGATTGTTTGCATTACCTGAGTTACAGCAAATGGATCAGCGTAAAAATTTAATCGTGCAGGATGTGCGGCTCGTTGGGCAAGATATTCGTGTCATGGCGCGCGTATAAAAAAGTTCCCTCTCCCCCTTGGGGGAGAGGGCTAGGGAGAGGGGGTAAACATGTTCACCGGAATCATCCAAGCAGTCGGCAAAATCGCGCGCACCGAGCCACGCGGCCAAGATCAGCGGCTCGCCATTCAGGCAGACGCGCTGGATATGAGCGATGTGCAACTAGGTGACAGCATCGCCGTGAACGGCGTGTGTTTAACCGTTGTGCGCTTCGATCAAAACAGTTTCGATGTGGATGTGTCCGCGGAAACCCTACGCTGCACCATTGGCTTCGATTTGGATAGCGAGGTGAATCTGGAAAAAGCGCTGCGCCTGGCCGATCGCCTAGGCGGTCATTTGGTCAGCGGCCATGTGGATGGCGTGGGCGAGGTGGTGCGCTTTGAGCCGGTGGGCGATTGTTTTGTGCTGGAAATCACCGCCCCCGACGATATTGCCCGGTATATCGCCACCAAGGGTTCGGTGACAGTCAATGGCGTGAGCCTGACGGTGAACCAAGTGGCGGGTCAGCGCTTTGCGCTGAATCTGATTCCGCATACGTTGGAGGTGACCACGCTCAAGCATCTTAAGCCGGGTAGCCGCGTGAATCTGGAAGTGGATTTGTTGGCGCGGTATGCGGAGCGGTTGATGCATTACGCCCCCAGTCCCGATTAGATAGTTGGGCCTTAACCCGATGAAACCGCATCAGCCCGTTGACCGAAATGGAAAACCAATCACGGTTGGTGACCGCGTGCGCATTATTGGTGTCCCTGATCTTTCGGGCATGTCACCGGATGGTATTGCTGAATCGTTGCCGACATTTCAATACCTCGTTGGCAAGTATAAGCGTGTGCGGGGTTTGGACGAGTACGGTTGTGCCGAGTTCAGCTTTGTCATGCACCACCAAAATGGTGAGCGTGGTTGGCATTCAGTGTGGATAGAACCTTTCCTTCTTCATGTCCCACGGTGAGTGGGCTATGTGCTGCGGTCATGTGGGGCGCCCCTTACATTTTTTGATGTTTTCCATAAATCGTGACAGATATTTTTTATCGTGCGCTTCGCGCAATTTATTTAGGGCCGGTTATGCCCCGGCGGGGCAGTTCCTTTTTCTTGCTTGTCCAAGCAAAAGGAACCAAAAAGAAGGACACCCCAATCGCCGCTCCCTGCGGGAGTACCCTGCGTTGCTCGCCCCACCGGGCGGCTGCGCAACTCGCACGTTCCGCTTCGCGGAGCCTTGCTCGAACAGGTGCTCGCCGACTTCCCCCGGTAGGGCTGCGCTACTCGGCGGCGCACAGGGGCCCCCGCAAAACCAAACCAGTGGTTCGTCTGCGTTCAGTAAATTTGTCGTCAGTTAGAAAAAGCCCATCGATTCAAATTCGCCCTATCCCCCGCGAAATGCGATAATCACGCCCCCTAAAGCACTTTGGTGCAGAGTTTTTAGATGATCAGCCCAATACAAGACATTATCGCCGACCTGAAGGCCGGCAAAATCGTCGTCCTGGTGGACGAGGAAGACCGCGAGAACGAAGGTGATTTGGTGATGGCGGCGGAATTCGTTACGCCGGATGCTATCAACTTCATGGCCAAGTTCGGGCGCGGTTTGATTTGCTTGACGCTGACTGATGCGCGCTGCAAGCAACTGGGCTTGCGCCAGATGGTGTCGGACAATCAGACGCCGCACGGCACGGCTTTTACCGTTTCCATCGAAGCGGCGGAAGGCGTGACCACCGGCATTTCGGCGGCTGACCGGTCGGTAACGATTCAAGCGGCAGTGGCAAAGCATGCGCAAGCCACCGACATTATTCAGCCTGGCCATATTTTTCCATTGCGCGCACAACCGGGCGGTGTGTTGGTGCGTGCCGGGCACACCGAGGCCGGGTGCGATTTATCGGCGCTTGCGGGGCTGGAGCCGGCGTCGGTGATCTGCGAGATTCTCAAAGATGACGGCACCATGGCGCGTCTGCCGGACTTGATCGTATTCGCAAAAGAACATGGCTTGAAAATCGGCACCATCGTCGATTTGATCCACTACCGCTCGCAAACCGAGATGTTGGTGGAGCGCGTGGCCGAGCGCCAGGTTGCAACGATATACGGCGAATTTCAACTGATTGCCTATCGCGATAAGACCTCAAATGAATTGCACCTAGCGATGGTGAAAGGCGTGATTTCGCCGGAGGAAGAAACCTTGGTGCGGGTGCACGAACCATTGTCGGTGATCGACTTCCTGGATGATGCGGGCAGCCCCCACTCCTGGAATGTGCATCAAGCATTGAAAGCCATCAGTGAAGTACCGTCCGGCGTGGTGGTGTTTTTCCGCCGCCCGGAATCGACCGAAAGCTTGCTGGCGCGCATCGAACACGCCGTGCACAAACCATCGGCCAAAGTGGATTTGCGCGATTATGGTATCGGCGCGCAGATTTTGCGTGATTTGAATGTGCGCAAAATGCGCCTGTTGGCCGCGCCGCGCAAGATGCCGAGCTTGGAGGGTTTCGATCTCGAAGTGTGCGGCTATGTGCTGCCCCAAGATTGGGCGCAAGCAACTAATATAGAAGAGTGAGGTAATCCCATGGTTAAGAAATACGACAACATCACCGAATATGAAAAAGAGCTGAATGGCAAAGGGCTGCGCATCGGCATCGTGATGAGCCGGTTTAATGTCGATATCGGCGAAGGCTTGCTCGGCAGTTGTGTTGCGGAACTGGATAAGCTTGGCGTGCAGCAAACCGACGTGACGCTGGTGACCGTGCCGGGCGCGCTGGAAGTGCCGCTGGTGCTGTTGAAAATGGCCTTGTCTGACAACTACGATGCCTTGATCGCGCTCGGCGCAGTGGTGCGTGGCGATACTTACCACTTCGAATTAGTGGCCAATGAATCAGGCACCGGCATCACCCAAGTGCAATTGGATTCCGGCGTGCCCATTGCCAATGGCATTCTCACCACCGATACCGACGATCAAGCGCTGGCGCGTATGGGGGTCAAAGGCGCCGACTGCGCGCTGGTCGCGGTGGAGATGGCGAATTTGTTGAAACGGATTTAGATAAAATTAACCACGAATGAACACGAATTCACACGAATAAAAGCAAAAACCTATCTTCGTGTTGATTCGTACCCCGGAGGGTAGTCTGCGCGCTGTTCATTCGTGGGTTCAGTAATTGCTCTTTAAAGATATAGGTCGATCGATATGAAAAAAAGCCGCCGCAAAGCGCGAGAATTTGCGCTCAAAGCGCTCTACGAATGGAAGCTGAGCGGCAACGACGCCGCCAGTATCGCCCACCATTTGCGCGATGAAGAAGGCTACGCCACCATCGACGACAAGTACTTTCTAATTTTGCTCAACGGCGTGGTGCAAGAAGCTGCTGCATTGGAAGCGGCGGTCACGCCCTATCTCGACCGCAAGCTCGCTGAACTTTCCCCCATTGAGTCCGCCGTGCTTTTAATCGGCGCGTACGAAGCCCTGCATTGCCTCGACGTGCCTTACCGTGTCGTGATCAACGAAGCGGTGGAACTGGCGAAGTCCTACGGCGGCACCGACGGCCACAAATATGTGAATGGCGTGTTGGATAAGCTGCTGCCGGTAGCACGGCCACACGAATCCCGTACGCGTTAGCGGGTGGTTTTTGTAGCGCCGGCTTCCAGCCGGCATGCCGGCAAGGATGCCGGCGCTACGACGCGAGCCGAAGTACAATTCTTATCATGACTTCCGAATTTGAC
>JADMJT010000120.1:11378-13428 GCA_018781585.1 Burkholderiales bacterium
CCGGCGCTACGACGCGAGCCGAAGTACAATTCTTATCATGACTTCCGAATTTGACCTGATACGCCGCTACTTCACCCGCCCCGCGCCGCGCACCGTGCTGGGGGTAGGCGACGATGCGGCGCTGGTGCGTGTTGCAGCCGGGTGCGAGTTGGCGGTTTCCACCGACATGTTGCTGGCCGGTCGGCATTTCCTGTTGGATGACGATCCGTATACCTTGGGCCACAAAGCGCTGGCGGTGAATTTATCCGACATGGCGGCCATGGGCGCGACGCCGCGTTGGGTCTTGTTGTCGATTGCCTTGCCGGAAGTAAATGAGCGCTGGCTGGCGCGTTTCGCCGAGGGCTGGTTCGCGCTTGCCGATCAATATGGGGTAGTGCTGATCGGTGGCGATACCACCAAGGGGCCGCTGACGCTTTCCGTGACCATCATGGGCGAGGTGGAAAAGGGCCAAGCCTTGCGCCGTTCGGGCGCAAAGGCCGGCGATGAGATTTGGGTCTCCGGCACCTTGGGCGATGCGGCCTTGGCGTTGGCGTATTTGCAGCGCAGAATCCAGATTTCGCCGCACGATGCGGCAGCGCTATTACCGCGCTTGCATGCGCCGACGCCGCGCGTAAAGCTCGGACAAAAATTGTTGGGCTTGGCGCATAGCGTGATCGATATCTCCGATGGCCTGCTGGCGGATCTGGGGCATATTCTGGAGAGTTCTGGCGTGGGCGCTACGATTCGCGTCGCTCAGCTTCCGGTGTCGGAAAATGTGCGCGGTTATTTACATGATGAAGTCGCGCGCAACGCGGTGCTGGCGGGCGGCGACGATTATGAGTTGTGCTTCACCGCTCCCACCCAGCAACACGACACGATCGTGCGCTTGGGACGCCGCCTGAAATTACCGCTCGCTTGCATCGGCGAAATTACCCGCCAACGCAAGCTGGCCGTGCTTGACGAAAACAGCCATCCGCTCACCCTCAAGGAACAAGGTTTTGATCACTTCGCCTGATTTGAAATTTATTTTGAGCCGTCCGGCGTATTTCATCGCCTTCGGTTTTGGCAGTGGCTTGAGCCCGTTCGCGCCGGGCACGGCCGGCACCTTGGCCGCGTTCCCGATATATTGGTTGATCACTTTACTGGCGCTGAACCCTGCCGCGTATTTCGCCTTGCTGTTCGGGCTATTCGTGATCGGTGTGTGGGCCAGCCACGCTACCGGGCGCGCGCTGGGCATTGCCGATCATGGCGGCATCGTGTGGGATGAGATCGTAGCGTTTCTCGCGATTTTGTATTTCACGCCGCACACATGGTTTTGGTTCATCGCCGCGTTTTTTATTTTTCGGCTGTTCGATATATGGAAGCCGTTTCCGATTCGCTATTTCGACACGCATATTAAAAATGGCTTCGGCGTCATGTTCGACGATGCGCTGGCGGCGGTGTACAGCATCGCGCTGATCAAAGGTTTGGAATGGATGATTTAAACCAACTCGCGGAGCAAATCGGCGCGGCATTGAAAAGCCATGGGCTGATGCTGGCCAGCGCCGAATCCTGCACCGGCGGCTGGGTCGGTGAAGTAGTGACCTCAGTGGCGGGCAGCTCGCACTGGTACGACCGCGGCTTCATCACCTATACCAACGAATCCAAACAAGAGATGCTCGGCGTCTCCGCGCAAACGCTGGCCGAGTTCGGCGCAGTGAGCGAGCAAACTGTGCGCGAAATGGCGGCAGGCGCCTTGAAGCACAGCCGCGCGCACATCACGCTGGCGATCAGCGGCATTGCCGGGCCGGGCGGCGCGACGCCGGACAAGCCTGTCGGTACCGTTTGCATAGCCTGGGCCACACGCAACAGTGCTGGGCTATCGCAAACGTTTCACTTTCACGGTGACCGTGCTGAGGTGCGGCGGCAAGCCGTGGTGGCTGCGTTGCAGGGGGTGTTGCGGATGATCGAGGGTGAGACCGTGACTGCTTAGTGCGTTGGGTTGGTTCTGGAGCGCATGATCGGCTGCAAGGAGGAAAATGATGAAGGAAAAACTCGCGGCACTTCGCGCTGCCCTTCAGGATCTGAAACG
>JADMJT010000017.1 GCA_018781585.1 Burkholderiales bacterium
GTCGGTATAGAAGGTATCTGACCCCACCACGAAGCGATCGGGAAATTCTTTAATCAGCTCGGCCCAAGGCCGTTTCAACGCACCCGACGCCGAGAGCGCAGCCGCCGGACTACGCCAAGCCATGTCGTTATTTGCTTGAAGCCTGAAGCTCATATACAGATTCGGATGGCGTTTTAGCAGGCCTCGGCAAATTTCTACTGTGCGGTTTTGTAAGGGCTCCATCCCAACATGAGCCCAGACGAACTTTGCTTGACGGTTATATTGCAACAGTCGCTCAAATCCATCCTGATTCTTTTTCAGTTTCTGCGGATTGGGATCCCATGCATTAGGATTCATCAAACGCGTCGGCACGTGCATGTCTTCCGGAATCAGATCGAGATGCACATCGATTGGCAAATTATGCTCAGCGGCAACATCGGCCAGCAACAATAGCAGTGGATGATCGGCATCGACGGCCTCGTACGGATGCATATCGCCCATCTGAGGAAGCGAGAGATGAACAATGGCAAACTCGCCGAAGCCTGAAATAAAAGGCAGTTTAGCGATATGTTCAGCCTTGGCTTTGAAGCTCGCGCGATCATCCTGCGTCAAAGTACCGGGCTGCTTCTCAAAATAGAGGGGGCCTAGCATGCCCGGCCCGGCTAACAATCGAATGCGCTCTGGCTGGCGCTGCAGAACCGGCAGAAATTCCTCGTAGTCAAATGGCAATCTGACATCCGTACCGACACCTTGCGGCAACGGCATAAGAATCGTCTTGTCGATTTTCAGCCTGTCCATTTCGGTGATCATGGTCTGTACGCCCGCAACCACACTGCTGATACCACGGGCGCCTCTAAATTCCATATGTGCGTGCACATCAATATAAGGGAAAAATTCGGGATCGGCATGCGCAAGGCCAGGCATTAAGGCCGACACGCACAATAGCGTTGCGCACGCGAGGGAAGTTACAGTACGCATCACAGCTCCTAAATGATGGGGCCTTGGCGAAACAAAGCCTAGCGTTGCCTTGGTTTTTTGTAGCGCCGGCTTCCAGCCGGCATGCCGGCAGGATGCCGGCGCTACGTTAGTACCGCACCCGTACTTTATACGTCAGTTTGGTTTTGCCATTCGCCGGAACGTTCACCTGCCACACCGCGGTATTCGACGCTTCCTTCACGTGCGGGTGCGACTCGGATTGCATTTGCCAATCGCCTGGAATCGGCTCTATGACTTTCACTGTTACTGCCTCGTCCTTCGCGTTCTTCAGCACAATCTCGAACGCCGCATCGAAGATGTAGTTATAGCGGGTAGTACCGCTAATTTTCTCGAAGCTGGTTTGCTTTTTGTCTGCCGTGACGTCAAAAGCATCGCCTAATTTAAGCCGCACCTTTTCGTTTTTAGGTGTGTGGTCGATCCGATCTTCGCCCACGAATTGGGCGTTGCCATTGCTATCTTTTTTGTACACGCGCACCACACCCTTAGGCAGCGGGATCCCGAGGTTGCCGCCCTTATTGTCGAATTCGACGAACACGCCGACTTTCATTTTCTGGCCGATCTCGCCGTAACTGGATCGGTAGTAATAATCCGCGCCGCGCAGCATAAATTCTTTGGCCGTCGGCACGCTACTCGCGCTCAACAAAGCGACCTGCTTGGTTTGATTCTCGGCAATGGTGGTGGGCCGATCCAGCGTATACAGGTGATATTCGAACAGGCTTTCTTCCACCATTTGGGGCGCGGCCATCGGTATGGCTTTCTGCACTCGGCCTTCTTGCAGCGCGCCGACCATTTCTTCGCGCACGCGGTTCACATCGCCCGCCACCAATTGCAGCTTGGCATTGAGATAGCTCGCGCCGCTGGTATTGGTCAGCGTCACCCAACCATTAAGGTCGAGTTTGTCGTCGTTCTTAGATAGTTCCGCCACGTAATCGGCGCGCCAAGCCAACCCGCTAGTGAGATAGGACAACTCCAGGGTGTCGTCCGCGTTCTGTGCCGCATTGAGGCTCATGACCAGCGTGGGCCGGTCGCGCAGATTTTCCGGCACGCTCTTGAAAGCGAGCCGCCCCGGAATCCCCGTCTCAATACGATCGGCGAATTTGAGCACGACCCCTTCGTTGGTGGCGAGCACCGTCGCCTCTTCGCGTGTGTCCACGCCGCTTGTCGGGTGCGTGCGGATCACGCTGACCGTTTGACCAATGTATTTCTCCAGCAGCTTTTGCGGTGTGAGCAGATCGAAATCGAAATTCTGCTCAATCAGATAGAAGCCTTTAGCATGCGTCAGATTACGCAATAGCGCGGTCTCGGGCCGGATACGCGCCGACACATCGCGCCACGCGAGCCGGCCCTCGCCGCCGATCAGCTTGACTTTGCGCGTGTCTTTCACCAACGCCAGGTTTTCGTTGTAGATGGTGACCGCGACTTCTTGCTGATCCTTGAGCGTGGTGCTGCGCTCCGCGGCAGCAAGGCTCTCAGATAGGGCAAGCAGCAGGCCTGCCGCCAGCAATAAAGTTCTCATGCTTGTCTCCTCAGTTTGATTAATTGATAGACCAAGCGGCGCGATCGAGCAGCACATCGACACCGTTATCACAATGGATCGTCGCAGCAGGAATCTGCTCCCCTTGTTTCCAGCGCGCTACCGCTTCGCGCTTGCCCGCGCCAGTCACGATGAACAAGACCTGCCGCGCTGCCGATAAGCGTCTCGCGCTGAGCGACAAGCGTTGCGGCGGTGGCTTAGGCGCATCCTCCACTTGCAGCACATCCGGCGCATCGGCTTGTGTGCCAAATTCATGGCCCGGGAAAAGGCTGGCGGTATGACCGTCTTCACCCAAGCCCAACAGCACCAAATCGAATTGATCCACGGCGGCGAGCAAGTCGGCATAGTGTGCTGCTGCACTCACCAGACCCTGCTCAGTCGGCATGGGATGGATTTGCGTAAACGGAATCGGCACTTGGCTAAGCCAAGCATCGGCAGCCATTTTGCTATTGCGGTCGGGGTGATCGGCGGGCAGCACGCGCTCGTCGCCATAATAGAGATGCCACTTGGACCAGTCCGTGGCCAACGCTGGCAGCATTTGATACACCGCACGTGGGGTGGAGCCGCCCGCCAGGACCAGATGAAATGCGCCGCGCACCGCAATCGACTGTTGCGCGGCTTGCTCGATGAAGCGATAGGTCGCATCCCGCACTTCGGAATCGCTACCCAGCCATTGCCACCGCACCATGCGCTTCCCTTTCAAGTGTTAGGGTGGATTATGCGCGGTTGGGCGGGTTGTATAAAGCGTTCAGACCAGTCAGCCTAAACCTCGTTGCGCCACTCCTGATCCTCGCCATCGAACAATCGCCCGGCTTCGTGCAAGCCCCAAGAGCCGGCGGGATAGGTGTGAATGTAGTCGCGCTCCATCGCCCAATATTTGAGAATGGGATCCACCACGCGCCACGCCCATTCCACTTCATCAAAGCGGATGAACAAAGTGCCATCGCCTTCGATCACGTCCAGCAGCAAGTTCTCGTAAGCATCGAGGGCGGCTTCGCCAGTGCCCAGATACGAGGCGTTGAGCTTCAACACTCGCGTATCCATTTCCAGCCCCGGCTTCTTGACGTGAATCTCCATGTGCATGCTCTCCTCCGGCTGCAAGGACAGCAGCACCCAGTTGGGCGCAATGGTTTCCACCGGTGTTTCACGAAACAACTGCTGCGGCGGATGTTTGAAGCGGATGGCGATCATGGAGGTCTGCTTCGCCATACGCTTGCCGGTGCGTAAATAAAACGGCACGCCGCGCCAGCGCCAATTATCGATATAGAACTTGGCCGCCACGAAAGTTTCAGTGATGGAATTTTCCTCCACGCCCTCTTCCTGCGCATAGCCTGGCACATGCTCACCATCGATAACGCCCGCCGCATATTGGGCGCGAAAGGCGTGCGCATGTACCGAACGCTTTGAGATCGGACGGATCGAGCGCAACACCTTCACTTTTTCGTCGCGCACCGCGTCGGCGTCCATACTCGCGGGCGGCTCCATCGCGACCACGGTCAGCAATTGCATCAAATGGTTTTGCAGCATGTCACGCAGTGCACCGGCCTTGTCGTAATAATCGGCGCGCTTGCCGATTCCGACATCCTCCGCGACGGTGATCTGCACATGATCAATGTAATTGCGGTTCCACAAGGGTTCGATCAGGGTATTGGCAAAACGGAACACCAAGAGGTTTTGCACCGATTCCTTGCCCAGATAGTGATCGATGCGGTATACCTGCTCTTCATCGAAATGTTTATGTAACAGGCCATTTAACATCTCCGCCGTTTCGATATCCTCACCGAAGGGCTTCTCCACCACAATGCGGTGCAGGCCACGCGGCTTGTTCAAGCCGGATTTATCGAGATTGTTGATCACCGCGCCGAATTCGGTGGGTTTGATCGCAAGGTAGTAAATCACGTTGGTGCAGCTTCCCATTTTGGGCGTGGCGAGTGCTTCCTTGAGTTTGTGATAGTCCTCCAGCTTGTTCAATTCCCCCTGCACATAAACAAAGCGGGTGGCAAATTTTGCGAATAATGCGGGGTCAAATTTGTCTTTGAGCTTTTCCTTGAGCGCTTCTTCCATGAAGTCCTTCCACTCTTCAGGAGAGTAAGGACGACGACCCAATGCGAACAGGCTCATATCCGCCGGCAAACGCTGCGCCCGCTCCAGGTGATACAGCGCGGGCAGCAGTTTGATCTGCGACAAATTACCCGTGGCGCCAAAGATCACGAAGCTGCATGGGCTTTGCTGTTGCTGAGCTTGTTCCTTTTTCATTTTCCGCCACCCGCTTTCACCGCGTGGCCGCCGAAGCCTTTACGCATCATGGCGATGAGCTTGGCGGGATAATCATTCTTGCCTTGAGTGGCAAAGCGCATCATCAGCGACAGCGTCATCACCGGTGTCGGCACGCCCTGCTCCACCGATTCCAGCGCGGTCCAGCGGCCCTCGCCCGAGTCGGGCACAAAGGGTTCGATATTGTCCAAGGTCTGATCCTGAGCCAAGGCATCGGCAGTCAGATCCAGCAGCCAGGAACGCACCACGCTGGAGTGACGCCACAGTTCAGCAATGGCGGCGATGTCGAGATTGAAATCGGATTTGGATTTTAAGAGCGCAAAGCCTTCACCGAAGGCCTGCATCATGCCGTACTCGATGCCGTTGTGAATCATCTTGGTGAAGTGACCTGAGCCCGCCGGGCCGCAGTGATGCCAGCCCGTATCCTTGGTCGGCGCCAGCACTTGAATATAAGGCGTGATGCGCTCGGCCGCAGCTTTTTCGCCGCCGAACATGATGCAGTAACCGTTCTGCAAACCCCAGATGCCGCCGGAGACGCCGGCATCGACAAATTGCAGACCTTTCGCCTGGAGTTCCTTCTCGCGCCGCATGCCGTCTTTGTAGAAGGCGTTCGCGCCATCTACCACCAAGTCGCCGGGCGACAACAGACTGAGCAGTTCCGTTAGGGCATCGTCCGTCGCCTGCCCGGCCGGAAGCATGAGCCACACGATGCGCGGGGTGGGCAAGGCGGCGACTAGCGCTTTAATCTCGCGCACTGCGGTAGCGCCGGTTTCCTTTGCCAACGCTTCGGTGACATCGAAGCTGCGATTGTAGGCAACCACATCGACATTGCCGCGCCGCAAGCGCCGCGCCATATTGCCGCCCATGCGGCCCAAACCGATCATGCCGATTCTCATCACACTCTCCTATTGTTGTTTCTTACGTTTGCTACGCTTCGGACAGTCGTGCCTGCTTGCTATCCCACTTGCTATAATCGCCCGCTTCTTCTCTTATTCTTACACAGTAGCGCAAGCGCTATGCAATGCAACCATGACACCGGCAAGCCCTAAAATCCTGTTCGCCACTTCCGAAGCTCACCCGCTAATCAAGACCGGCGGGCTGGCAGATGTTTCTGGGGCCTTGCCTGCCGCCCTGCACGCATTGGGGGTGGACATTAAAATCCTCATCCCCGGCTACCCCGCCGTGTTGACGCAATGCCCGCACGCCACCCTATTCGCGCAACTACCCAACCCCTTCGCGCCAGGCAGGGTAGAAATACTCGAATCCCGGATGCCTGAGAGCACATTACCTGTCCTTATCGTCCGATATGACGCCTTCTTTAACCGCGAAGGCGGGCCTTATCAACAAGTTGGCGGGGATGATTGGCTGGATAATGTCCTGCGCTTTGGCCTGTTGTCCTATGTCGCGGCTTGGTTGGGCAGTAGCGGCAACGCCAGCGCCTGGCAGCCGGATCTGATTCATTGCAACGATTGGCAGACGGGATTGGCGCCTGCCTACTTACGCTTCTGGCCCGGGCGCAAGCCGCCTGTGATCATGACCATCCACAACCTGGCCTACCAGGGCGTGTTCGGACCGGAGAGCATCCCGCTGCTGCAACTCCCCGCAGAGAGTTTCAAAATGCAGGGCTTGGAGTATTACGGCAATTTGTCTTTCCTCAAGGCTGGCGTGTTCTACGCCGACCGCATCACCACCGTCAGCCCGACCTATGCGCGAGAAATCCAGCACGAAACCTTAGGATTCGGCATGCAGGGATTGCTGCATGAGCGGCGCGCCGTGCTCAGCGGCATCCTCAACGGCATCGATATGCAAGAATGGGATCCGCAACGCGACCCGCACTTACCGCACCGGTATAGCGCCAAACAACTCGGCAACAAGGCGAAAAATAAAGCCGCGCTGCAACAGGAATTGGGCTTGGCGCTCGATGCGCACGCCCCGCTGGTCGCGATCATCTCGCGCATCACCTATCAAAAAGGCTCCTATCTCGCGCTGGGCGTGATGCATGATCTGGCGCGCGAAGGCGTGCAATTCGCGCTGCTGGGCATGGGGGAGACAGCCATCGAACTGGCGTTCGCGAATCTTGCGCTGGAGCACCCTGATCGCATTTCAGTCACCATCGGCTATGCGGAAGATATGTCGCATCGCATTGAAGCCGGCGCGGATATGTTTTTGATGCCCTCGCACTATGAGCCATGCGGTCTGAATCAAATGTATAGCCAGCGTTACGGCACGCCGCCGATCGCCCACGCCACCGGCGGGCTGGTGGATACCATCGTGAATGCGACACCTACACACCTCGCCAGCGGCGACGCAACCGGATTCTTATTCCGGGAAATGACCCGTCCCGCCTGCAACGAAGCGGTACGGCGTGCGGTCAGGCTCTACCGCGACCCTCAGGTGTGGCAACAACTGCAAAGCGCCGGCATGCAACGGGATTTCTCATGGCAAAACAGCGCGTTGGAATACCTCAAGCTCTACCGATCCCTGCCGATATAGTTTTAATTTTAAGCCGAAAGGGGGCGTAACATGACTCTGCAAAAAATTCGCAAATTTGCCAGCGAACATGGCATCTACGGCAGCAAACTGGACAAAATCACCTTGGTGCGGGCGATTCAGCGCGAAGAGGGAAATTTCGATTGTTTTGCAAGCGCTTACGATGGTCATTGCGACCAGAATGGTTGCTTGTGGCGCGAGGATTGTTTGGCGTCAAGCCAGAAAACAGCTTCTTAACGCAACGGGTGGTCTACCGCCACCCGTCACTCAGGCTCAAGCCATTAGAGCCACGCCATCAACCCCATCTCCAAGGGATGCGTCAGCAAGGGGTGCGACGGATACACGCGGATCCGGTAGTCGAGCCGGCCGCATAGATTCGGTGCGAGATCCATGGCGAAGCGGTGCTCGCCGGTCTTGGCGTCGATGCCGCGGAAATCGAAGCGGTAGTGATGAAAGTCTTTATTCTCGGTTTTGTTCGGGCGCGAGATCAGCATTTCTACCACCACATCCTCCGGCAGCAGCCCATTCAAATTCAACGCCATTTCAAATTCCAGCATATCGCCGAACTGAATGCGTTTTTTAGGCACATCCACCCGCTGCATGCGCACCCCCGACCAGGCACCGCGCACGCGTGTCTTCCACACCGCCAGGGTGCGCGCATTCTCGTGGTCTTTTTGCGCATAGAGCCGGCCGCGCTTGCTCGCCGGCAGGTAAAAACGGCTCACGTATTCACCCACCATGCGGCTGGCGTTGAAGCGCGGCAGCAGCGATGCGATGGAGTGCTTGGCCATCTTCACCCACTCCGCCGAATAACCCATTTTATCGCGCTGGTAGTATTGCGGGATCACATGATCTTGCAGGAGTTCATATAGGGTTTGACTGTCTTCCTTGTTGCGCCGGTAGTCGTCCATGTATTCCGGCGAGGGCTTAATCGCCCAACCATTTTTGCCGTCGTAGCCCTCACCCCACCAACCATCGAGCACGGAAAGATTAATCACCCCATTGATGCCGGCTTTCATGCCGGAGGTGCCGGACGCTTCCAGCGGATACATCGGATTATTGAGCCACACGTCCACGCCCGACACCATGCGCCGCGCCAAGCCTAAATCATAGCCCTCGGTCATCAGGACTTTGCCGACGAATTCCGGTAGGTGCATGATGTGGTAAATCTGGCGGATCAAATCTTGTCCGGGATGATCCGCCGGATGCGCCTTGCCGGCGAAAATAAACAGGACCGGGCGCTCGGCGTCAGACATGATTTCGCGCAGCCAATCCAGGTTTTCGAACAACAAGGCGGCGCGCTTGTAGGTGGCGAAGCGGCGAGCGAAGCCGATGGTCAGCACATTCGGATTGCCGGAATCCGCCAGCTTGAACATGCGGTCGAGATGCGCCTCCGAACCATGGTTGCGGAAATGCTGTTGGGTCAGCCGCGTGCGCACCAATTGCAGCATTTGCGACTTTAGGGTTTGATGCACGCTCCAAAACAGGTGATCAGGAATGGCTTCGAGTTTCGACCAATATTCCACATCCGACATGCGGTGGCGCCATTCATAGCCCAGGTACTGGTCGAACAAGTCGGACCACTCTACCGCTAGGAAAGTCGGCACATGCACGCCGTTGGTGACATAGCTCATCGGGCTTTCGCTCGGATCGATCTGCGGCCACAGATCGGCGCAAATGCGCGACGACACGCCGCCGTGAATTTGCGATACGCCGTTATGTGAACGGGAGCCGCGCAGCGCCAACCCGGTCATATTGAAATCCGGCCCGCCATCTTTACGTCCCAGCGCCATGAATTCTGGATGCGTGAGACCCAGCTCCGGCAGCATGTCGTGGAAGTAAGTCTCGATCATGCTTTCAGCGAAATGATCGTGACCCGCGGGCACCGGCGTGTGCGTGGTGAACACGGTATTGACCGCAACCGCCTCCATGGCGCCAGCAAAATCTAAGCCTTGACTGCGCAGCATACGGATTCGCTCCAGCACCATGAAAGCGGCATGGCCTTCATTGATATGCCATACCGTGGGCTTGAGCCCCATCTCATGCAGCGCACGCGCGCCTCCCACGCCGAGGATGATCTCCTGCCGAATACGCATATCGCGATCGCCGCCATAGAGCTGATGCACGATGTCGCAGTCTTCCAGCGTGTTCTCTTCCAAATCGGTATCGAGCAAAAAAATCCGCACATGGCCGATAGTCGCTTCCCACACTTTCACCATCACCGGACGGCCGAGCAGCGACAGCTGAAACTTCAACTCGCTCCCGTCATCGCGCAACACCGGCTTGATCGGCAAATCGTCGAAATCCGAATCGGCGTAGTTGGCGATTTGTCGCCCTTCGGCATCGATGGTTTGGGTGAAATACCCCTGGCGATACAACAAGCCCACCGCTACAAAGGGCAAGCGCATATCGCTCGCCGCCTTGCAATGGTCGCCCGCCAAAATACCCAGGCCGCCGGAATAAATCGGAAAGCTTTCGTGAAAGCCGAATTCGAAGCAAAAGTACGCGACCAAGTCGCTTTCCTTGAGCTGCTCTTGGCCGCTCGCGCGCATCGGCTCGCCGTGATAGGTATCGTAGGAGGACAGCACGCGGTTATACGTGGCGAGAAACACCTGATCGTCCACCGCATCCACCAAGCGCTGCTCATCAATACGACGCAGAAAGACGCGCGGGTTGTGACCCACGGTTCCCCATAGTCCGGGATGCAGGCGCGCGAACAGCGTACGCGTGGGTTTGTCCCAGCTATACCAAAGGTTATTGGCCAGCTCTTCCAGACGCGCGAGTTTGCGTGGGATTTTGGGGGTAACTTCGATGCTAAAGGTGCTGCCGGATTTCATTTCTGCTCCATCGCGAGGCTATTTATTGGGAAACCATTGTTATTCGAACGCTTTAAAACGGAGATTCTTTGATCCATCATCAGCAAGGTTCATTCCATCATGATAGGCAACGCCCGATAAAAGCGCCAATCAACGCGTTTCATCTGAGGGGACGCAATATCAACTGGTTCTCGCGCTGGGTAAATTCCAGGTGTTTCAGAAAGCTCATGCCCAGTAATACCGTGTCGTCCATCATGCCATCGGAAAAACCCGCCGCCACGTCATGCACCACGATCGCCCCCACCCGCACCGAATCAAGGCGCGTCTCGAATGCCCGTGCCACGCCATTGGCCGTGTTGACTTGCACCGCTGCACCGCGCTTTAAACCCAGCTCGCGCGCCAGCCGACTCGATAAGGCCACCGAAGTCGCGCCGGTATCCACCAGGAAGGTGACCTTCGTTCCGTTGATCTCCCCGTCCGCCACGTAGTGCCCCTGACGGTTGCGCTCAAGCACCACTTCGCCATTCCCCATGACCGCCACCCGTTGATTCGGATTCGCTTGCGTATCCATCCAACGCTGCACCCCCCACCAGCCGCCACCCAGAATCAACAACCATGCGATCCACAGCATGGCCACGCCGGAACGACGATGGGGATTATTCTCGGACATAAGTATTAAGCTTTAATAAAATGCTCGCGGTAATACTTCAGCTCTTCGATCGACTCGTAAATATCGGCGAGCGCGGTGTGCTTGCCTTCCTTGTTCACGCCGCTCGCGATCTCTGGCTTCCAGCGTTTCACCAATTCCTTGAACGTGGACACGTCGAGGTTGCGGTAATGAAAATACGCTTCCAGATCGGGAATGTGGCGCGCAAGAAAACGCCTATCTTGGCAGATCGAGTTGCCGCACATCGGCGATTTCCCCTTGCCCACCAAGGGCTCCAGAAAGGCGATCATCTGCGCGCCCACTTCGGCTTCGGTCAAGGTCGAAGCGCGCACTTTGTCGATCAAACCGGAACGGCCATGAGTGGATTTATTCCAATCGTCCATCCCGTCCAACACGCTGTCCGCCTGATGCACCACCAAAGCCGGCGATTCGGCTACTGTATTCAGCTCCGCATCGGTTATTACCAGCGCCACTTCCAGCACGCGGTCGGTATCGGGGAACAACCCGCTCATTTCCATGTCAATCCATATCAGATGATTATTGTCCGGCGCTTGTGCCATAATGTTTTCCCATTTTTATCGAATTTAACCCATCAAAATTAACTGGGTCGGTATGCAAACTTTTACCCTGATTTTTCTCGCTGCCTTGGCACTGGCCACGGTTTTGCAACTTTGGCTTGCACGTCGTCACATTGCACACATTTTAACGCATAAGACCCAGGTACCCGCCGCCTTTAGCGATAAAATCGGCCTGGCGGCCCATCAAAAAGCCGCCGACTACACAGTAGCCAAGACCCGCCTGTCGTTCATACACATCGCGCTGGACACTGTCGTGCTACTCGCCTTCACCCTGGGCGGCGGCATTGAATGGCTGACGCAAGCATGGCAGGGGGTGTTTGATTCCCCTTTACTGGAAGGCACGGCGCTGCTACTCAGCACGCTGATTTTGATGAGCGCAGTGGAAATGCCGCTCAGCTTGTACCGCACGTTTATCCTGGAAGCTCAGTTTGGTTTCAACAAAATGACGCTCGGCCTGTTTTTGCTCGATCTAGTGAAACAAGCAGCGCTGGCCCTGGCCTTAGGTGCGCCGCTGGTACTGGGCGTGTTGTGGCTCATGGGCGCGATGGGCGAATATTGGTGGCTGTATGTATGGTTGGCGTGGGTCAGTTTCAATTTGCTGATCATTGCGGTGTATCCGGCTTTCATCGCGCCGCTGTTCAATAAATTCACCCCGCTCGAAGATGCCACACTGAAAACCCGCATCGAAACGCTATTGGAGAAATGCGGATTTCACGTCAGCGGCTTGTTCGTGATGGACGGCTCCAAGCGCAGCGCGCATGGCAACGCCTACTTCAGCGGCTTCGGCAAAACCAAACGCATCGTGTTTTTCGACACCCTACTCAAAAATCTGAGCGGCGAAGAAATCGAAGCGGTCTTGGCGCATGAACTCGGCCACTTCAAGCGCCGCCATATCGTGAAGCGCATGGCATGGCTCTTTACTGCGAGCCTGATCGGCTTGTGGGTGTTGGCCTATCTGATGCAATCAAGCTGGTTCTATACCGGTCTCGGTGTCGAAACACAGACCCCGGCGACCGCCTTGTTGTTATTCATGCTCGTGAGCCCGGTATTCACCTTCCTGTTGCACCCTTTGAGTGCGCGCTTGTCGCGTAAACACGAATTCGAGGCCGATCAATACGCGGCGCAAACATCGAGCGCCACGGCGCTGATCCACGCGCTGGTGAAGATGTACGAAGACAATGCCTCGACGCTCACGCCTGATCCGTTGCATTCTGCATTTTACGATTCTCACCCGCCCGCTGGCATCCGCATCGCGCGCCTGCAAACGGCAAGCTAACCAGGAGGTTCACCATGCGTACTTTTTTCCTGCTTCTCGCATTTATCCCTTTCAGTTTCGCCCACGCCACGCCGTTTGAAAAAGGCGACGCCAACAAAGGTAAGGCCCTTGCAGACAAACAGTGCCAAGCCTGCCATGTGTCACTATTCAAAGGCGACGGCTCCGGCGTCTACACGCGCGCGGATCGCAAAGTCAAAACCGCATCCCAACTCACAGCACGTATCTCCGGTTGCAATGCCAATACCGGCGCGGGTTGGTTCCCGGAAGACGAGCTCGATGTCGCCGCTCATCTCAATAAGACCTATTACAAATTCAAGTAAGGAGTATCGGCCATGACTGTCTGCGATCTCGCCAAAGGCAAATGCAAGCCCTGCGAAGGCGGCGTACCGCCCCTGACCGAGCCGGGGATTCAAGCGAATCTCACCCAACTCAAGGGCTGGCAAGTCGTGAAGGGCGAACTCGCTAAAAGTTATTCATTCAAGAATTATTACGAGACCATGGCATTCGTAAACGCCGCGGCATGGATTTCGCACCGCGAAGACCATCACCCGGATATCGAAGTCGGCTACAACCAATGCCGCGTGCGCTATATCACGCATGCAATCGGCGGGCTGTCGGAAAACGACTTCATCTGTGCGGCGAAGATCGACGCGCTGTTCGACCTCTGAAAGCAAAAAGCTTGAGCCACGGGGGCCACGGGGTTAAGCCATCTAAATCCAGC
>JADMJT010000125.1 GCA_018781585.1 Burkholderiales bacterium
GGATGCCGACGGCCGTCGCCCCCGGCGGCACATCTTTGACGACAACCGCATTGGAACCGACTTTGGCATTTTCGCCGATGGTGATCGGGCCGAGAATTTTTGCGCCGGCGCCAATCACCACGCCACGCCCCAGGGTAGGGTGGCGTTTGCCTTTATTCCAGGTGGTGCCACCCAAGGTGACGCCGTGATAGAGGGTGCATTCGTCGCCAATTTCCGCCGTTTCACCCACGACCACGCCCATGCCATGGTCGATAAAAACGCGTCGACCAATGGTGGCGCCAGGATGAATCTCGATGCCGGTAAGCCAGCGTCCAAGATGAGACAGAAAGCGCGCCAGCCAAGGCAAACCGTGCGTCCAGAGGAAATGCGCCAGACGATGGAACAGCAGCGCATGCACCCCCGGATAGGTGGTGAGCACCTCAAAGTTGGAGCGGGCCGCCGGGTCGCGCTCAAAAACGACCGCGATGTCTTCACGCAGATGGTTGAACATGGTGCTGTATGGATAAGTGAGCCGATTATTATATTTAAGTCGACTAATTCAGTCCACTTTCTATTTGACGTTCAAATTGATGGATTTAAGCATGCCCATTAGGATGTTCAGCTCTTCTTTTTCGAGAACCGTGCGCGCGAATAATCGGCGCACTCTAGGCATGAGGCGTTTAGGGTTATTCGGGTCGAGAAACTGTATGCGGATCAGGGTTTCTTCCAAGCGTTGATAGAAAAGTTCGATGTCGTCCAAGCGCGCTAGCTCGACCGGCACTTGCGCGGCTTGAGGTGCATTGAGCCAAGCCATGCGCAGTTCATACGCCATGATTTGCACGGCGCTGGCGACATTGAGCGAGGTGTACGCCTCATCGGTAGGAATGGAGATCATGAGCTGGCATTTGCTCAACTCATCATTCGAGAGCCCATAGGCCTCATTGCCGAATACCAGCGCCACTTGTTGCGTCGCGGCGATTTGAATCAAACGCTGCGCCGCCTCGCGCACGTCCACGCAAGTGTGGCCCATATGCCGTTTGCGCGCGGTTAAGCCCGCCGCGAAAACGCAACCGGCGAGCGCTTCATCTAAAGTGACGTGAACTTGCGCGTTTTGCAGCACATCTTTCGCATCGCAGGCCAAGGCATCGGCCTCGGCATGGGGAAAGCGTCGCGGTTCGATCAAGTGCAAGTGCTGCAAGCCCATGGTTTTCAAGGCGCGCGCAGCGGCCCCGATATTACCGGGATGGCTGGTGTGATCGAGCACGATGCGGATATTCGATAGCGGGGTTGGGGCGTTTTTCATTTAAAATGCCGGCTTCGTTCTTTAAAGTCAATTTCGAGAAGGTTTACATGTCCCCGATGTTATCAATTGCGGTGAAGGCCGCGCGCCGCGCCGGTTCTCTTATTAATCGCGCGACCCAAGATGTGGATTTGCTCACCGTCGAACGCAAAGGCGTCAGTGATTATGTCAGCGAGGTAGATCGGATGGCGGAACAGGCCATTGTCGAAACCTTGCTCGAAGCCTATCCCGACCACGCAATTTTAGCAGAAGAGGGCGGCGCCCAAGGCCACTCTGATTATGTGTGGGTGATCGATCCGCTTGATGGCACCACCAATTTTCTGCACGGCTTTCCCCAATTCGCGGTATCCATCGGCTTGCAGATTAAGGGCGTGCTGAACCTGGCGGTGGTCTATGATCCCACGCGGAATGAACTATTCACCGCTACGCGCGGGCGCGGCGCGCATCTGAATGATCGGCGTCTGCGCGTTAGCAAGCAGACGCGTTTGCAAGATTCCTTGATCGGTACCGGCTTCCCTTATCGTGATTTTGCTTATTTGGATGACTATCTCAAAATGTTCCGCGAGCTGTTGCCCAAAACCGCAGGGCTGCGCCGGCCAGGCTGCGCTTCGCTCGATTTGGCCTA
>JADMJT010000035.1 GCA_018781585.1 Burkholderiales bacterium
TGCCCAAAACCGCAGGGCTGCGCCGGCCAGGCTGCGCTTCGCTCGATTTGGCCTATGTCGCGGCTGGGCGCTACGATGGTTTTTGGGAAGCGGGATTGAAACCATGGGATCTCGCGGCCGGCGTGCTCTTGATTCAAGAAGCGGGCGGCCTGGTGACTGATTTCGACGGCGGGGAAAATTACATGGCGACCGGCAATGTCGTGGGGGGCAACCCCAAAGTGTTTTCGCAGCTGTTGCAGGTGATTCAGCCGCATATGTCGGCGCGGCTGCGCGGTTCGGTGCCTGAAGCCGCACCCACTTCATCGCAGGAGTAAAGCAAGCGTGCGTGATCCCGCCCTACGCCCCGCGACGATTTTACCGCCACCGCTGATTTATGCCGTGGCGCTCACGGGTGCCTGGTGGTTGGATAGCCGTTGGCGCTTATTCCTCGATCTTGGCCCAGTGTCCCATTACTTAGCGTGGACGTTGATCGCGTTGGGCTTATTAGGCTTTGCCTGGGCGCTCAGCGCAATCTGGGGCAACCGTACCACGGTGAATCCGTACAAGCCGGCAAGCCATCTCGTCACCAGCGGCCCGTTCCGCTATTCGCGTAATCCTATTTATGTTTCCGATTGGTTGATCTATGTTGGGGTAATGCTGCTGCTGCAAACCGCCTGGCC
The DNA here is from genome assembly GCA_018781585.1 of Burkholderiales bacterium. GTDB lineage: Bacteria > Pseudomonadota > Gammaproteobacteria > Burkholderiales > Thiobacteraceae > RBG-16-58-11. Next base: position 660 of record JADMJT010000035.1, read on the forward strand.
GCTGTTGTTTGCGCCGCTGGTGTGGGGGTTGATGCGCTATGCGGTGATCGCACATGAAGAAGTACATCTCGGTGCGAAATTCGGCGCGGAATATCATGCATATCAGGCGCGCGTGCGGCGTTGGGTTTAAAGCGCTGTGAGCTATCTGAATGAGCACGAATAAACCTATCGTGTTCAGCGCCTTTCAAATCGAAAACGATTTTTAGGAGGGCTGCTCCAGTACTGGAGCAGCTCCCTCAAAACCGGTGGCTGACTCCCAAGACAAGCGACCGCGGTGCAGTCAGTTGCCCCGACGCGGGATCGGCTGGATCGGTGTTTACATATTGTCGCAGTGCGATTTGTACGACGCCATATAATTGCGTTTTCGGTGTGAGCGCATAGCTGAGGCCGGGACTCAAGCTCAGCGTATGCCCGCCTGATGCTAGATTCGCAATACTTCCGCTGTCACGCTGTCGATAATGCGCGTTTAACTGCAGCAGCCCATTCAGGGCAGGTGTTATCTCGTAATGCGTCCCCAAATCGAAAGTCAGCTCTCTCCCCGGACGGTAGTGGTCGCGCGTGGCAATGGCAGACTGCATCTGCCCACTGGCAAACCAGCCCCAGTGGGTGCCGGGCAGATTATGGAAATAGTAGACGCCGAGAATCGCGTCTGTGCTACCGGTTCCCGGCTGGCTGGAACGCTCCAGTGCGTAGGGTGTCGTGGGGTTGGACGGGTCAGGCGGTGTCATGGTTTTGTTAATGGCGCCGGTGGGCAGTTTCAATCCGAAACGAATACCGCCGCCCGAAAGCAAACTCCCCGTATCAAATTTATACTTTCCGACCACGCGCACGTCGCCCAACGCTGTGAATGCCGCTTGTTGGGTGAAGGGGTCGCTGACCGATGAATCGAAGGTATGGGTATGGTCACGTATCACCAGCGGTACGCCAAGCGCAATATTCCACCTCGAATTGATCGAATAGTCGGCATCAAAATTGACCACCTGATTGATGGTGCGCTTGTTTTCGATTTCCTCATCACTGCCACTCGGCGCATTCGTCGCGATTTTCGACGACCCGGCACGCAACTTGTCAGCCTTGGCGTACGAATACCGCAAGTCGACACGCAAGCCCTCGTCGTTGGTGAGCCCTTGCGTATCCCAACTCGTATTAGCGGAGCAGAAGACCGAACCGCAGGAGGATGTGGCGGGGTTGCTCGCGAGTAATGCAATGGCGGCGGCGATAGCGCCGCTTCGAATTTTATACATGGTTTTTTGCCTCCAGGTGAAGGGCGCATGCTAGGGGAAGGAACGATGCACCGGAATGCGACACAGTGTCGCAGGCGTGTGATGCGCGGGAGGCAAGTCGTTACAATGGCGAGATGATGGAATCCACGACGCTTGCCCCACAATTACGCAACCTGCGCCGTCTGGTCGGTTTGCGCGCCATTGAGGTTGCAGGCCAAGCCGGCGCCATTGTCATTGCCGTGTACGGCATCGGCATGGCGTTGCCGACGGCCATTTTGCTTGCGCTGACAGGAGGCTTGGCGCTGGCCACGCTGTTCACGTGGTGGCGCACGTATCAGTCTTGGCCGGTGACGGATGCCGAGTTGGCGGGGCATCTCCTGCTCGATATTGGTGTGCTGACGGGATTGTTGTATTTCACCGGGGGGTCGACCAATCCCTTTGTCACCCTATATTTGCTGCCCCTGTCGATTGCCGCTGCAATCTTGCCTGCGATTTATACCTGGGCGGTGGCGGGTGTAACACTGGCTTGTTACACCTTCCTACTGTTCATCCATCTCCCTTTGCCGCAGGGGTCGGGCAGCTTTGCGCTACTGGCCACGTTGTTTCCCGGCGGCATGTCGGGCGAACACGACGCGCACGGCGCGCAGGCTGCTTTCAATTTGCATGTACTAGGCATGTGGTTCAATTTCGCCTTGAGCGCGGTGTTGATTGCCTGGTTCGTCGCGCGCATGGCGCAGTCGCTGCGCGATCGCGATCGGCGGCTTGCAGCGGCGCGTGAAGCGGCGCTGCGCACTGAGCAATTGGTCGCGCTCGGCACGCTGGCTGCCGGCGCGGCGCATGAGTTGGCTACGCCGCTGTCGACCATGGCGGTGATTGCAACAGAATTGGAGCGAGAGCACGCCCATGATTCGGCGCTGGTGGATGATTTGCGTCTGCTCCGTGCGCAAACTGAACGCTGCAAAGCGATCCTGACGAGTTTAACCGCTCGCGCCGAAGGGGCGACGCATATTGCCTGCGAGGACTATTTGCGCAAACTCATCGAGCAGTGGCAATTGATACGGCCACAGGTCGAGATCAGCGCCCATTTCGCTGGCATCCAACCCGTGCCGGAACTCACGGTCGAGCGCACGCTGGATCAGGCCTTGCTCAACTTGCTCAACAACGCGGCCGATGTTTCGCCAGGTGGAATTGAATTGGAAGGGCGCTGGGATGCGGCCCAACTTACCCTGGAAATTCAAGATCGCGGCCCGGGCATCAGCGCCGATATGGCGTCGCGTGCCGGCGCAGCATTTTTCACCACCAAAGGTCCAAGCGGCGGTTTAGGCATTGGCTTGTTTCTCGCCAATGCCACCATCGAGCGCTTCGGCGGCACGGTCAATCTTTTTAATCGGGTGGGTGGCGGCGCGTGCGTGCGCATCACGCTGCCGTTGCGGCTATCGTATGAGTGATCAAGCAGACCGCGCCAGCTTGCTGTTAGTGGATGATGATGCGACTTTTCGCCAAGTGCTGGCGCGCGCGCTGGAAAAGCGCGGCTTCGCCGTCAGCAGTGCCAAGGATGTGGAAACGGCCAACGCAATGGCCAGCGCAAATCCGCCCGAATATGCGGTGATCGATCTCAAAATGCCAGGCCCCTCGGGCTTGGTATTGGTGCAGCGTTTGAAAGCATTGGACGCGGAAACGCGCATTGTGATGCTCACCGGCTACGCCAGCATCGCCACTGCGGTGGAGGCGATCAAACTCGGCGCCACGCATTATCTGGCCAAACCGGCCAACGCGGACGATATTGTTGCTGCGCTGATGCGCAGCGAAGGCGACCCCCATTTGCTGGTGAACGGCAATCCACTCTCGGTGGATCGCCTGGAGTGGGAGCATATTCAAAAGGTGCTCAGCGAATACGACGGCAACATCTCTGCCACCGCACGTGCCCTCAAAATGCACCGCCGCACCCTGCAACGCAAACTCGCCAAGCGCCCGGTGCGGGAATGAGTCAATTGGCGCGCTGGATTACCTGTGTCCTAATCACACAATTCACGGTTGCCGTATTGGCCGCCGATTTCGTGCCGCCACCCATCCGCAGCTATCCGCACGACCCGACTGCATTCACGCAAGGCTTAGTGTGGGATCGTGGCTTGTTGTATGAAAGCACCGGCCGTTATGGGCACTCTACGCTCAGCGTGCGCGAGCTGAAAACCGGTCGTGTGCTGCGCCGGCATGATTTGCCCAAAGCGATGTTTGGTGAAGGCATCGCGCTGGTAGGCGACGAAATCATTCAGCTCACCTGGCAAGAACACCAAGCCTTTGTTTACGACAAAGCCAGTTTGCGTTTGAAGCGCACGTTGCCTTACGCGTGGGAAGGTTGGGGCCTGGCTTATGATGGCCGACACCTGATCGCAAGCGACGGTAGCGCGCAATTGCGTTTTCTTGACCCCGCCACTTTGCATGAGGTTCGCCGCCTCAATGTGACGGATGGCGGGCAACACATCGATCAACTCAACGAGTTGGAGTACGTGAAAGGTGAAATCCTTGCCAACGTCTATGGTTCCGACCGCATCGCACGCATCTCACCGCAAACCGGCCGCGTCCTCGCTTGGATCGAGTTGGCTTATTTATTCCCGGAACAGCAACGGCCTGCGCGTGACGCTGTGCTTAATGGCATCGCCTACGATGCGGCGCAAGATGTATTGATCGTGACTGGAAAGCATTGGCCCAAATTGTTCGTTATTCCCGCGCCTTAACGGTCATGGCAATTGTCGTCCCAGAATGAACTCGTCATGACCGTTTCCCTCTCTCTTAGCGCTCTCCCGCAAGCGGGCGAGAGGGACGCAGGCTCGCTTCGCGAGTTTCATTTATAGCGTGGAATTGCTTTACACCACGGGGCGCGGTCACTATAATGGCGCGCTTTCCGGGGGTATAGCTCAGCTGGGAGAGCGCTTGCATGGCATGCAAGAGGTCAGCGGTTCGATCCCGCTTACCTCCACCAGGAATTAGCATGATCCAGCGTCTCGGCGTCATCGCAGTATGGTTGGGCATCATTGCCAGTGTGGTGGGTTTGGTGGTTGGATTCGCTAAACTACCGAGCGGTGATGAAGCCGAAGCCGGGCCGTGGTTAAGTTTGATCCCAGTTGGGTTTGCGCTGATGTTGTTGGGTACAGCGATCACGCAATTGGGTAAGAAATAGTCAGTATGACTAAACAATCGAGTTTAGTCCCCATCGTCTAGAGGCCTAGGACATCGCCCTTTCACGGCGGTAACAGGGGTTCGAATCCCCTTGGGGACGCCAGATTCAAAAGCCACCCTCGGGTGGCTTTTTTTTTGGGGCCCCCAAGGGCGGGCACCATCCCCGCGTTAATCCTCTCGCCCACCCTCGAGTGTCTTTAGCGGTACCAGAGGCTGTTTCAAGGTGGCTTCTCCAGTTGGGGTATAAATACATCATATTGATTAATATGGTAATTATAAATTGAGTGCTTATTTTCTCCGCTTATCTATTTAAATTCTCCCTTCATCGGCTCGGCCGGAATTTGCGCGACAAATACTTAAATGTCGTAAAGATATCGATAACCTTGCCGATATTTCATCTTAACGGCCCGTGCTTTACGGGGGTAATCGGGGAGATGACCATGTTGAGCAATGAACGTAGAAATAACGACGATCGCCGCAAGGCGGATGGACTGAATGCGCAATCACCGTATTTGACCAAGGATGGTTTGGTGTTCACGGATCGACGGAAAAATGCTGATCGGCGTCATTTGAATATGGAACAAGCTTTCGAGTTAGGCGAAGTGGAAGAAATCGAGCTGAAACCGGTGCGTTACGCTTAGTTCGCATCGGGCGAAGCGAGAGCAGTTTGGCCGCGCGCTGCGCGGCTTTTTTTTGACTGATGTATTTAGCGCGAAGTGTTGCCGCATAAACCCGTAGCACAAGCAGGGCCTTAAATTTCTAGCCCTGCATCGAAACTCCAGCCACAATCAATACTCATATAATTTTAAGCCTATCTTCAAGATAGGATCGGAACGCATACGATGGAGCGTGATTTTCCACCCCTCAGAAAATTAGAGACTTTAAATTTCGACAACGCCTATGCGCGCTTGCCGGATCTATTTCACGCCCGGCTCACGCCGACGCCGCTGTCCAATCCGCATTTGGTGAGTTTTAACCCCGACGCGGCCGCCTTGCTTGATCTTGATCCCGCTGAAGTCGAGCGCAGTGAGTTTGCGGAATATTTTGCCGGGCAACGCCTATTGCCCGGCGCCGAGCCCTTGGCGATGCTGTATGCCGGGCATCAATTTGGCCATTTTGTACCGCAACTCGGTGATGGTCGCGCGATTTTGTTGGGCGAGGTGGTCAACAGCCGCGGCGAGCGTTGGGATTTGCATTTGAAGGGCGCGGGCGAGACGCCGTTCTCGCGCAATGGCGACGGGCGCGCGGTGTTGCGTTCATCGATTCGCGAATATCTCGGCGGCGAGGCGATGCACGGTTTGGGCATTCCCACCACGCGTGCCTTATGCATCGTCAGCAGTGACGTGGAGGTATATCGGGAAAAAGTCGAGCGCGGCACGACGTTGCTCAGGCTTGCCCCCTCGCATGTGCGCTTTGGTTCGTTCGAAGTGTTTTTCTATCGCGGTCAAGCCGAGCCGATACGCATCTTGGCCGATTATGTGATCGCGCAACATTATCCTGAACTGGCCGCACTGCCGGACAAATATCCACGCTTCTTGCGCGAAGTGGTGCGGCGTACTGCGCGTTTGATGGCGCAGTGGCAAGCGGTGGGGTTCGCGCATGGGGTGATGAATACCGACAATATGTCGATCCTCGGCATTACTCTCGACTACGGCCCGTATGGTTTTCTCGATCATTTCGATTCTGGCTTTATTTGCAACCATTCCGATCATCAAGGCCGCTATGCTTTCGATCAGCAGCCGAATATCGGCGCATGGAACGTAACGTGTTTGGCGCAAGCGCTGTCGCCTTTGATGACAGTCGAAGCGGCGACCGAGGCGCTGGCGGTGTATCAAGCGGCGTTCGTGACCTATTACATCGAATTGATGTGCGCCAAGCTGGGGCTCGCGCCCTGCGCCGAAGCCGCGCAATTGATCACCGATTTGCTTGAAAGGCTGCACGCCAACCGCGTCGATTACACGATTTTCTTCCGTCGCTTGAATCGTTTTCAAACGGATGTCGCCGTGCCCAATGCCGCGCTACGCGACCTGTTTCTCGACCGCTCGGCGTTCGATACCTGGGCGCAAGACTACCGCACGCAGTTGTTGCGGCAAGGCAGCCAAGATGCGGCGCGCGAAGCGCAGATGGATCGCATCAACCCGAAATACATTTTGCGCAATTACATGGCGCAGATCGCGATCGAAAAAGCGGAGGCGGGTGACTTTAGTGAGGTCGATCGTTTGTTGCATCTGCTGCATGCGCCGTTCGATGCGCATCCGGAGTTGGAACACTACGCTGGCTTCCCGCCGGATTGGGCGCAGCGGATCGAAGTGAGCTGCTCATCCTGAGCAAAACCGCGTACACTGCTTGCCGTCAATGAAATGGTTTCTCATCCCCGCTTTAGTGCTACTTCTCGCCGCCTGCGCCTCGCATCCGAAAGGCCCAGGCAAGGGCCCGATCTCCCCCGATTTTAGGTTTGCTTCGCTCGCCAAGACCGAGGTGGATCAAGTCGCCGACTTACACATGGCGGAGTCCTTGAGCCATCTGCGCACGCTGATGGAAAAGCTCTATCGGCGCAATCCGCGCGAATGGAAAAAGAGCGGTCAAGCCAGTCTGGAAGCTGCCGTGGCACGCGTGTTCGACAGCGATTTTCAACAGACTTTTCCCGAACTCAGCCACAAGCGCGGTATCGAGGCGATCTATTTGTGTTTTCAAGAGGACTTCAGCGGCGACCGCGTACTGGCGTTGGCGTGGGGTATGGCGACCATGACCTTAGCGGCTTATAACGACAAGACTGATTTTTATGCTTGGGACGATCTCGATCCACAAAAGCTCTATCTTGCCGCGCGCAATTACGAAATCGCAGCCTGGAAACTGGCCGCCAACCGTGACAGCCAGGGCCAGCCGTTTTTACTCTCGAATGAGATGAATGACGAGGTGCGCAATCTGAGTTTCGAGCGCGAGTTCGGCAAACTGATTGCTGAGCACGACATGTTGGCCAAGATCGTCGCCGGCCGCACCAATCGAACCGTCGTGCGTGTGGTACAGAATCTGGCCACGGCGATTTTTCTGCCGCTGTCTGCGTTGCCCCGATGAGTGTCATACGTTCAATTTTGATTACCGGTTGTTCCAGTGGCATCGGCCTGTGCGCGGCAGAGGGGCTGGCAGCGCGGGGATATCGTGTATTCGCGACAGCGCGTCAATCGCAAGACGTGGCCATGCTGCAAACGAAAGGGCTCGAAGCGTTGCAACTCGATTTGGACGATTCGGCCTCCATTCATGCGGCAGTGGACGCAGTGCTCACCCGGACGGGTGGGCGCTTGGATGCCTTGTTCAACAACGCAGGTTACGGCCAACCGGGTGCAGTGGAAGATTTATCGCGTGACACGTTGCGGGCACAGTTCGAGACCAATCTATTCGGCATGGTCGAGTTGACCAATCTTATTCTGCCTGTGATGCGCGCTCAGGGAGCAGGCCGCATCATTCAAAACAGCTCGCTCTTAGGTTATGTGGCCCTGGCCTATCGGGGTGCTTACAACGCGAGCAAATATGCGATTGAAGGGCTGACCGACACCCTGCGTTTGGAGTTGGCCGGCAGTGGCATCCAGGTGTCTCTGATTGAGCCGGGACCGATTGCCAGTCGCTTTCGTGCCAATGCGTTTGAACGTTATCAGCGTCACATAGACAAGACTACCAGCGTGCATCGCGCCAAATACGAAGCCATGGAGCGCCGTTTGACCAAGGCCGGCCCGGCAGCGCCGTTTACGCTACCGCCGGAAGCGGTATTAAAAGCACTGATTCATGCCTTGGAGAGCAAGCAGCCGCGTATCCGCTATCGGGTGACGGTGCCCGCCACGTTATTTATATGGTGTAAAAGATTATTGAGTGACGCGATGTTGGATAGGGTCATGTCGCAAGTCGGAAAGGGCGAAACGAAATGAAATGGTTGTGGTTGGTCGTGATGGGAGTGATGATAGGAACCCCCGCCTATGCCCGCAAGAAAGTGCCGCCCGACCCATTGTTCTCAACGCATGTGGCTTACCAGCCATTTTTGAAATCCTTGGCTGAATCGACGCAGCAGGATGCGGCGGCACTGGAAAGAATTTTCAACGAAGTACGTCTTAAGCCGCAGATTATTCGCGCCATCTCGCGCCCGGCCGAAGCCAAGCCTTGGGATCAGTATCGCCCGCTGTTCGTGAATGAAAAGCGTGTGCTAGGCGGGGTGACATTTTGGGATAATCATGCGGCAGCGCTATTGCGTGCACGCAAACAGTTTGATGTGCCTGAGTCAATGATCACTGCCATTATCGGTGTGGAAACCGTGTATGGCCGCAACACGGGCAGTTTTCGCGTGCTGGATGCGCTCACTACCTTGGCAGTGGACTATCCGCCGCGCAGCGATTTTTTCCGGCGCGAACTGGAGCAGTACTTAACGCTGGCGCAGGAACATGCAATCGATCCCTTGAGTGTGAAAGGCTCCTATGCGGGGGCGATGGGCATCGGCCAATTCATGCCCAGCAGCTATCGTAAATATGGGATCGATTTCGACGGGGATGGGCATCCTGATTTATGGGGAAACACCGCGGACGCAATTGGCAGCGTGGCCAATTATTTCAAATCCTTCGGCTGGAAAATGGGCGAGCCGGTCGTCGTGCCCGTGGAAGTCAAGGGCGAGGAAACGCGCGAATTCGCCAATACCGGCTGGACGGCGCGCAAGACAGTCGAGGAGTGGCAGCGGCGCGGTGTGGTGTTGCAGGACGCGCTTTGGCCGCAAACAGAAGCCATGCTGGTGCGCCTAGATACGGCAAGCGGGCCGCAATTCTGGTTGGGCTTCAATAATTATTATGTCATCACGCGCTATAACCGCAGCCTACGCTATGCGCTGGCGGTGTGGCAGTTGAGCCAGGAAATCGAAACCGCACGCCGCTCAGCTTACTCAGAAAAATAATGCTTATTGCCCGCAAGTTTCCGCCAACGCCGTTAAGGGTTTTAGCGCGCAATCCGCCAGATGCTGCTGCTTTAATTTGCGAAACGCAGCGCGGGAGTTATTCGACGCCTTGGCTTGCCAGATAGTCCTCGTAATTTCCCCTGAAGTGCTGATAGCCGCCCTTGCCGTCGAGCTCGATGATTTGCGTCGCGAGGGAGGACACGAACTGGCGGTCGTGGCTGACGAATATCAGGGTTCCTTTGTATTTTTCCAGTGCGATATTTAGCGATTCGATGGTTTCCATATCCATGTGATTGGTGGGTTCGTCCATGATCATCACATTAGGGTATTCCAGCATCAGTTTGCCGTAGAGCATGCGGCCTTTTTCACCGCCGGAGAGCACGCGTACGGATTTTTTGACATCGTCGCCGGAGAACAGGAGGCGTCCTAAAATGCCGCGTATGGTTTGATCGTCTTCGCCTTTCTGCGACCACTGCTTCATCCAATCAAAAACATTCCAATCGTTGTCGAAGTCGTGCGCGTGGTCTTGGCCGAAATAACCGATGCGGGCTTTCTCTGCCCACTTCACCTTACCTTGGTCGGGTTCGATTTCGCCTACGAGCGTTTTGAGCAAAGTGGTTTTACCCGCGCCGTTAGGGCCAATCACTGCGAGGCGTTCACCCGCATCCAGCATGAAATTCAAGCCGTGAAACAGCACGTGGTCGTAGCCTTTGGCGAGATCGAGCAACTCTACGGCTTGGCGATGTAGCTTATCCCGATCTTCCATTTCGAAGCGGATATACGGCGCTTGGCGGCTGGAAGGTTTGACCACCACCACTTCCGACTTGATCTTCTCGATCTGCTTTAAGCGCGAGGTGGCTTGGCGCGCTTTGGACTTGTTGGCGGAAAAGCGCGAGACGAAATCTTGCAGATCGTTGACGCGCTCCTTGGCCTTGGTGTTGGAGGCGAGCATTTGCTGCCGCGCCTGGGTCGAGGCCAGCATGTAGTCGTCATAATTGCCCGGATATACGCGAATGGTGTTGTAGTCCAAGTCCGCCATGTGGGTGCACACGCTGTTTAAAAAATGCCGGTCGTGCGAAATGATGATCATGGTGCTGGCGCGCTGATTGATCACGTCTTCCAACCAACGGATGGTGTTGATATCCAGGTTATTGGTGGGTTCGTCCAGCAACAGAATTTCCGGGTTGGAAAATAACGCTTGCGTGAGCAACACGCGCAATTTAAAGCCAGGCGCAATTTCACTCATCGGGCCGGTGTGATTGGCGAGCGGAATGCCCACCCCCAGCAGCAACTCACCCGCGCGTGCCTCAGCGGTATAGCCATCCAATTCAGCGAAGCGCGATTCCAGCTCGGCCGCGTGCATGTAGTCGGCTTCGGTCGCATCGGGGTTGGCGTAGATGGCGTCCTTTTCTCGCATCACCTGCCACATTTCATCGTGGCCCATCATCACCACATCGATCACGCGTTGATCCTCATACGCGAATTGGTCTTGGCGCAGCCAGGCCATGCGTTCGTGGGCGTCGAGCGAGACGTTGCCGCCGCCGGGTTCGAGCACCCCGGCCAGAATTTTCATAAAGGTGGATTTACCGCAACCGTTGGCGCCGATTAAACCATAGCGGTTGCCGTCGCCGAATTTAACCGAGACGTTTTCGAACAGGGGTTTCGCCCCGAATTGGATCGTGATATTGGCGGTGGAGAGCACGGGATATACCTGGGGAATATTGCAAAAACGCCTATTTTATCACGCATGCTGCGCCAGCCTAACATGCGCCGCGGGTGTGAATGTTTGACGCCGCCGCGCCGCGCCCCCTACCATGGGCTGGATAAGGGGGCGGCATGCTGAATGCGTTGTGGGCAGGGATGATACTGGTGGCGTGCGCGGTGGCATTGTTTAAAGTCATCGCCAGTGGACAGGGCGAGTTGCTCGTGCCGCTGACGCAATCGTTGTTCGATTCGGCGAAGACCGGCTTTGAGATTTCGCTGGGCTTGGCGGGCGTCATGACGCTGTGGCTGGGCATCATGCGCGTGGCGGAGGCGGGTGGATTCCTGGCGCTGATTACCCGTGGGCTTGCGCCGTTGTTCAGACGCTTGATGCCCGAGGTGCCACCCGCCCACCCAGCACAAGGCGCGGTGGTGATGAATCTATCCGCCAATGTGTTGGGTTTGGATAATGCGGCCACCCCCTTGGGGTTGAAAGCCATGCGTGAGCTGCAGACGCTGAACCCGCAGCCCAACACCGCAACGAATGCGATGATCCTTTTTTTGGTGTTGAATGCTTCTTCGGTCACGCTCTTACCGCTGACGGTATTCACTTTTCGCGCGCAGTTGGGGGCGGCCGATCCCACGGATGTGTTTGTGCCCATCCTGATCGCTACCTATTTCTCTACCCTCGTTGGATTGATTGCCGTAGCCATCGCGCAACGCATCAATCTGCTGCACCCGGTCGTGCTGGCTTATCTGGCCACGGCCACTGCGCTGGTGGGGGGCATGGCGGCCTATTTCGGCAACCTACCCGCCGCTGAGATGCAGCGGCAATCGGCGATATTCAGTAATGCGCTACTGCTGGGGCTGATCGTGGCGTTCCTGCTCGGCGCGCTTTGGCGCCGCGTCAAAGTCTATGAAATTTTTATCGAGGGAGCGAAAGAGGGTTTTCAGGTTGCAGTGCAGATTATTCCCTATCTGATCGGCATGTTGTTGGCGATCGGTCTGTTGCGTGCCAGTGGCGCGTTAGAGGCAATGCTGGAAGGAATCCGCTTTCTGGTGCAGGGCGTTGGGTGGGACGATCGCTTCGTGGACGCGCTACCCACGGCACTGGTCAAACCCTTCTCCGGCAGCGGCGCGCGCGCCATGATGGTGGAGACGATGCGCGTGTATGGCGCGGATTCATTCGCGGGCAGATTGTCCGCGGTGATCCAAGGCAGCACCGAAACCACGTTCTATGTGCTGGCGGTGTATTTTGGTTCGGTCGGTGTCACCCGCAGTCGCCACGCGAT
>JADMJT010000019.1 GCA_018781585.1 Burkholderiales bacterium
ACGCCGGTGGGTTCCCCGCTGCTTCGCAGCGACCCTTCCGCAGTGCAAAGGGGGGATAAAAAGGCCCCTGACAGAGCCGGGGGTTTACCTCTCTGAATAAAATAGCAAGTGGCCGCGATCAGATCGATCGATCACCACCAGGGCTAGGATGCAGCTCGATGTAGTAGGTAGACATTGTATTGTCCTGGCTCTGCTCTAAGTCTGCCTGGCTGCGCCGCAAAATGGCTTCCACCAGCGCCGCTTTGATTTCGCTTTCATTCGCCGCCGGGGGATAGAGCCGGTGGTGCTTCAACACTTCGGCCGCTTGGCTACGCGCCTGCCGCTCCAACCGGCGGCGCGTCTCTAAATCAAGATGCGATAACAGGAGCAACCACGGCGCCTGCCATGCATGAAAATCATGGATGAGCTGGCGATGCGCTGCGTCATGGTCAAGCTGTGACAAAAACAAGGCAGGGAAACTCGCTATGTCGAGGGTGCGCGATTCCCATATCGTGGGCAGGTCGATACCTTGCATGCCGATGCCCGAACCATTGGGCAAGCGCCAGAACCACTGCGCAGTGGCGTTGTGTCCCGCCTGCGCATTGATATAGCGCATCAGGTATTCTCCAGCTGCTGCAGAAGCCGCGCCGAGGGTTTGCATCACGGGGCTGGCAAAACGCTCGCACGCCGCGAAGCCGACGCGCCACGCAACCGAACGATCCAGATCGAGCTCATGCTCTGACACCACGCTCTCGAGCAAAGCCAGCGGCCGGCCGGCAACATCCAACAACCAGAGTTCGAAACAATCCTGAAACAGAAACGGCACCTTTTGGTGCATGCGGGTGAGATGTTCGTAAACGGTGGCGCCCATTTCTTCCATGATGCGGAAATCTTCCGAGGGGAATAAGGGGCCGCGTTTGAGGCCTTTTTCCAATGACCAGCTGCCATAGCGAATATCGCTGACTTGTACGCGATGGCTCTGGTGCAAATCATCCAGCAACTTTTCGTTGCTGACATAGATGTCCCAATGCACGCCATCCAAAGTGACCGCCTCGGCGGATTCGTAGCGAATGGTGTTGAGCACCCCGCGAAACGGGTTGAGCAGGCGCTGGGCGTAGCATTCGACGGACATACTGGCAATTTAGCGCATGCGCCGCGATGTGACAATTCGGATGAATGCCACCTGAAAAATAAACCTACCGCGCACCGGGTTGAATCTTGGAGAAAAACGTTCTATCTTGAAATTAACTTAATCCGCCGATGAGGAGAAAATCATGCTCGACTCACAACGCGATCCGATCCACCCCGACAGGGGCGCCCCGTTACTGGATTTTCCCCATGCGCCGATCGGTTGGATGCCAGAGGACGCGCGCCAGACCGCACAACAAGAAGGCCTCACCCTAAGCGAGCATCATTGGCAGCTGATACGCGCACTACAGGATTATTTCGCTCGCCACGACGAGACCAGCATCAATCGAATCGAGTTGCACGATGCCCTAGAAGAAAAATTCCACCACCAGGGCGGCATCAAATTTCTTTATCAACTTTTCCCCAAGGGGCCGGTGGCGCAAGGTTGCCGCTTGGCTGGCCTGACACCACCGTCGGGCGCGGTTGTGCCGGGCTTTGGGAGCGTGATGTGAACTAGGCGCTGGCCGCCAAGTTTAAATCTTGGCGAATCGGCTGCGCGGGATAGTGGAAGCTGACCGGGCCATCGAACTCGCCATTCACGAATTGCTTCACGAAGGGGTGCTCGGACGCCAGCATTTCCGCGGGCGTGCCGGAGGCGACGATCACCCCTTCGGAAATGAAGTACACGTAATCGACCACCTTGAACGATTCCGCCATATCGTAAGTCACCACGATGGAAGTAATGCCGAGCGCATCGTTCAAGCGTCGAATCAGATTCGCGATGACGGAGAGCGATATCGGATCCAGGCCGGCGAACGGTTCGTCGTACATCACCAGCATGGGATCCAGCGCAATCGCGCGTGCCAGCGCGACCCGGCGCGACATGCCGCCGGAAAGATCGTCGGTGCGAAAACCATGCACCCCGCGCAGCCCCACGGCATGCAGTTTCATCAACACCAGATCGCGAATCATGCTCTCGGATAGATTGGTGTGCTCGCGCATCGGAAAAGCCAAATTCTCGAACACCGACAAATCGCTGAATAGCCCGCCGGCTTGAAACATCATGCCCATTTGGCGCCGCAGTTGGTACAAGGCTTCATCATCCAATTCATGCACGACTTTGCCATCGACCTTGACCGATCCTGATTGCGGCGTGAGCTGACCGCCGATTTGCCGCAACAAGGTCGTCTTGCCACAACCGCTTGCCCCTAAAATCGCGACGACTTTGCCGCGCGGGATGGCGAGGTTGATGCCTTTCAATACCTTATTATTGCTATATGAAAAATGAAGGTTATTGATTTCAACTAAGTTTTCTTGAGACAAATGCGCTCCTAACTAACATCGATTCGGATTATGGGGCGATGAAGACCGCTAGCTTTGCCCAAGCCAGGGGGTGGCGTCAAGGCGCGCCTGATTCCCAGCATAATACTTGACTAGATAGCTAGGTTAATGTCTAATAGCCATACGTTTCAATCAATTATTGCAGCGGCGCCTATGCCGCGCATTCGATCTAATTTCAATCTGTAGGAGGTTATTAGCAATGTCTTTACCCGAACGTGATGGTGACGGTTATCTCGCCGATATGAGCGAATGGACGGAAGAAATTGGCCGCGCCATGGCCGATGCCGATGGCTATGAACTGACCAATGTAAAGTGGGATCACATCGTCAAGGCGCGCCAATATTTTGATGAATTCGGCAGCGTGCCGCCGATTCGCAAATTTGCGAAATACATCGAAGAAGATCAGAACGCCCTGTTCAAAATTTGGATGACCGGGCCCATGAAGCCCATCACCAAATACGGTGGCCTACCCAAGCCCACCGGCTGCGTTTAAGCCCCTCCCCCAAAACGCCGGCAATCGCCGGCGTTTTTTATTGCGCTCACACGCTCATATTACGCAGTAAAAAAGCCTGCACCAAATCGCTCAGCTTCGGCTCGCCGACTTCTGCGAATTCATAGCGCACCCGCACCAGCGGTTTGTCAATCGCGATCAGCGCGCCCAAATCACAGGGCGTCGCGGCCACCACCACGTCAACCGCTGCCGCGTTGATGGTTTGGCGCAGCGCATCGAGCTGCGCCGGGCTGTAACCCAACGCGGGCAGTACCGGGCCAATGTGGGGATAGGCGCTGTAGACCTGCTGAATCGACGCCACTGCCGTCGAGCGCGGATCGACAATCACCGCTGCGGCGGCTTTCGCGGCCAAGTAACCTGCACCATATGACATACCGCCGTGGGTAATGGTCGGGCCGTCTTCCACCACCAACACGCGCTTGCCGCGTAGCTGTTCGGGATCATCCAGGCTGATGGGTAATGCGCCTTGCACCACGCCGGCATGGGGATTGATGCGCCGCGCCGCGTCGGTGACACGCTGTATATCGGTCGCGCTGGCGGAATTCGTTTTTGACACCAGCACGATGTCGGCCATGCGCAGCACCGCTTCGCCCGGATGATGCGTCGTCTCGTGACCCGGGCGCAGCGGATCGACCAGCACGATTTGCAGGTCGGGACGAATAAAAGAAAAGTCGTTGTTGCCGCCATCCCACAGCAGCACATCCGCTTCCGCTTCGGCCTGTGCGACGATGCGCGCATAGTCCACGCCCGCATACACCACATTGCCCAGGGCGAGATGCGGCTCGTATTCCTCGCGCTCTTCCACCGTGCAGTGTGCGGCGTCCAAATCGGCGCGCGTAGCGAAGCGCTGCACCGCTTGGCGCGCGAGGTCGCCATACGGCATGGGGTGGCGGATGATCGCCACGCGTAGGCCCTTCTCCCGCAGCCAGCGCGACAACCAGCGTGTGGTCGGCGATTTGCCGCAGCCGGTGCGCACGGCGCACACGGCGATCACCGGCACGCGTGCCTCGAGCATGGTTTGATTGGGGCCCAGCAGCACAAAATCCGCGCCGCCGGCCAACGCGATCGAGGCCGTGTGCATGACCCGGCTGTGCTCGATATCGCTGTAGGCGAAGATCACTTGATCGATGCACTCGCAGCCGAGCAGCGCAGGCAGCTCGGCTTCCTCCACAATCGGTATCCCTTGCGGATACAGCGGCCCCGCCAGCTCGGCTGGGTAGCGCCGCTCGGCGATGCCCGGAATTTGCGTCGCGGTGAAAGCGATCACGCGCGTGGCGGGGTCATCGCGATACACCACATTGAAATTATGAAAATCACGCCCGGCCGCGCCCATGATCACGATGCGGCGTGGTAGTGGAGGCGTTGGCATGGATTTCCTTGGCAGCAAAGAATAACTTGAGGCTAGCTTGCTTTCAGTGCACTAGCAACCCTGCGCATCCCGGCTTATCCTATGCAGTCCCATCCACCCACCAGGAGAATGTCGTGAAAAAACTCATGCTTTTTATCGCTCTCTTCTTCGCCGCTGCCATCGCGCAGGCTGCTGTGCAAGGCAAAGAGATAAGCTACTCCGCCCAAGGCGCCACGATGAAAGGCTATCTGGCCTTTGATGACGCAGTGCAAGGTAAGCGACCCGGCGTGCTCGTGGTGCATGAATGGTGGGGCCACAACGACTATGCGCGCAGCCGCGCCAATAAGCTGGCCGAGCTGGGCTACACCGCCTTGGCGGTGGACATGTACGGCGACGGCAAACAAGCGGCGCACCCGGATGATGCTTCCAAATTCATGAATGCCGTGATGAGCAAGAAAGCGGTGGCCAAGGCGCGCTTTGAAGCCGCGATGAAACTGCTCAAGAAACAAAAAACCGTGGACGCGAAAAATATTGCCGCGATCGGCTACTGTTTCGGCGGCGGGGTCGTACTGGAGATGGCGCGCAGGGGCGTGCCGCTCAAAGCCGTGGCGAGCTTCCACGGCGCGCTCGGCACCGACGCCCCGGCACAGCCTGGAAAAATCCACGCGAAAGTCATCGCCTTCACCGGCGCGGACGACCCGATGGCGCCAGCCAAGGTAGTGGAAGAATTCAAACAGGAGATGGACAAGGCCGGCGCGAATTACAAAGTCGTGAGCTACCCGGGCGTGAAGCATAGCTTCACCAACCCCGCCGCCGACGACTACGGCAAGCGCTTCAACATGCCGCTCGCCTACAACGCAGAAGCCGACCAAGCCTCGTGGGCGGAGGCCCAGTCGTTTCTGGCGGATGCGTTCAAGGCGAAGTGATGCGCGCGACCCAGCGCGCGCCCCATTGATGCAGGCTCAAGCCTAAGGCGATGCAAGCGGTGCCGAGCCACACGCTGGCCGGCACCGCCTCGTCATTCAGCGCGTGGCCGAGCAGCAGCGCGATCACCGGCGTGATAAGCATGATCAGCGCCACCGAGCCGGTCTCCATGTGTTTGATCATGTAGTAGTACAGCACAAAACCCAGCACCGATCCGAACACGCCCAGATACACGATCGCCACACCGGCGCGCGAGCTGATCTGCACCGGCCACTGTCCATCCATCAGCCACCAGACGCCGAAGAACAAGGGCAGCGCCACCAGCAGCGTGCCGAGATTGATCGCCACCGCCGAGCTGTTATCGCCAATGCGTTTGATCCACACCATGCCGAGCGATTGCAGCAGCACCGCGATCAATAGCACGCCGATACCAAGCAGCGCACCGGGGCCGAGTGCGAGACTGCTGTGAAACACCAGCGCCAAGCCCGCCAACCCCAAGACCATCCCCGCGAGCTTGTTTGGCGTGAGCGCTTCTTCCTTCAGCCAATAGGCAGCGCCCAGGCTGGTCATCAATGGGCTCAGGCCGAACAGCACCGAGATCAAGCCAGAATTCACGCGCTGCGATGACCAGTAAGTGAGACTCATCGCACCGAACATGGAAAGCCCCGCCGCCAGGTAAGTCAGTCGCGCCTTGCGATGCAAGGGGAAGCGCACGCGCAGCGCCCACAGCAGCAAAGCGCACAACAGCGTGCCGATCGCCATGCGCGCGAGCAGGGCGAAACTCGCCCCGGCTCCCAGCGCGCTCCACTTGATCGCGAGCGGCGTGGTTGACCAAATCATCACCACTGAAATAAATGCGGTGGGCAAGGACATTGCTTTTCTCCAATCCCTTTAAATCGCCCAAAAAAGAAAGGCCACAGAGTTTGTCTGTGGCCCATCGCGAAATCACGCTGCAAAAAATCGAACTACACGCTACGCCTCCCGGCCACGGAACGAACGGCGACGCGCCATACGCAGGGGCGCAGCGGCAGGTGGCGAATGATGGGGAGCGAGAACATGGATGGATTATCGGGGCGCGGTAAATACTCTGTCAAATGAATTGTGGTCTAAACTCAAACTAAGTTTTGATCACGAGGAGAATCACATGCCAAAGTACAACACATCATGCCTACAACGAATTGTCTGCGCCCTAGTACTGGGGACAGGTTTGCTCTGCGCAGCATCGGCGATTCAAGCCGACACCTTCACCGGCAAGGTCGATTTGATAGAAGCCAAATCCGATGGCACCCGCTTCTTCGTACGCGACCCGGGTTTAAATCTCTACGCCAGCGGGCATTATCGCGATTTGCTGCAGCAGGGTTATTTCCGCAAAGCTTCCTTTAGCATCGGCTATCAGCTTTTTCCTTGCCCGGGCGGGTTAAGCGGAAAATGCGGAACGGTATATTCGGTGGCTGTAGAACAAGCAAATTTTTAGTACGCCGCTACAACCAAGCCGACAACACGCTTTGCAGTTCTGATTCTTTGACCGGCATGGTCAGCGTGGCGTCCATGCGCAAGCGGCTGCGTACTTTATCCAACACCGGCTGATTCTTGGGCTCGTACAACACCAGAATCTTGGTATGGGCCAGCGGTTGCGCAGAAGCCAGCAGCGATTCCAGATTGCTCAACCGATCGCGGAAATCGGCTTGGAAATAAAAATCCGCGACGATCACATCCGGCTGCAATTTACGCATCAGAGCAATGGCCTTGCGCACTTGCCACTCGGTGCTCACCTCATAACCAAGCTGCTTGTACAGACTAGCCAGTTTGGAATGTTCGAGAAACTCAACGACGGATAATAATTTTTTGGGCATGGTAATTCAAAGCGGCGGCGGCTATCAACTTGCTATCTCTCAATGATGCCAGTGTAGTGTTTCACGCTAAATGGTGCTTTCAGCGAGTCCCTGAGCGGTCAGCCGCAAGGCGCGCTTGCGCAGGAATAGCCATTCTATTTCAAGCAAGCGCAACGCCGCGGATGGCCGCTCAAGGACTCGCCCGGAGGGAGCCCCCCAAAAGCGCCATTTAGCGTGAAACACTACACTAGCGCTGGTAGGTGCCGACCAACTCCGTCTGCGCCAGAATGTGCCCCTGCATCGCTTGCATGAGCTGCAGCCTGCTTGGCTTCCCTACATCCGGCAGCATCGTATCCAATGCATACAGCGCAAAGAAATAGCGATGCCGGCCGATCGGCGGGCATGGCCCACCATAGCCGACGCGACCCCAATCGTTCACGCCTTGCAAGGTACCCAATGGCAAGGCCTGCGGCGCGATTTGTTCTTTTAGTCCGCTGCAATTCGGCGGCAAATTATAGAGCACCCAGTGCACCCAAATGCGCTGCGGATGCGCGGGGTCGGGGGCATCCGGGTCGTACACGATGAGCGCAAGGCTTTGGGTGCCAGCAGGCATACCTGACCAGGCTAAAGCGGGGGAACTATCATTACCGTCACAGGTATAACGATGCGGAACCTCGCCGTGGTGAGTGAATGCAGTGGAGGTTAGGGATAAGCCCATCTCTGCCTCTTATTATATTGATACTGATTTAAGCGTGATCAACACCAAACAAGTGCTGGCTATAGAGCCCTATGATTGAAAATATAGTGCATATGATCGAAGCCATGAAGCCCGCCATCAGCGTACGCGCTTCACAATAGACGACACATCGGGCAAGGGCGGCACCTTCACAATTTGCAAACCGCGCTCATCCAGCAGCGCAGAGAAACTTTGAGCGTCGATCGGGTGGCTGATCCAGTAACCCTGCGCATGCTGGCAACCCATGCCTCGCAGGGTGTGAAATTGCGCTTCGGTTTCGATGCCCTCGGCCAGCGCGGTTTTTTCCAGGCCATGCACTAACGCGAGAATCGTGCGCACGATCGCCGTGTCATCCACATCGATATTGACGCCGTCGACAAAGGATTTATCGATCTTGATTTTATCGGCGGGGATGCGTTTCAAATAGCTCAATGAAGAGTAACCCGTGCCAAAATCGTCAATGGCAATGCGCACGCCTTTTGACTTGAGGCTGCCCATAATGCGGATACTCATTTCAGGATCGCGCATCGCAGCGCTCTCGGTAATTTCCAATTCCAACCGCGATGCATCCAACCTTGTTTCGCGCAACACCTTCGACACTTTAGCCACTAACTGTGGGTCTTGAAATTGATGTGCCGACAAATTGACCGCCATCCACAAATCCCGGCCCGCCGCATTCCACGCTTTGGCCTGCGCGCATGCTGTGTGCAGCACCCATTCGCCGATGGGGATAATCAAGCCGGAGGCTTCGGCAATGCCGATAAACTTCTCAGGCAAGCGCTGCTTGCCATCCCGGGGTTGCCAGCGCAGTAAGGCCTCGGCGCCCACCACTTGGCCGGTCAACATATTGACAATAGGTTGATAGACCAGCGTGAGCTCATCCCGCTTCAGCGCGTCGCGCAGTTGGTGCTCGACTTGCAAGCGTTGATGCACCCGTGCGCCTTGCTCTTCCGCATACACACTGTAGGCGCCGCCGCCCTTTCGCTTTGCCTCGTACATTGCCGTGTCCGCATGCTTGATCAGCGTTTCGATATCCGTGCCATGCGCGGGGTAGATTGCGATGCCGACTGAGGGCGATATTTGCAGGTGTCTGGCGCCCACCTCCAACGGGGTTTGAAACGCATTCAATAAGCGCTCGGTAATCGCAATGGCGCGATCAACATTGCTGTCCCGCAATAGGATCGTAAATTCATCTCCACCGAACCGGCCCAACACATCGACGTCACGCAACGTCGAGTGAATCGTATTTGCCGCGGCTACGATCAAGTGATCGCCAACCACGTGCCCATACGCATCATTGATATCTTTGAATCGATCCAAATCGATAAACAGCACAGCGAATTCGCGTGCATGATCACTCGCGAAGCTGATCGTATCGCGCACGATTTCGTTGATGGCGGCGCGGTTGGGCAACCCTGTTAACGCATCGCGCCGTGCCTGGTGCAATAACTCTTGGCTATGTGACTGCTCGCGCCGTGACACGCGGTAAGCGCCCGCACTGAATAGCGCCAGGCAAAACAAGAAGCTCAGTAAAATCGGCGCGTTATGTCGCCACCACTGTTGCGCAACATAGGCGGCTGGCGCGGATATGTAAGCATACATATTCGAAGACTGTAACTTTGTAAACGCTCCAATCCGCTGCCCATCTTGTACCGACCAAGGCGAGATGCCGCCGAAAACGCCCGTTTTGATGCCAGGATTTTCCGCAATCATTTGCGCGGCCGGGCCTTGGGATAATTTGCCATAAATAATCGTCGGATCCTGCGCTGGCCAACGCGCTTGTTGATAGCCATCTCCGCGCAGCAGTCCGATATAACTGGAGGGCGGTAACGGGAGCCGGTGCAGAAAAGTGCCTTCGCGCTCGAGGGGTATCGCAGCTTGCAACAGAAAGCGCGGCTTGCCTTTTTTATCTCGTACTACATAACGAAAGGCAATACGCCATTGCCTCAGCGCCTTGCCGTATTCCGGCCGCGGGACGCTATAACGCTCCGCACTCTGCATATCCGCCATTAATTGTTTAAAGTAGGGTGGATCCTTGATGAAATTGGGCAAAGGCTGGCCAGCGTCGATTGCAGTATTGATCAGCATCTCGCCGCTGGGGGCGAACAACGCCATCGCGCCCACATCAGGGTGCCTGATTTGAAATTGCAACAGATCCGCGCGTGCGATTTCCGGATTTTTCAGCACGCCGATTTGATCCAGCAATTGCCCCAAGGGCTCCAAGCCATTGCCCAAATCATCGAAAAAGGACTGGGATGCCGAGGCGAGAAAGCCCGACAAAATCGTCAGATTGTCTTTCACCTCCTGTTGTTCGCGTTTCCAGCTATAGAGGCCGTAGGCGATCGCGGCCAAGGTGCTGACCAGCACAAAAGCCCATACCGCCTTGCGCAACGCACGGGCAAAGGGAGTGAGTGGTTCTGAACGCATTCAGGTTCCCGGGTTAACCCGATGATTATCGACCTTATTTTTCAAGACTTAAAGACTTAAATCCACCCCAACCCGATTTTTTATAGCCGCTTTACGCCCTGCTCTCTAAAATGGCACAGGGCCAATCTCATCGAAAGGTACAAAATGCATCGATACACATCAATCTGCCTACTGCTTTTACTAAGTGGTTGCGGCCTGGATGTCGCCAGTAGTGCGGCCACGGGTGCTGCGACCAAGGCCGAGGAAATCAAGCAGGCGGAAAAGACCAAGGAGCAATTTCAACAGCGCCTGGATGCCGCGAACCAGGCCGCGCAAAAACAGCGTGAAGAAATGGAGAAAGCGGCGAATCCATGAATCAGCCTGTCTCCCCATAGACGCCTCTCTTTTTCTGTCAGGGTAAATCTTAGGCAGCGTCACGCGCCACGTAAAGTGCAATAATCACCGCCCTTGTGATCCCACCGCCATTGGTAGAAAGTCCCCATGCAAACCATCCCCTTCCAACTCAACGCCGAGCATATTGCCCTCTGCGACCTCCTCAAACTCACCGGGGTAGCCGACAGTGGCGGCCGCGGCAAAGCGCTGGTCGCGGCGGGCGAAGTACGCGTCGATGGACAGCCCGAGAGCCGCAAGACCGCCAAAATTCGTGCCGGACAAAGGGTGGAATGCCTCGGTGTGCGTATCGAAGTCACGGGGCAGTAAGCGTGGCGCTCAAAGCAACCGTGTTCAAAGCCGATCTACAAATCGCGGACATGGATCGGCATTACTACCAGACCCATGCACTGACCCTCGCGCGCCACCCTTCGGAGACCGACGAACGCATGATGGTGCGCCTGCTCGCCTTTGCCCTGTATGCCAGCGATGCCCTGGCCTTCGGCAAAGGGTTGTCAGCCGATGACGAACCCGCCCTGTGGCAAAAAGATCTCACCGGCGCGATCGAATTATGGCTCGACGTCGGCTTGCCGGAAGAGCGCGAGGTGCGCAAAGCCTGCGGACGCGCGAACCAAGTGGTGATCATCATCTATGGCCGCGGGGCCGATATGTGGTGGAGCCAAAACCGCGATAAGTTGCAACGCCAAACCAACCTCACCGTTCTCA
The DNA here is from genome assembly GCA_018781585.1 of Burkholderiales bacterium. Classification (GTDB taxonomy): domain Bacteria; phylum Pseudomonadota; class Gammaproteobacteria; order Burkholderiales; family Thiobacteraceae; genus RBG-16-58-11. Next base: position 11,322 of record JADMJT010000019.1, read on the forward strand.
GCCTCCCTGCCGCCGGAACCCAAGCCCTAGTCGCCTTGGCCAGCCGTACCATGCAAGTGCAATGCACGATTCAGGAAGGGCTGGTATGGATGACGGTGGAAACGGGTGCAGTGCCGATTGAGCCGGTCACGCTGCTGCGATCAACGTAACGAGTCTACTCGCCGCTCTCTAAATGCGCGGCGGAAATGCCGGCGCGGGTGAGCAATTCGCGCAGATGTTTTACGTCTTCGCGATTCAGCACATTGCTGTGATGGGGATGATGCAAAAAACCCTCCACACTATTCAAGGTGATGCGAAAGCGTGCGCCATGCGCAGGTTCAACCTGAGCACCCAGGTGATGCAACAGCGATTCAATTTCGCGCCAGTGGATGTTGCCGCTGATCGGACCATGAAAAATAGTACGCAGTAGGTTGGCGTGCTTGTGGCTCATGAGTGCCTCTGTGTCGATCAAATGCGGATAAAGGTGGGTATATTAAAACATGCGGCTTGCTTTTGCCCAGCAGTTGAAATGGGCGAAGTCCAAGCCCTGCGGGCATCCGCAGAAGGGGAAGCCGGCAAGAAAGTGGTGGGCCCTCCCGGGAGTCGAACCCGGCACCAACGGATTATGAGTCGAGGCGGCCCATATAGGCGTTTCAATAAATCAACTACTTACGTCGCCTGCTAAATTGATACACAGTCTGAAAAAAGCTGAAATGAAGCACAAGGAGTATCACAGTGGTACGAAATTGGTACGCCGCAATGTCTACGAAAGCGGGTGAAGTCCAGGGCAGGCTTTTCGAATGTTCCGTCTTATGCAATGCAGGCTCAGCTATTGCCCAAGCCGCTCAGCCGCTGACGGTCCGCAAGCGGAATCGACTGGAGCATCTGGTTGACGAATTGCTCATGCGCGCGATAGGCACGAGTGGGATCAGGGTCGATCGAGGACGCACGGAACAGCAGGCCGTCCGGAATCTGCCCAGTCAGGCCGTAACGCATTTCCACCAATCGCTTGTAGATCGTACCGCCAACCACCCGATCGCCCACGGTGAACCAGTAGGTGACCGGCTCCTGGCGAGTCCCCAAGAATGTATCAAGCCGGCGCACCGGTATCTCGCCGAAAACGGTCGTCAGCATGCCGGCATGGTTCGCCTTCAGGGTGAAGCCCTGCGCCGGATAGCAGACCTCCGGCTTATGGGCCTGCATGCCGCCGCGCTGGTCGCTGCCGTAGGCAAGCGAAAGCATGATCTTGTACCCGTCAGCGTTCACATAGGTGCGGGTAAGGATCTGGCTATAGAGCTTGTCCAGCAGTTCTTTCGTTTGTGGGTTGACCATCTGCACTTGGGTCTGCCGCTCTTCACGCCAGTCGCCGAACTGCGCAGGCACCATTTGTTCCAGCACAATCGCGGGCCCTATCTCAGCCGCCTTGGTACTGGGCCGCGCCACGACAGCGCCAATACTCGCTGCGCTCATCAGTGCGGCAAGAACCAGCGCGGTTGGAATTGCTTTCATGTGTTTACCTTCCAGCAGAACATCGGGATAAATTTCGCACTA
>JADMJT010000059.1 GCA_018781585.1 Burkholderiales bacterium
CAAATGCAGCGGCACCGGGCGCGATTTATCGTTGCTGATGAATGCGCGGGCACTATTATACGCGACGTAAACTGCATTACTTTTCGGCGCGCAGGCGAGATATATCACGGCCTGCGCCAAGGCGAGTTCACCCTCGGGCGAGCCGAGGCGCTCAAAGGTCTCCACCGCATCTAAGGTGAGGCGCAGCGCGCGCGGGTCGGCCAGCCCAATATCTTCCGACGCCATGCGGATCATGCGCCGCCCCAAGTACAGGGGATCGGCGCCGCCATCCAGCATGCGCATGAACCAATACAGCGCGGCATCGGGCGCGGTGCCGCGCACCGATTTGTGCAGCGCGGAAATCTGGTCGTAGAACTCTTCCCCGCCCTTATCGAAACGCCGGCCGCTTTTTGCCACCGTGTCGCGCGCAAAATCTTCGGTTACCAAGGGAGTTTGGCTGGCCAAGGCCGCGGTGCGTGTTTGCTCCAGAATATTCAATAGCCGCCGCGCATCGCCATCGGCACAGCCCACGATGAGCGATTTAGCGCCGGGTTCAAAGCTGAGATCAGTTAAGGCGGTCATGACGGCATGATCGAACAGTTGCCCAAGCTCCGCTTCCGACAAAGGTTTCAACACATACACTTGGGCCCGCGACAACAACGCGCTGTTCACTTCAAACGAGGGATTCTCGGTAGTAGCGCCGATAAAAGTGAACAAGCCTTGCTCGACATAGGGCAAAAAAGCGTCCTGCTGCGCCTTATTGAAACGGTGCACCTCATCCACGAACAGGATGGTATGGCGACCGCTTTGCTCCAAGGCAAATTGCGCGCGCGTGATAGCGTCGCGAATATCTTTCACGCCCGACAACACTGCGGAAAGCGCGATGAACTCGGCATCGAATGCGCCCGCCATGAGGCGCGCCAGCGTGGTTTTACCCACGCCCGGCGGCCCCCATAAAATCATCGAGTGCGGCTTACCGGATTCGAAAGCGATGCGTAACGGCTTGCCCGGCCCAAGCAGGTGGTCCTGGCCGATTACTTCGTCTAGGGTTTTGGGACGGAGCCGTTCCGCCAGCGGCGCATCCGGCTCATGCGAAAAAAGATCACTCACCGATCACATCCGCCCCCTTGGGCGGCGCGAATTTGAATTGGTCGGTGGCAAGCTTGGGATTGCGTTCGAGCTTGTCGAAGCGAATCACGGTGGTTTGGCCAAAGCTGTCTTTCAACTCCATTTGCTTCAGCGTATTCCCCACAAAACCCATACGCACCGCAGCGAACATCGTGTCTTTGGATTTAGGGCTGGCTTCCAGCCAATCCAGCCCATCGCGGCTGCCCGCATCGGACAAGGCAAAGAATTTCTCGATTTCATTATTGCCGGCGAGCAAGGCAGCGGGTGAGCTGCCCAGCGCCTCATCCAGCTTGCGCACCGTGACTTGGTTCAGGTCCTTATCAAAAATCCACAGCTTCACGCCATCGCCCACGATCAACTGCTCGTAGGGCTTGTCGTAAGTCCAACGGAATTTACCGGGACGGGAGAAGGCCATCACGCCCGAGGCTTGACTCACGCTGCGGCCATTGCGATCCAGCACCGTCTGCGCAAAATGCGCCCGCACGGTTTGTGTTTCGCGCACGAAGGTGCGCAGGCTGTCGACGCTGCCAGCGTGTGCGGCTGACGCAGCGCTCACCATGAAAACAAAAATAGCCAGAAAGAATTTCATCAAGAACCCTTTTTCACCACGGAGTACACAGAGGACACGGAGTTAAACAAAAGGTTTCCTCTGTGTACTCCGTGGTAAATGATTTGTTATAAATTACTCACGATTCGGCATCAACACTTCACGATTGCCATTCGACTGCATGGCCGACACCAAACCCGAGCGTTCCATTTGCTCGATCAGGCGCGCGGCGCGGTTATAGCCAATGCGCAATTGACGCTGCACGCTGGAGATCGAGGCGCGGCGCGATTTGAGTACGATCTCTACCGCTTGGTCGTAGAGCGGATCGGATTCGGGGTCGCCGCCGCCTTCCCCGCCCTCCCCTTCGCCTGCACTTTCATTCGCTTCGAGAATGCCCTCTACATATTGCGGTTCGCCCAGCTTCTTCAGCCATTCGACCACGCGATGCACTTCTTGATCCCCGACATAGGCGCCGTGCACGCGCAGCGGGTAGCCGGTGCCGGGCGGCAAGTAGAGCATATCGCCTTGGCCGAGCAGCGCTTCCGCGCCTTGCTGATCGAGGATGGTGCGCGAATCGATACGGCTCGATACCTGGAACGCGATACGGGTGGGGATGTTGGCTTTGATCAAACCGGTGATCACATCCACCGACGGGCGCTGGGTGGCAAGCACTAAGTGTATGCCCGAGGCGCGCGCTTTTTGCGCCAGTCGGGCAATCAACTCTTCCACTTTTTTACCGACGACCATCATCATATCGGCCAGCTCGTCGATCACCACCACGATCAAGGGCAGCGGCTCTAACGGCTCGGGATTCTCGGGCGTGAGCGAGTAAGGATGCGGGATCGACGTGCCGGCTTTTTTTGCGTCCGCTATTTTTTGATTGAAGCCGGCGAGATTACGCACCCCTTGGCTCGACATCAAGCGATAGCGCCGATCCATTTCATTCACGCACCAGGTCAGCGCATACGCCGCTTGACGCATATCGGTCACGACCGGTGCGAGCAGGTGCGGAATGCCTTCGTACACCGATAGCTCGAGCATTTTCGGATCGACCAAAATCAAGCGCACCTGGCTCGGGTCGGCCTTGTATAGCAAGGACAAAATCATGGCGTTGATCGCCACACTCTTGCCGGAGCCGGTGGTGCCTGCCACCAGTACATGCGGCATCTTGGCCAAATCGGCCACCACCGCTTTGCCGGTGATATCTTTGCCCATAGCGATGGTCAAGGGTGAAGCCATGTCGGCATAAACTTGGGAACTGAGAATCTCGGACAAACGAATCACTTGGCGCTTGGGATTGGGCAATTCGAGGCCCATGCAGTTCTTGCCGGGGATCGTCTCCACCACGCGGATGCTCACCACCGATAAGGCGCGCGCCAGATCTTTTATCAGGTTGACGATCTGGTTGCCCTTCACGCCCACCGCGGGTTCAATCTCGTAGCGCGTAATGACCGGGCCGGGATAAGCCGCGACTACTTTGACCTCGACGCCGAATTCGAGCAGCTTGCGTTCAATTAAACGCGAGGTGAATTCCAGCGTGTCGGCCGAGAGCAGCTCGATTTCGCCTTCCGCCTGATCCAGCAGATGCAGCGGTGGCAAGGGCGAATCGGGCAGATCGGCGAACAAGGGCGCCTGCTTTTCCTTTTGTACCCGCGTCGATTTGGGTATCTCCAGCACCGGACGCTCGATGCGGATTGGCTCGTGGTCATCCACTAAGTGCTTTTTCAGTTCCTGCACCACTTCTTGGCGCTCGTTGCTGGCAACCTCACCCGCCTTACGGTCGCGCCAATTCTCGATGGTGCGGCGAATCGCGTAATAGCTCCACTCCGCGCCGTAGCCGATCTGCTCCATAATCATCAGCCACGATGCGCCGGTGAGCAGGCTAAAGCCGACGCCAAACAGGGCAAGCAGAAACAAAGTCGAGCCGGTATGCCCAAAGGCACTCGCCAACATCTGGCCGACCACCGCGCCGGCAATCCCGCCTGGTGCATCGGGCAAGGGCACGCTAAGGTTATACAATCGCAAAAATTCAAGTGCGCTGCTGGCGAACAACACCAACAAAAACCCAACGAAAGCCACGAACAGCGAACGCCGCTCGCTGATACCCGCACTCTCGATGCGCTTATAACCCCACCACACCAGATAACTCACGAACACCACACCCCAGTACGCAGAGAGACCGAATACGTGCAGGAGCACATCGGCCAGCCACGCGCCAAGCCAGCCGCCCGCATTGTGCACCGTCAGATCGCTGCCACCATGCGACCAACCCGGGTCGCCTTTGTGATAAGTGAGGAGGATGAGCGCCAGATACACCGCGCCCGCGATGAGCACGAACCACCACGCTTCGCGCAGCAAGAGCACGAGCCGCGCATTGGGCTCGCGCCCATTTGCCTTGCCCGCAGTACGATTGGAAATAGCCATTGATTCAAACGATTAAGGAATGGGCGATTATACCAACATCAACGCCGTCACAGTGCGCCCTCAAGATGCCCACAAGGTACATAGATTACTGCTAAAATTCGGCCTCATTTCGTTCCCTTTGTCCCTATTTTTTGCAGGAGTTTTACATGTCCGCCAAGCATTGCCGATTGCTCATTCTCGGTTCTGGTCCCGCAGGGTATACCGCCGCGATTTACGCCGCGCGTGCGAATTTGAAACCGGTAGTCATCACCGGTTTAAGCCAGGGCGGCCAACTCATGACCACCACCGATGTGGATAATTGGCCGGCCGATGTCAACGGCGTGCAAGGGCCGGACTTGATGCAGCGCTTTCAGGGCCATGCGGAGCGCTTCGACACCGAAATTATTTTTGACCACATCCACACCGCCAAGCTCACCGAGAAACCCATGACCTTGATCGGCGATGCGGGCACCTACACCTGTGACGCGCTCATCATCGCCACCGGCGCTTCCGCCAAATACTTGGGCATCCCTTCGGAGCAAGCCTTCATGGGCCGTGGCGTGTCCGGCTGCGCCACCTGCGACGGTTTCTTTTATAAGAACCAGAAAGTCGCCGTGATCGGCGGCGGCAATACCGCAGTGGAAGAAGCGCTGTATCTGGCCAACATCGCCAGCCACGTCACCCTGGTGCATCGGCGCGAGATATTCAAAGCCGAGAAAATTTTGATCGATCATCTGATGCAAAAAGTCGCCACCGGCAAGATCACGCTTGAATTGAACCAAAGCCTGGACGAAGTGCTAGGCGATAAAACCGGCGTGACCGGCATGCGCCTCAAATCCAGCAGCGGCGACGCGACCAAGGACATCGAACTCACGGGGGTTTTCATCGCCATCGGCCACAAGCCCAATACCGACTTGTTCGAAGGCCAAGTCACCATGGCAGGCGGCTATATCGTTACCCAAAGCGGCAATGCCGGTAATGCCACCGCAACCAATCTCCCGGGCGTATACGCCGCGGGTGATGTGCAAGACCACATCTACCGCCAAGCCATCACGAGTGCGGGCACCGGCTGCATGGCGGCCTTGGATGCGGAACGCTACCTCGACCAACTTGGCAAAGCCTAAGCCACCCGCGCTAAAAGCCAACATCCCCACTGCGGATGACGCGGCGCTGTTCCGCGACGCAGTGGGCGATGCACGCACATTACCCGATTCAGGGCGCCTCCCCCCACCACCGCCATACGTCAAGCCGATACCGCGACAGCGCCTATCTGGCGACCCGCCCGCACATGATTTACTGACGGATCATGTGACGGATAACCTAGAGAGCGACCCACTTATTTTTCAGCGCCCCGGCCTTTCACAGCAAGTGATACGCCGCTTGCGGCGTGGGCACTGGGTCGTTAAAGACGAGCTGGATTTACATGGCTTAACCCGCGAACAAGCGCGCGCGCAACTGGTCGCCTTTTTGGATGAGTGCCGGCAACGCGATAGCCGCTGCGTGCGTATTATTCACGGCAAGGGACTCAGCTCACGCAACAATGAACCCGTGTTGAAACAACTGGTAAAAAGCTGGCTCATGCAGCGCGAGGATGTCCTGGCTTTCGTCCAAGCACCCCTCGCAGAGGGTGGCAGCGGCGCAGTGATTGCGCTGTTGAAGCGGGAAAAATAATTTTTTACGAAAATGCTATTTACCCAAATTCTAAGGGGAAAAAAGTATGGCCTTAAGCAACTGGATACTCATTCTCGGTGCGGTCCTGCTCGGCGCAGCCGCGCAATTGCTGCTCAAAGCGGGCACCAACGCTGTCGGACACTTCGCCTTCACCAGCGAGAATCTACTACCCGTCACTTGGCAGCTTGCGACCCAGCCGCATATCCTCGGCGGGGTCTTCGCCTATGGTCTGAGCATGGTGCTGTGGATTATGGCGCTGTCTCGGGTGGAAGTAAGCCTGGCCTACCCGATGGTGTCGATCGGCTATGCCTTAACCGCGCTTGCTGCATGGCATTTCCTTGGCGAACAAGTTTCACTCATGCGCTTAATGGGTATTGGCGTGATTATCTTGGGCGTTTTTATTATCGCCCGCTCTTAATTGAAAAAATACTTAATAAAATTTGGGTTGCCAAGCTCCCTGATTTTGACAACAATGGAGCCATGATTCAGTTGCAGATGTTTTACCGGCACGATGCTCAATCAGCCTGTTCCTGATTTCGAGCTACCCGCCACCGCAGGCAAAACGTTTAAGCTCAGCCAGTTCAAACGTCAGCGCCTCGTCATCTATTTTTATCCCAAAGACAACACACCTGGCTGCACCACCGAGAGCATGCAGTTCCGCGATGCCTACGCCGAATTTCAGGCGCTCCACTGTGAAATTGTGGGTATATCGCGCGACAGCCTTAAATCGCACGAGGGCTTCAAAGCCAAGCTCGCCCTCCCCTTCGACCTGCTCAGCGACACAGACGAAGTCGCGTGTCAGTTATTCGGTGTCATGAAGTTGAAAAATCTCTACGGTAAACAAGTGCGTGGCATCGAGCGCAGCACCTTTGTAATCGATAAAAAAGGCACGCTCGTAAAAGAATGGCGGGGCGTCAAAGTGCCGAACCATGTGCAGGAAGTGCTCGAGTACCTTAAATCCAGCTAATGTCCTATCTAATCCTTTGGAGATCTCCTTTTTATGGCTAAGAAACGTAGCACCGAAGATAAGCCAGCCGCACTCACCAAATTATTCGTACTCGACACCAATGTTTTAATGCATGACCCCTCGAGCCTGTTTCGATTCGAGGAGCATGATATCTACCTCCCCATGATGACCTTGGAGGAGTTGGACAACAATAAAAAAGGCATGACCGAAGTCGCGCGCAACGCGCGCCAAGCCAGCCGTTTTCTCGACCAAATCGTAAGCGACCCGCTGGCCAATATGGAACAAGGCATTTCGCTTGCCGCACAAAGCAATAATGCCGCCACCGGCAGCTTATTTCTGCAAACCTACGCCATTCATACCGAACTGCCCACGGCCCTGCCGAGTTATAAGGGCGACAATCAAATTCTGGGTGTGATGCTGCACCTCAAGCGCGAGTCCCCCAAGCGCCAAGTGATCCTGGTGTCAAAAGACATCAATATGCGCATCAAGGCGCGTGCGCTCGGCTTCACGGCTGAGGACTACTTCAACGACAAGGTATTGGAAGACACCGACCTGCTCTACACCGGTGTGTGCTTGCTGATGGCGGATTTCTGGGACAAGCATGGCAAGGGCATGGAGTCGTGGCAAGAAAATGGCCGCACCTACTATCGGATCAAAGGCCCGCTCTGTCGCGAATTGTTGGTGAACGAATTCGTCTATCAAGAAGGTGCGCAACCCCTGTATGCACTGGTACGGGAACAAGTCGGCACAGGCGCAGTACTGGAGACGATCAAAGACTATACCCACACCAAGAACAATGTGTGGGGCGTAACCGCACGCAACCGCGAGCAAAATTTTGCGCTGAATTTACTGATGAATCCGGACATCGATTTCGTCACCCTGCTCGGCCAAGCGGGCAGCGGCAAGACCCTGCTGACGCTCGCCGCCGGCCTCACGCAAGTATTGGAAGACAAACTCTATACCGAAATCATCATGACCCGCGTGACGGTGCCGGTGGGTGAGGATATCGGCTTCTTACCCGGCACGGAGGAAGAAAAAATGACGCCATGGATGGGCGCGCTGGAAGACAATCTGGACGTGCTCAACAAAACCGATGACAGCGCCGGCGAGTGGGGGCGCGCCGCGACCCAAGACCTGATCCGCTCGCGCATTAAAATCAAATCGCTCAACTTCATGCGCGGCCGTACCTTCCTCAATAAATTCCTGATCATCGACGAAGCGCAAAACCTCACGCCGAAGCAGATGAAAACCCTCATCACCCGCGCTGGCCCCGGCACAAAAGTGGTCTGCCTCGGCAACATCGCGCAGATCGACACGCCCTATCTCACCGAGGGTAGCTCGGGCTTAACGTATGTCGTGGATCGTTTCAAAGGCTGGTTGCACGGCGGTCATGTCACGCTGATGCGCGGGGAGCGTTCGAGGCTGGCGGATCATGCGGCAGAGGTGCTATAAATTTATTTCTTCAAGCCCTCGTAGCGGCTGCGAAACATGATTTCCAGCTCGTCAATCACCTCGCCCGCCGGCTTGCCCATGACCACATGCTGAGTCATGCATTCCGAAACCTCATACAACATTTTGCTATGGTCGAGCATGGGATAGGTTGCGCGCAGGCGCTTGATGGCGTGCACTACTTTTTCTTCCGCAGGACGCGGAATCGGTTCGGGTTCGCCCCACTCGCGCGGCGTTTCCCCTGAGCGCGTGGCCAGGAATTCAGCGAAGGAGAACAAGGTATCTTGTTGCTCAGGCGGAAGCACACGAAACAGATTGAGCAGGTCTTTCTCGTCGCGTTTCATTTCAACAGTGAAAATATTTTACGCGGGCTTGGTTTGCTTCAGCGCATTGATCACAAACTCCAGAAAAGTCTGAAGCAGGCGCGAACGGAATTTTTCCTTGGCATTGACCATCGACAGTGGGCGATTCAAGCGCGGGTTTAGCGGTATCGCGATCAGGTCGCCCAGTTTGATCTCTTTCTGAATCGTGGCGCGCGATACGATGGCAATGCCTAGCCCCGCCTCCACCGCGCCTTTGATGGCCTCACGGCTGCCCAATTCCATCACGATATGCAAGTCTTCTGGTTGCACGCCATTTTTGCGGAAGTAGTCATCCATCACTTCGCGCGTACCGGAGCCTGATTCACGGCTGACATACGGCAATTCGGCCAATTGCACCGGCGTAATCGAAGGGTATTGGGCCACGGGATGTTTGGGTGAACAGATGGCTACCAGCTCATCTTCGCAGCAAACATGCGACATCAGTTGCGGATGATGCGAGGGCGCTTCGATCAACCCTACATCCAAGGTGTGATCTGCGATTTTGGCTTCGATCGATTCCGAGTTGGCCACCATCAAGCGCGCATGCACGTGGGGGTATTGCGCCTTAAAGTCCCCCAGCAAGCGCGGGAGCATATATTCGGCAATGGTGGTGCTCGCCCCGACCAGCAAGATGCCTGAGATCTGTCCCGTCAGTTCACCGAGCCGGGTATCCATTTCGTTGCTGAGGTTGAGAATTCGTTCCGCATACTCCATTGCCACTTCACCCGCAGGGGTTAAAGTAATCTTGCTGTGGCTGCGTTCGAATAGCCGGGTATTGAAATGTTCTTCGAGCTGCTTGACCTGAAACGTGACCGCTGGCTGGGTCATGTACAGCAATTCGGCGGCCTTGGTGAAGCTCAATTGCTTCGCCACCGTGTAGAAAACTTGTAGCCTGCGATCTGCCATAAATGCGTCCGGTAATGTATTACAAGAGGGTTAACGGGGCATGAATTTAAGCATATTTCCAGCGCCAAGGATAGGCTGACCGGGCGGGCCTACAGATGCTCGTCGATAAACTGCTTCACCCATCCATCAGGCCGGGCACTGGAGAAGCGCGCCTTCTCCTCGCCATTCACGATCAGCAGCACGGTGGGGAAACCGCGCAATCGATAGCGTCCGGCGAGGCGCATATTCTCACCCTCGTCCACTTCCACCTTGGCGAGCCGCAGTGTGCCCGCATAGCCTTTCACCACACGCTCCAATACCGGTGTGAGCACAATGCAGGGCGGACACCAATCGGCCCAAAAATCCACCAGGATCGGGCCTTGTTTCGATGCTTCCAGCACTTGGGCTTGAAACTCGGGTTCGTGCACTTCGAAAATGAGCGAATTATTCATAGTGGTAGTTGCCGGCAAAAGGGGCCGATTGTTGCCAAATCGACCGGCGCCGTCAAGCTAGCGTAGTGTTTCACTCTAAACGGTGCTTTCACCGTTTAGAGTGAAACACTACGCTACGTTTTGAGAAAGGTGGCGAGGCGCTCCACGCCTTGCTCCATGCGATCCTGCGTCGTGGTGTAGGCGAAGCGCACATGCGACGACGATTCAAAGCGGCCAAAATCCGCGCCGGGGGTGATCGCGACACCGGCTTGATTAAGCAAAACCTGCGTCAATTGCTCGGCATCCAAGCCGAACCGTTCGCACCCGGCATAAAGATAAAACGCGCCTTCTGGCGTGATCGGCATATCGAAACCAAGCGCACGCAAGGCGGGAAGTAAAAAATCACGACGCAGCTGAAACGCCTCACGGCGCGCTTCCAAAATTGCCAAGGTGTCGGGGTGAAAAGCGGCCAGCGCCGCATGTTGCGCCGGCGTGGAGGCAGCAAGAAAGATATTCTGCGCCAGTCTATCCACAGCATCGACATACGCTTCGGGTGCGATCAGCCAACCTAAGCGCCACCCTGTCATGCCGAAATATTTAGAAAAGCTATTGATCACGAACACATCATCGCCCAGCGCCAGCGCAGTCTCGGCGGGCCTGCCATAGGTGAGGCCATGATAGATTTCATCCACCACCAGCGCGCCGCCGCGAGATGAGACCGCCTGATGGATCGGACGCAACTGGTCGAGTGTCAGCAGCGTGCCGGTCGGATTTGAGGGCGTAGCAACCATCGCCGCGCGTGTACGTGCGGACCAATGCGCGGCAATCATCTCCGCCGTGGGTTGATATTGGGTGGCGGCGGTGACCGGCATCGCAACCGCACGCCCCTCGATGATGCGCGCGAAATGCCGATTGCACGGGTAGCCAGGATCGGTGAGCAGCACTTCATCGCCCGGATTCAGCAACACGGCCAGCGTCAGCAGCAGCGCGCCGGATGAGCCGGGCGTGACCACCACGCGGCTGGGTGAAATGGTTACGCCATAACGCGTGGCGTAAAACGCAGCGATCGCTTCTCGCAACTGCGGCAAACCCAAGGCGGGCGTGTAATGGGTATACCCGGCTTTGAGTGCCGCGATACCGGCAGCGATGATGGGGGCGGGCGTCGGAAAATCCGGCTCGCCGATTTCCATATGTACGATGTCGCGCCCCTGCGCTTCCAATGCCCGTGCTTGGGCCAGGATATCCATCACGCGAAAGGGTTCGATCTCTAAAGCGCGCGCGGAGATGGGGGCTTGTTTAGATATGGGGTGAGACATTGACGCGCTTGGTGGTTCAATCAAAACTACAGAACCGCCCCAGCAGCCTTAAGCTTGGCGGGGATGTCGAGCTTAAAGGTTTTGTTCCAGCCGTTTTCGGGTTTACTTTCCAGGCCGATGATGGCGTAGCTTTTGGCCATCAGCGCCAGCGTGCAGCGCCCAAGCGCTTCCTCGTCTGCGCCGGTACATTGGCCTTTGCGCCGATTGAGAATGGTCACCACGAAACGTTCGCTATTCCCGGCCTTGTTCGGCGCAATATCGTAGCCTTCGATCATCCAAAAATACAGATATGCGAAGTCGTGCACAATCTCCACCCCCTTCGGGTCGCGTAGCACGAATCGAGTGCAGATATCGCCGACACAGACTTCGGCCACCGCTTCCTTGGTGATTTGCAGCACAGCCGCATTTTTACCGAAAACTTGTTTGAGCGGCCAATGCGGCGAGGTAAGTTGCGCCAATGCCCCAGTACTGACCAGCAAAAAGCACGCCGCAACAAAATATCGATGCATCCTTATTCCTAATTCAAACGCCGTTCGGCATCATCCGCCGGCTCATCCACATCGATCATTTCGACTTGACCGATCTCATCGTGCTCCAACTCCACGGCCTCGATCTGCGCGAAGCGGCGGGTAATTTTTTGGCTGGTGATTTGCACTTTCTCGGCATCCTCGTGCGCCTGGCGAATATGATCGGCCAGTTTTTTCATGCGCACGTCGAACAAACTGAAGTCTTTAGACAGCTTGGCGAGCGAGTCCTTGATGATATGCACTTGCTTGCGCGTTTCCACATCCTTGATCACCGCGCGCGCGGTATTGAGAATCGCCATCATGGTCGTGGGCGACACGATCCACACCCGCTTTTGCATCGCATAGTCCACGATGTCTTGATGATAGCCATGAATCTCGGCGAATACCGCTTCCGCCGGCACGAACATCACTGCGCCGTCCGAAGTCTCATTAGGGATAATGTATTTGCTCGAAATATCATCGACGTGCTTTTTCACATCCAGCTTGAATTGGCGCTCAGCCATTGCTTGCTCGGTCTCGGACAAGCGCTTGTCGTACATGCGCTGATAATTTTCCAGCGGGAATTTGGAATCCACCGCCACCGTGCCGGTCGGCTCCGGCAGAAACAGCGCGCAATCCACCCGCGTGCCGTTGGAAAATTTGTGCTGCATGGCATACACCGGCTGCACTGGATTGTGCGGCAGAATATTTCGCACCAGCGTTTCCAGTTGCACCTCGCCGAACGCGCCGCGCGAGCGCTTGTCGCCTAGCAACTCCTGCAAGCTCACCACATTGGTGGTCAAGCCATCGATTTTTTTCTGCGCTTCGTCGATGGTGGCGAGCCGCGTCATGACTTGAGTGAAGGTGTCGTTGGTTTTCTTGAATCCTTCTTCCAGCCGCTCCGTCACCTTGCCGCTGATTTGCTCCAAGCGCGTATCGGTGGTCTGGGTCAAGGCTTCCATTGCACTCTTGAGTTGCAGGGTTGCGTTGGCCATGGTGGTTTGGATCAACTCTTGATCCGCACGTCCTTGATCGGTCAGGGTCTGCATTTGTTTAGCCAGAATTTCTTCGCGCATGGCATTGAGCCGCTCTTGCATTGCGGCCGACAGCTCCGCCAATTGCTTCGCCATCATCTCGCGCAACTGGCCCAGCCGCTCGGACTGGTCGAATTGCAGTTGGTGCATATTGTCGCG
>JADMJT010000062.1 GCA_018781585.1 Burkholderiales bacterium
CATCCGGCGCGCAAGTGGCGATCTGCGCCGGGATCGCACCTTCGAAACAACGGCGGATGGCTTCGAGCGAATAGTTCACGACTGCGCGCCCATCTTCTCACCCGCTTTGGGGCCGGGCGTCTGGTTGAACATTTCCGTCGGCTCGAACACGACGGCCACGCAATGCTCGCTCCCCGCCAACAAAGTGCGCGTGAATTCGGTTCGATAGCCGATTTGCGCCAACTCATCCACGAAGGAATCCTGATAAGCGATCATCGCCGCGCGGTCGTCGGCGGTCAGCGGCGCGATATCCAGCACCATGCCCTTGAGCTGCAATGTCTCGTGTGTCTTCGGGCGCGTCACCGCCACCGCGATCGCGCCATTCTCGCGCAGGCATTGCAGCACCTGGGCCGAGTGCGTGGTGCTCAGATACACCGTGAGCTTGCGCCGGTCAGCCGAAACCCGGCAGCCGAGCCCACGCGCCACCGCAGGCCGATTCTGCGCATCGCGCGCAGCAACATTCATCGAAGTGCGATGCGGTAGAAAAGCTGCGTTCGCTTCGGTGAGGAGGGGAGGGTTTTTATTGTTGGTGGGCATGGTGAAATCGTATCAGAAGATGGTTTGAGTCGTCTCTTGGGCGAGTGGGGTTGGGACAGGTTCCGGTGGAAGTATGGCTCCGCTTATTACAGCGCTCCGGATTTTAAAGGATTATTGAAATGGCAGGCGACGAAAGCGCTTGCGAATCAGTGGATTGCTTCAGCATAATGGGCAACACAAAATTATTGGTGTTGGCGTCCGTTTACTAACTAATTGCCGCAAGGACGATCTGCGATGAGTCACCATTTATTAGTTCGATCAGTTCTTACGTTCTCAATCTTGCTGATGGCCATGCCGGGTTATGCGACTGCTTCTGACGAGCAGCGGATCGATAACATTCCGATGTATGGTCAACCCGGCATAACCCGCCCTGACTTTCTGAAGAAAGCAGACGAAGACTTCGTGAAGCAAGCATCAGAAGGGTTCGGTAGCAGGGAGTCCGCGAGTAAAGCGTGGCACACACAAGCTGAACAATTCGTTGCCAAGGGTGACCTTGACCTCGCAATGCGCCGATATAACCAGTCGTGGTTATTGAACCCAAACAACTACCAGCCCTATTGGGGATTTGGCCGGGTGATGCTACAGCGCGGAAAAATCGAGGAAGCAATCCAGCACCTGGAAAAATCTAAACAGCTTGTGGATGATCAATTTCAAAAGGTTGCTTTACTTACTGATCTGGGGTCAGCATATTCGGCTCAGGCTGAGCGCATCCCCGGTTCACAAGCGCAGGATAGGGAGAGATTATTTTCGTTGGCCAACCAGAATTTTTCAGAAAGTACTGCCCTCGATCCAGTATATGGAAACAGCTGGCGCAGGTGGGCCATGTCTCTGTATGAGCAAGGCAACTACGCAGACGCCTGGGAGAAAGTTAAACGGGCACGAATACAAAATGCACGACCATTTCCACCTGCGTTTATTCGTGCCCTCGAGCAGAAGTTGCCAGAGCCCAGCTAGGTGGATATAGGGTTAATGCGGCAATTCCGCCCGCGCCATTTGGTGTCGTCACACTTGACAGCATGTAATCGTTCGATTACAGTTTCTTCGTGATCACAATAAAGCCGCTACCTGAATTCACCGAATGGCTCGACGGCCTTTCCGATGTGTCGGTGCGGAGTGTGGTGCTCGCACGCATTCAGCGCCTAGCACTCGGCTTGATGGGCGATGTGGCGCCGGTGGGCGAGGGCGTGTCGGAGTTGCGGATTCATATAGGCGCAGGATGGCGTGTTTATTTTGTCCAGCGTGGTGGCGCGATCATTGTGCTGCTGGCTGGGGGCAGCAAGCGCACCCAAAAATCCGATATTAAGCGCGCCAAGATTTTGGCTTCACGGCTGGATTAATTGAAGGAGATAAACATGACTAAACGCGTTAAGGTTGCAGACTTACCCGAATTCGACGCCGCCGCGTATCTCGATAGCGAGGAGGCGATTGCGGCCTATCTGACCGACATTCTGGCGGCGAACGATCCGGCTTTGCTGGCGGCGGCCTTGGGGGACATTGCCCGCGCACAGGGCATGAGCGAGATTGCCAAGGCATCCGGACTCACGCGTGAGGCCTTGTACAAGGCTCTGCGGCCCGATGCGAATCCACGCTTCGATACGATCAGCCGCGTGTGTACGGCCTTAGGGGTACGGCTTGTTGTGCAACCTGACCATGCCTAATCCGACCATACGTAATCAAAGAAGATACGACGTGCCCTCGAAGAATAAACCGCTTACAAAAACCGAACTCGCGGCCTACGAGGCTAAGCGTGATCTTGCTGCTGAACTGCTACAGTCTGTGCGCGAAATGCAAGCGGGTAAAATTCACGTCGTTCATCGCTATTGCGCTAGCGCATCACATCAAGCGCCCCGTCGCTAGCCACCGCGCACACTCCCCGCCCAAATTCTGCTGCGCTAACTGCTCGTATTTCTCCGACTCATCCGGCGTCAACACTTCGCGCCAGCGGCCATTGGTGCCTTTGTGCACGAAGGTCTGTGCGCCGCCGTCCCAGAAGATGCCGCTGAGCGGCACGCTCTTGGTGGCGTTTTGCTTCATGTAGTCGAAGCTGCAATGTTCTACCATCGCGTTCCACTTCGATTCGTCGATGGGGATGTTGAGGAACGCGGCGATCTCGCGCATCTGGCCCGGCAGGTCGGTCTTGAGTTGGGCGAAGTGCACCAGCTTTACGTTCGGCAGATCGCGGATCGCCCACCAACTGCGGATGTTTTCCCAGAACGGCCACCAGGGGTGCCCGTCCCGATCCAGCCAGTCGTGGTAGTACTCGCGCACGCTTGAGGGCGGCTTTTCAATCGGCGGCCCGACTAGGCCTGGGGTGTCGTTCAGCGCGCCATACCATTTCTCATTGGCGTTGGCGTGATGGTTGTACATGCTCCACAACACGTCGCGGCCATCGCGGCCGATGTAGAGATATTTCGCTGCGGGCGAGAACACCAAAGCATCGACCGGTAAATGCGTTTTGACGAAGCGCCGATGTGTCTGTGCGGCCACGGCCGGCAATTTGATTTCCTTGGGCGGCACGCGCAGATCGAGCCAGGGCGACATTTCCGCGACTTCTAATCCTTCTTCGCCCTTGAATAAAAGTTGCGATACGATCTGCTGCATCCAGGTGGTGCCGGATTTGGCATAGGTGCCGATCACGATATCGTCGTTGCGAAAATCGAAGTCGTTCCAGATGGTGGAGTCGAAGTGGTGGTTGTGAATTTCGCGGGATTTTACTGGCCAAGGTGGTGTGCGATTCATGTTGCCTCCTATTCGTTCAATTTAGAAAAAGCTGGTGAGCTACAGCGCGTAGATTCCCTCTCCCGCTTGCGGGAGAGGGGAGATTATTTGCGATCGAATCAAATTCATGCAGCGTCAAGCTTCTTCCATCTGCGCGGTAAACAGCGAAGCCGCTGCCTCGGCGATCGTGTCCGCCTGAGGTGTAAATGCCAGTTCCAGCGGATAGCTCGACGGCGCGGGCACATCCGGGCTGGTGATGCGCAGCACCGGCGCGCGCAGTGCGACGAAAGCTTTTTCCGCGACTATCGCGGCCACTTCCGCGCCGACGCCGCACATGCGGTTGGCTTCGTGTACTACCACCACACGCCCAGTTTTGCGGGCGGAGGTGAGGATGGCTTCTTCGTCCAGCGGCTTGAGCGAGCGCAGGTCGATCACTTCTGCAAATATGCCTTTCTCAGCGAGCAGGCTTGCTGCCGCTTCGCAGGCGCGCACTGTTTTGCCGTAGGAGATCAGTGTTACATCGGTGCCTGCACGGCGAATGGTGGCTTTGCCGAGCGGGACGATATGCTCGCCTTCGGGCACTTCGCCCAGCTCGTAGCTGAGCGACATCTCCACGAAGAACAGCACCGGGTTATCGTCGCGAATCGCGGATTTGAGCAAGCCTTTGTAGTCGGCGGCAGTGGAGGGCATCACTACCTTTAAACCGGGGCTGTGCACGAACCACGCTTCCAGATTGTGGTTGTGTTGCGCGCCCACGGTCCAGCCGGTGCCGGTCATGGCGATCGCCACCAGCGGGAAGGAAAATTGCCCGCCGGATATGTAGCGCAGCTTGCCCGCGCTGTTGACGATCTCGTCCATGGCCAGGGTGAGGAAGGGGGCGAACAACATGTCGATTACCGGCCGCATGCCCATGGCCGCCGCTCCCACGGCTGCGCCGGCGATGATGCCCTCGGCCAGCGGCGTGTTGCGGATGCGCTTTGCACCGAATTCATTTAGCAGCTCCTGGCGCTTGGTGGCCACGCCTTCGCCGAACATCATTACCTTGGGATCGCGGCGCATTTCTTCGGCCAGGGCTTGGCCGAGGGCGTCATTGACGGTGAGTTGTTGCATGGGCTGCTCCTTGTGGGAATCTTGGCAAGTTGCCCTCTTCCCCAGCCCCTCTCCCACAAGTGGGAGAGGGGTGCGCGTCAGCGCGGGAGAGGGAAAGTGCTGTATTACGCATACACGTCTTTTGTGAGTTCGGAAATCGCCGGATACGGCGCACCGACTGCTTGGTTCCAAGCATCTTCGATGCGCGCGGACGCCCGGTCGCGCAGGGCTTGCGCTTCACTCGCGCTCAATTGCAGTTTCGCTTGCAATTGATCAATCGGATCCCTGGTGCGCCACGCCGCAAGTTCATTCTTATCCACATAGCTCTGATCGTCCGGCTCATAGTGGCCGCGCACGCGGTAGGTATAGGTCTCCAAGAAATACGGCTGACCAGTGGCCCTGATGTGCGCGATGCCCGCCTTGGCGGCGCGATACACCGCTTCCACGTCATTGCCGTCCACGGTGGCCGTTTCTATACCGTGCTCTATGGCCCAGTTAGCGATGCGGTCCATGGGCATGGTCTCGCGCCGGTGGACAAAGGCTTGCCACTGATTGTTTTCGCAAACGTAGAGTATCGGCAGCCGCCATACCGCGGCGAGGTTGAGCGACTCGTGAAACGAGCCCTCGCATGCCGCGCCGTCACCGAAGAAGCAGGCGGTGATCGCGCTGCTTTCCTGCATCGAAAGCGCCAAGGCCACGCCGGCGGCCAAGGATAATTCCGCGCCGACGATGGTGGAGGTGAGCACCACGCCTAGCTCCCTCACTGAGATGTGCAGCGATCCGCTCTTGCCCTTGCAATAGCCGCTCGCCTTGCCTAGCACTTCGGCGTAGAGGCGTGCCGGGTCGGCGCCGCGCGCGAGCAGATGGCCGGCGCTGCGATGATTGGTGAGTATCAGATCGTCCATGCTAAGCGCGGACACCACGCCGACGGCGGACGCCTCTTGTCCAATTGAGGTGCAGGTGCCGGCCGCTTGGCCCGCCGCCTGCATGGCAGCGGCTTTTTCTTCATATGTGCGAATCAGCAGCATCGATTCCAGCATCGCCAGCGATGCTTTGCGATTGATTGTCTCGTTCATGTTTTTCTCCTTGCGGATGGCAACGATTATTTCAGTGCGGCTTGCTTGGGTAGATTTTTCGGTACGAATTCAAAATAAGGTGTGGCGGCTTGTTGCCCCGGCGGCACATAGGCGGGCGCCGGTTTGCCGGTCGCGCCCAGGCTGCGAATGAATCGATACATCGCGCGTAAATCGGTATCGCTCATATCGCGTAGCGAAAACCACGGCATGGGCGGGCGCATCTCGGCGCGCGCCCGCTTCATCCATTCCGTCTCGGATAGGGATTGCACCAACAGGCGCAGATTGGCCGGATAGGTTGTGCCCCACGGCCCTTGGAAACCCACCTCGTTACCAGTGAGCCAGGCTTGCTGCGGGAGCTTGCCGCCGCTTTCCGGATACTGCGGCGTATGGCAGTCGTTGCAGCCGCTGGTGGCGAGCACATAGCGCCCGCGTTCCAGCGTGCGTTGATCCGCTTTTTGCTCGGCCAGCGCTTGGCCGCTCAAACCTACAATGAATGTGCTTATTAGTAATAACTTGATTTGCATGTTGATTCCCCCATTTAGATAGACCCATGGCGCACGGTTGCAAATGCGGCCGTGCGTCGTTGGTGACGTAATGGAAGAATAGACTGCGTATGGCGGGGGTGTTGCTAAATTGAAGCTAAGAAAATGCTAAAAGAATCTTAAATACGTATTTCTGAGGGGGTGGCGCGGCAGCCAGAATAGCCGCCGCGCAGAAAGAGCAGGCTTACTTCATCGCCTCAACCGAATAACGCACCCACAAATGGTGCTCGGCCTTCGGCGCAATGGTGACCGTATCGTTCGCGGCATTGGTGCTTTCCACGCACACCATGTTGCGATAGCCGTCGTGGCCGAGGTCGCCCATCTTGTTTGCCTTCTCTACCCACGGGTTCCATACCACGGTCGAGCGGCTGCCGAGTTTCTTGATGCGAATGCGGCGCTGCCAACTGGCATCTTCGATCACGCAATCGTGATCGGTGTTGAGATAGATGCGGTCCACTTCCTGATAGATGCTCACCGGCCCGGCTTGCTGCTTCTGTGCGCCGCCATCGACCTTGTCGATATACGCGATGCCGTCCAAGCCATGAATCGCGATTTGGCCGATGTCGCTGACTTCAAAATAGGTGTGCAGCGCATCGCCGATGGTGATCGGCTGCTTGCCGGTATTGAGTGTGCCCAGGTCGATATCCAATGTTTTGCCCACCACCACTTGCAGCACCAGCTCGCTTGCATGCGGCCATTGCGCGCGCGTGGCGTCGTTTGCTTGCAAGTGAAACGCCAGCCAAGTGCCGCCATCCTTGAGGGCTTTGGCGCCGATCACTTCCCACATCACCGTGCGCGCAAAGCCATGGCCGGGGAAACTGGATTCGGTCGCATGCGGGCCAAACCAGGGCCAGCACACCGGCACCCCGCCGCGAATCGATTTGCCCGGCGCGACTTTGGCATCTTTCGATAGCCAGATCACCGGTTTTTGTCCTTTCGGTGTCCAGGTCATGATGTGCGCGCCTTGCAGGCAGATCGAGGCGGTGGCGTACTTGTTGGCGATTTCGGCGACGACCAAGCCGTTGGTTTCCTTGAATTGCAGTTGGGCAAGGCCGAAGCGGTTGTTTAAGGATTCAATGGTTTGCATATTCTTCTCTGGCTGATTGGGGGATAGATTTTTGAATCGATAATTTTAGCATTTTGTGTCCGGGCAGGTATCATTGCCGCCGTGCTGAATATCACCCATCTCAATTACCTCGTCGGCGGCAACCCGCTGTTCCAAGATGCTTCGCTGCAAGTGTTCGCTGACCAACGCATTGGTCTGGTGGGCAAGAACGGCTGCGGCAAATCCACGTTATTTCGCCTGATTCGCGGTGAGTTGCATGCCGAAAGCGGCGACGTGTCCTTGCAAGCGGGCAAGTCGCTAGCCTTCGTGGAGCAGGAAATCGCCAACTCCGCGCGCCCGGCTTTGGAATTCGTGCTCGATGGCGATATTGAATTGCGCGGGCTGGAACAAGCGCTCGCCATTGAAGTGCATGACGCCGCCTGGTTCGAGGCGCAACACCGTTTTGAAGCCATCGATGGCTACGCCGCCCCGGCGCGCGCCGCGCAATTACTGAATGGCTTAGGCTTTAGCACCGACGATTTACAACGTCCAGTCGCGAGCTTCTCCGGCGGCTGGCGTATGCGGCTGAACCTGGCGCGTGCTTTGATGCGCCGCGCGGATTTGCTGTTGCTGGATGAGCCGACCAACCATCTCGATCTGGAAGCGATCTTGTGGCTGGAGCAATATCTCGCGCGCTATCCCGGCAGCCTGTTGATGGTGTCGCATGACCGTGAGTTTCTCAACGCCTGCGTCAACCGCATCGCGTTTATCTCGAATAAAACGATCGAAACCTATAGTGGCAATTACGACGACTTCGAGCGCACGCGCGCCGAGCGCGCCGCACAACAAAATACGGCATTGCGCCAACAGCAAGCCAAGATTGCGCATCTGGAAGACTTCGTACGCCGCTTCCGCGCCAAGGCCACCAAGGCCAAACAAGCGCAAAGCCGCTTGAAAGCGCTGGAACGTTTAGAGCGCATCGCTCCGGCGCATTTAGAGGATGGGCATTTTGAATTAGAAATCGAAGCACCCGCGCGTAGCCCCGATACCCTGATCCGTGTCGAACAAGCTGAGGCCGGTTACGGCGAGCGCATTTTGTTGAGCAACGTAAACATGGTGTTGCGTGCCGGTGCGCGCATTGCCTTGCTGGGGCCGAATGGCGCGGGCAAATCGACGCTGATCAAAATGCTGGCGGGCGAGTTGGCGCCGAGCGCAGGCCGGCTGGAAATCACGCCCGACATTCGCATCGGCTATTTCGCCCAGCATCAGTTGGAACATCTCGATGTAAGCGCCACCCCGCTCGAACATTTCGAACGCGTTGCCCCGAAAACACCGGCTCAAGATTTACGTAATTTCCTCGGGCGCTTTGGCTTGGCAGGGGAGAGCGAAGACCGGCCGGTAGGTGGCTTCTCCGGCGGCGAAAAAAGCCGCTTAGCCTTAGCCCTGCTCGCCTGGCAAAAACCGCACATGCTCTTGCTCGACGAGCCGACCAATCATCTCGACCTGGACATGCGCGATGCGCTCACCGTGGCGTTGGAAGAATACACGGGGGCGATGGTGTTGGTATCGCATGATCGCAGCCTGATCCGCGCCACAGCCGATGAGCTATGGCTGGTGGCAGATGGCGCGGCCGTTCCGTTCGATGGTGATTTGGAAGACTATCGGACTTGGGTCGAATCGCGCCGCGCGAGCTTTCAGCCCAACGTTAAGCCCGTCGCAGAACGAGCCCGCCGCGATGCGCCGCCGGTGCGCAAAAAGGCGCTACTCTCCAAGCAAGCGAAATTGGAGACGGAGCTAAAACAAGCGCAGGCTACGCTAGCCGAGACGCAACAGCGCTTGGCCGACCCCGCAACATACGCAAACCCTGCCAACCCTGCTATCAGCCAACTGAATCAAATGCGCGAAACACTAGAGAAAAAAATAGCCACGCTGGAAGAAGCGTGGCTGGAACTGGAAATGGCGCTGGAAGACGCGAGTTAAATCACTGAATAAATCGCTCGATAGCGCGTGAGCTTGTGGTTAGAAATCTTTGCCGTCCACGATTTCTAAGTATTTAGAATATATCTCGCCATTTTCTTTGATTCGGTCATAAGTGCCATCTTCGTTACGGACGATTTTAGCGCAGCCTCCGGGCATGCCTTGAATGCAATGCGTACCATCCGCTTCCACATACCAGGTTCCTTCCAAGCGCTTATTATTAATAGCTCGATACAACTTTCCATCAGGGGCAAAGTAAGTTTTTGGCGTACCCCCAGAAACAGCACCCAAAGCATCCGCTGTTTTGCCGGTAAGTAGCTTCTTGACAGCGTCCGCGCTCAATGTTTCGCCTGCATGCGCCCAAGTGGAAACCAGAAAAAGACTAGCAAATGCAAAAGCGGTTATTTTCATTTTTATTTCCTTAAAAGGTTGATGCCACAAGAAGTGCTTCATTGCTGTTACCGGTATAAAGCTGCGCTCTTGTGGCAAGGGCGCAGTATGTGTCTAGAAGCCTTTTCCCTTAGTAACCGCTACCCACCTTAGAAGTACTTTTCCTTCAGCCGCTATCCGATCATAGGTGCCGTCACCGTTGCTGACGATTTTGGCGCAGCCGCCGGGCATGCCTGTCACACATTGCGTGCCATCCTCTTTGATACTCCAAGTACCTTCTATAAGTTTGTCCCCGACCTGGCGAATGGTTTTGCCATCGGGGGAGAAATAGTTTTTCTGAGTATTGCCGTTGGGCGCTAGGCCATCGACCGTGTTGCCGGTGATCAGCTTTTTAACCGCCTCCGCATCTAAGGTTTCGCCTGCGTGCGCCCAAGTGGAAAAGAGTACGAGTCCAGCAAAAGCAAATGTAATCGTTTTCATTTTTATTTCCTCTTTAACGGTGATGCCACAAGAAACTCTACACTCGGCTTGTCCGTGTGAAGCCGCGCTTTTGTGGCAGAAGCGCGGAGCTTAAGGTTATGTGGGTAGCGGGCGGGTAAAACACACACGATGCGGCCCCGTATAGCTCAGGTGCCCACGGCAGCTTGCCACAAGGCAACCAATTCGTGTCGCTCTGCGTCAATGTAATTTCCGTCAGACTTGCGGCTGATATATTCACGTTTGACTTCAAAATTCAGCCCCGGAACCAACCAATAGGTCGTTTCCAACTGCGATCCATATGACTTGTTCCAGCCTCGCCCCTCGACTCTGAATGCTTCAAACTCACCTGCGGGTACGGTGACCTTTTCCTTGCGCACAATATGAAGATCATAGTATCCGTTCGAAATCCTGTTATTTATGTTTAGGCTATAAGCGGCCGTCCATTTTTTGCCGACCTGAAGATCTGAAGGTGAAAATTGTATCGGTGCTTCAAATATTTTCTTCCCCCATTTGACCATGTTGCCCATCAAGTCGGTGACAACCACGCCCAGATTGAATTCGATCCGGTCAGCCTCCAGATTAACCCTGGTGACGTTTAGCATGTAAGACCTTGTCTCAGCGCCAGATAAAATGTCGGTCTGTTTGAAGTAGGCCTTGTCTCCCATCGTAAATTTACGGCCAAGCGGATAGTAACCAGCGGAGTATGGATTATCTGATGGGCGAAACAGCTCCGGTATGGGGGTGCCTGCAGCGAGTTCGATTGGCTTGGGCGGGCTTGATGTGGCTGTTGTCGAGACTGTCTTCGTTTTGTCTTCCAACAGGCGAGCCAACCGCACTTGGCCGATTTCAGCAAACCGTCCATTCGGAAATTTGCGTAGGTAAGCCACCCAATCCTCGATATTGCGCGATGACTTGATGCGGTTCCATTCGGAAATATCGGCCTCGATCAATTTTTCCAGCTCGTCATCGCTGAGTTTTTTCTGTCCTTCGTTAAAGAGATATACGTCGCTCTCCAGGGAAGTGGTTTCCCAGGGAATTTGCTCGCTGCTGGATGAGAGCCGCACATTGAGGCGCACGCGTTTTAAGGCATCCTCAATGCGCGTGTTGCGCTGAGACAGTTCCCGAACCAGATTTTCTGTATACAGCCCATTCTTGCCGCTGCCGTCAGAGGCGACGTTGCCGGGCGCGGTGGCGTAGGCAAGCAAGCTGCCGACCGGCGCATCGAACTGAGACAGGCCTTTGCGCTGTGGTTTGTAAACGCGACCAAAGGGATTGTTGCGGCAGGCATCGAGAATGATGATGAAGGTTTTGTCTTTGGCTTTGCCGAGTTGACCCAGGAGCAGGCCGAGATCGACGCAGCGCTGTTTCAATTGATCGGTTTTTTCCACCACCGCATCGACCGGCAACAAATAATTGCGCCAGTCGAGTTGCACGCCGTGGCCTGCGTAATAGAAAACCACCTGTTTGGTTTCCGGACGCTGGATGGCGGCGCCGAATTTTTCAATGGCCGCGATCATGCCGGTGCGGGTGGCATCCAGGTGTGAATCGACGGTGAAGCCCGCTTGATTGAGCAGGCTGGACATGGCGCGCGCATCGTTGCCGGGATTGGTCAGCGGTGCATCACGGTAAGCGCTGTTACCGAACACCAGGGCGAGACGCGAGGAATCGGCAGTAGCCGGGACAGACCAACTGGGGCTTACTAAAAGAGACGGCGGAATGGCGGCCAGCGTTTGGAGGAAACGGCGTCGTGTCGTCATGTTGTAGGTCTTCTAATGGCGCGTTGGTAAGCTTGGTAATCCTATAGGAAATATTGGGGTTTATCCAGGCCAGGCAAGGCTCTGGGAAATTAGAAACGGAGATTAAGCAAGCACAGGCCGCCTTAGCCGAGACACAACAGCGCTTGGCTGACCCCGCGACTTACGCGAACGCCGCCGACCCAATCATCGGTGAATTAAATCAAACGCGCGAAGCGCTGGAGAAAAAAATAGCCACGCTGGAAGAAGCGTGACTGGAACTGGAAATGGCGTTGGAAGATGCGATGTAAATTATCGAGGGCTAGAAGTCTTTCCCATCTACAAGGGCAAACCATCTTGCTTTGACCTCCCCAGTTTTATTGTTAACACGGTCATAAGTGCCGTCGCCGTTGCTGACAATTTTGCCACAGCCACCAGGGATATTTTGTACGCAATGCGTGCCATCCTCTTCTACGGACCATGTGCCCACAGTAATCTTTCCATCCAAATTTCGATACAGTTTTCCATCAGGCGAAAAGTAGTTTTTGAGTTCGGCGCTGTAACCGACGCTAAGCGCAAGGGCCGTCTTTCCGGTGAGCAGCTTTTTGACAGCTTCTGCATCCAGGGTTTCAGCGGCAAACGACATGCTTGAAACGAGAAGAAGGCCAATATAAGCGAGAGTTTTCATTTTTTTCCCCTTATTAAAGGTGGTTCCACAAGTACTTTCTCTTGCATCGGGCCATCGCGTCCTTGGGGTATAACGCGAAACTGATATTTATTTTTGGTCGTTGCAATTTTATTTCAACTGGTCGATTAGCTCCTGTT
>JADMJT010000064.1 GCA_018781585.1 Burkholderiales bacterium
TTCCGGCAAAATATGGGTCGGGTAGGGCAGCACAGGAAGATCGCCGACCATTTGCAGAATAGCTTGGGCCTTCTCGTCGTCGCCCGGATGATGTGGGTTCCATTCCGAGCCTGGCGCCCAAAGTAGGATGAAACGGAATCCGTGACGCGCATGAAGCTCGCGCATCAACGCAGCAAAACGTTCGGATGGCCAGCGTTGGCTCGGTTTGCGGGCGCTAATGTGCAGAGCGATGACGGGGCCAACGCCACCTTTCGCGTCTAGTGCGGCCTGCGCTTTTGCAGCATCGGTGGGGTCTGCGATGACCAATCCAGGTGGCGGTGTGCCATGAATGCCCAGCGGTTCTAGCAAGCGATATACGGCTTGCGCTTCGTGCTCTCCCCCCTCCTGGATAGCAGGGAGCATCGTGAGACTTTGGTGTTGGGTAACGGCATGGCCGAGCGCAATGACATGCTTGGCGCGCAGGCTCAGCGCGAAGCGCAGCAAACGCGGCT
Source organism: Burkholderiales bacterium (assembly GCA_018781585.1). GTDB lineage: Bacteria > Pseudomonadota > Gammaproteobacteria > Burkholderiales > Thiobacteraceae > RBG-16-58-11. Next base: position 492 of record JADMJT010000064.1, read on the forward strand.
GATCGTTGGGCAGCAGCACATAATCGAATGCGGTTTTCTTCAATTCCTGATGCATGCGCAGCCGCTGCCAGAGCAGACGCAGGCGCGATTGACCTGATGCACGATGCTTGAGCTTGGTGTAAACAAATATACGGTCGACGTCAGGGTGGTGCGCCAATACTGGCGCATTGTAACTATTAACCAAGGCGCAGATTTGCGCGTTGGGGAATCGCTGGCGTAGTGCAGTGAAAACGGGCGTGGTACAAACCAGATCGCCGATATTGTCGCGGCGGATGATGAGTATCTTGAGCGCTGCGCTCATGCTTTCGATGCGCGTCCCGCTTCGTGGGACAACCAGAAGCCCAGCAGCAGCACGGCAAGAATCGCATGCTCATGGTGCAAGGTGGTGTTGAAAGTGCCCACGCCGACGGTGATGAACCAAGCGCTGAACGCGCCGCCCCATAGTAGCCAGTGCGTGTCGTCGTCGGTTTTCGATGGCCAGCGCCGCACCAGGCAATATGCCCAGTAAGCCAGCACCGCCAGCACAATCGACAAACCAAATGCCCCGCGCTCGGCGAGCGTATTGAAGTACAAACTGTGGCCGTGGCCTTGCGTCACGTAACGTTTATGCTCGAAGCTTGCGCCGCGTGCTTCTACCCAGCCTTGCAAGTGTTTGCCGATTTGATTGAAATTATCCATGCCGACGCCGAACAACGGATATTGGCGCCATGCTTCGATGGCCACGTTCCAAATCTCCGGCCTTTCCGCGAAAGCAAGGTTGCTTTCGATAGTTCCCCGCGTTTTCTCGACTAGGCGCGCATTGAAGAAAAGACTTCCGCCGATGAGCGCTATCGCGACGACAGTCATTATCAGCAAAGGCGCTTTTGATTTCGGCAGCCAAATAAAGCCTATACATAGCGCGAGCAGTAAGGCCATCCCCGCTGCCGCCCGACTCTCCGCGACGAACAGCGCCAGCGTGATCAGTCCAATCGCCGCGAGCAGCAGCGCGCGTAGCGCGCCTGATGCTGTACGCCCAGCCGCCAGTAGCCAGAACAGCGCAGCACCGAATACCATCGCTAAATAAATCGCGCTGTGATTGACATGGCCAACCGAATGCAGCTGCAAGGAATTTTTGGTGTGGCTGACATAAAACTGCCAGAAGCCCATGCCTAGCGTCACCAGCGTGGACAGGATGATCGCGCCGAGCAGCCAGCGCAGTTGCGCGTCAGCGTAGCGCCCGCGCATCACCAGCCAGAAGATGCTGCCGTAACGCAGGATGTCATGCGCGCCCAGCCATTCCTCGTGCTTGAGACCGGCGAAAGCTGCTACGATATAGCCCGATGCGATCCACAGAATAATGAGCGTATCCCACGTCTGCCACTTCCCGCCGAAATCTTTGTCTTTGACACGATTAACCATCCACGCGATCACATAGGCGGCCCAAAAAATATTTTTTGGCGCCTCGAATGCAGGCAGGAAAACGACCAGCAGCGCGAGAAAGGCAAATTCGATTGGATAGCGGGTAGCGGCGGGAAAGAATCGCATGTTGGCAGCAGAGTTAATTTTTAGCATTTTATCAGGCCATCGATGAAGCAACGTTTTTTATTCGTCATACGCGGCAAGCTTGGCGACACGCTGGTGGCATTCAGCGTGCTGCGCGAGTTGCTGCTGCGCCATCCCGAGTATGAGGCGACGGTTATCGTGCGCAAGAATTATTTGCCTCTGCTTAGCCCGGCGACGAGTTTGTCTTATGCGCTGATTCCCTATCGCGGGCGTGTGCAGTGCTGGTGGGAGGTGTTCAAGCGGCGCTGGCTTCAAGGGCCGTGGGATGCCTGCGTCGTACTGTGGGGCACCGGTGAAAATCTGGCGCGGCTGGCCCAAGCGAGCGGCGCGCGGCGCCGCTTGTACTTGGATGATCGATATCGGAATGCCTTCCCCGAATTTCCAACACGCACACCCCATGTGCGCCAAGTCGATCCGGCATGGCGCGTGGCGCAGTTATTTGATCCGGCTTTGCCCAAGCCGGAAAAACTGGTGCTGGATGGTTTGGCGCAGCGCTGGCGCGAATCGGCCGCCAAGTGCGCCATTGGCATCTGCCCCCTATCGGACGAGAAGCGGCGCAATATGAGCTCCGACGCGCTGCGTCAATTACTGGAGAAACTTGCGCAAGCCCACCCGAACACGCCCCTCTATGTGCTGCTCAACCCGGGTGAGGAAGCGTTGTTTCCGCGCGATGCGCCATCCAGCGCGCAACCGCGCGTGTTCCATACCCTGGACGACCTGGTGAATATCTATCTTGAATTGCAGGCTTGGTACGGCACCGACACCGGGCTGTATCATTTGGCGGCGGGCATGGGCATTCCCTGCACCGAATTTTTCGGCCCCACTCAACCCAGCAGTAACGCGATGCCGGCGCAAGATAATCGGCCCGTGCGCCTGGCCGGGCTGGGCGAGATGCACTGCGAAGAAAAGAGCTGCACGTCGGCGGTTTGCTTGAATCAGGCGATCCGCAATTTTTGTGGCATCGCCGCGCCGCTTGATCGGGATGCGACGCCGGCGGGTTGCCCCTTGCGCACCTTGGACGAAGCACAGCTCACGGTTAATACCTTTCATGAAAATCCTGATTCTCAAGCGCGATAAAATCGGCGATATGCTGCTCATGACGCCCATGCTGGCCCATCTGCGGCGCAGCTTGCCGGATGCGGAAATTCACCTGCTGGCCAACGATTACAACGCCTGGGTGATTCAGGACGACCTGAATATCGACCAGCTGTGGATTTATCCGCGTGTGAAGTTAGGCGATGAGGTGCGGCCCTTTGCAGTGTTTAAGCAAATATGGCAGTTGCTGGCATTGCGCGCGCAGCGCTACGATTTCGCCATTGCCGGCGGCGGCGTGGTGTCGCCGCGCGCCATCAAGCGCGTGTTGAAGCTGGGGGCGAAACGCACTGTGGCTTTCTGCGAAGGGCTGGATTTGTGCGCTCGGCTCACCGATCCGCTGCCGTTTCCGGAGCAGGTGCACGAAGTCGATCTCAACCTGCGTTTGCTTGCCCCGCTCGGCATCGCTCCGCCGTCGCAGCCGGAGTTGCCGGCATACCGTCTGCCTGAGCAGTGGCAGCAATCTGCGCGTGACTGGCTAAAGCGCGAGGGCTTGCAACCCGGCGGCTATATCGTGCTCGGCCTCAATGCGCGCCGCGCCAAGCGCAAGCCGATCGAAGCGCAAATCTTTCGTTGGAGCGTGCATATCAAACAGCAGTGGGGTCTCGATACTGTCTTCGCCTGGATGCCTGGATCTGCCGACAGCAAGTTTTATCCTGGCGATGATGAGTTGGTGCAACCGATATTGGCGAAAAAGCCTGACTACATGCATCCCTTCTCTTACAGCAACAGCGTCATGCCGCTGTTGGGGCTGGTGTGGAATGCCAAGCTGTCGATTTTTCCCGATGGCGGTTTGGCGCACTTGGCTGCCGCCAGTCCCGGCGGGGTGCTGGCTTTGTTTGCTGACACAACAGTGTCACCCCACCCCAGTCAATGGGGCCCGCGCGGGCGCAATGTGGCGTATCTGGAAGCGGATAAGAGCGTGGAAGAGTTGACTGATGAACAAGTTTTCGCCGTTGTTGCGCGACTGATCGCCGGCTCGACTATTTCTGCGAATATAGATAAGGGTTGAGCGTCGGGTCGTTGTACATCTTGAATTGCCGATACACTTTGAAGTAAGCCCTTCCTTCCCGCGCCTCTTTCAACAGGCGGTCGAAACACTCTGCCAAGTCTGCACGCTGCTCTTTCAAGCGTAATACTTTCTGCCAGCATGTTTCGCGGTGCGCTTCATCTGCATCGGCACGCTGCGTTTGCAGATTCATGTGAAAAATCTTGAGGCTCAGCACTGACATCCGATCCACCATGGAGCCGGCAGTTTCGCTGTTGAGCCATGCATCCGCTTTGCGTGGGGCAGCGGCCAGTTCGGTCAACAGGATTTCGTCGATTTTCTCAATCGCGTCATTGCGTGCCTGATTGTTGCGGTCGATCGCGCGCTTATTGGCGGCGATCTCGCTGTCCGGCACATTCTTGCGCCGCGCCTGGTCTTCTTCTGCCCAGAGCAGGCTGTTATGGCGATGATTGCGCTCGATGAAGCACCACACGCCGGAGGCGAACTGCACCGGCGCATCTTGCTCCCAGCGCGCGGTGTGAACGCAGCGGTCGTGGAAGGCAGCGATGTCGGCGCCGCGGGGGAAGGTAGTTTCAGTCATGGGCGGGCATTATTCAGTAGCCGGTCGACGGCGTCCAGCACCGGCGCGACGTCGATGCCTTGCATGCAGCGGGCTTCAGGGCATTCGCGTGGCGTACGGCTGCAACGGCGTATCCAATCCGCTTCGCGTTTGAACAGCAGTTTCTGGTCGCGGCAGGGGAAGTCCGGCAGCCACACCGCCTGAAACGGTGCATCGCGCCAGAACTCGCCCGCGCCGAACAGCAGGGGCGAGCCTTGGCCATATAACGCAACCGTCGGCACCCCGACGATGCGCCCGAGGTGGGTAATGCCCGTGTCGGGGCAGGCCAGTAGCGCGGCGTTTTGCAGCAAATGCCAGAGCTGGGGTAGGCTGGTATTCCCCGCGTATGAAAACCGTTTGCCTTCGGGATCGATTTGCGCGATGTGCTCGCGATCGCTCGCTGCGCCGCTGAAAACGCAGCGCAAACCACGCGCTTCCAAATCCGCAATCAATGCGCGCCACTTCTCCGGCTGCCAGCGCCGCAGCACATTCCCCGCACCGACATGCAAGACGGCGTAAGGAGCATCCGGCAAATCGAATGCAGTGTAGGTGGGCGCGGCCCAATCATTAGGCCGATAGGGCGCCGGCGCTGCTCCCTCAATCAGTAAGGCCATCATGTCGCCGACACTGATTGAGCTTTGTGGAAACGGGATGAATGCATCCACCGCCCAATTTTTGTAAGGAGGACGGTCGCCGTCAAACGCCACGATCCAGCGCGCATCCAGCGCACGCGCCAGCCAGCTATAGCGGTTGTCGCCGGGGATGAGCGCGAGGTCGAAACCGCTTTGTTGCCGCAGCGCCGCGAAGCTTGCCGGGTGTTTCGGGTCGTATGGCAGAGCAATCACGCCGTAGGGACGTGTCTCATACAGCGCAACAAACTCAGGGCGTACCGTCATGACGATTTCTGCAGCCGGGTATTGCGCACGCAGCTTGGCGAGCAAGGGTGTCAGCATCAGCGTGTCGCCCAGCAGCAGGTGATGCGCGATCAAGATGCGCGCCGGCTGGGTGGGCGGGTGGCGTTTTTCAGTAAAGGTGGCGCGCAGTGCGGCAGCGATCAGCGGGAGCCGCGAGATTAACCGGCTAGCCATGGCGTGCAGCTTGCGTAAAGATCGCTTCCATTTTATCCAACATGGCGTCCACGCCGAATCGCTCGATCGCAGTTTTGCGTGCCGTCGCACCGAAGGCGGCGCTTTGTTCAGGATTTTGCAATAGCGCTTGGATCGCCCGGTGTAATTTTTCTGCATCGCGCGCCGGCACGATGCGGCCCGACACGCCATCGTGCACGGCTTCGGTGATGCTGCCGATCGGCGTGCTGATCACCGGCACGCCGCAGGCCATGGCTTGCATCAACGCTTGCGGCACGCCTTCGTTGGCATACGAGGGCAAGACGAAGACATCCATTGCATTCAGCCAAGGGGTGACATCGCGCTGGTTGCCAGGCATGAGGACGCGTCCGGTCAAATTGAGCCGCGCAATTTCTTTTTCCAGATTGTCCCGTTGTGGGCCATCCCCTACGATGAGCAGTAGCGCGCTGGGGTCGGCGAGGCGCGCAAAGGCTTCCAGCAGGTAAACGTGTCCCTTCCAACTGCGCAGCGTGGCGACGATGCCGACAATGGGCGCGTTCAGCGGAAGATTGAGTTGGCCGCGCGCGATCGTGCGATTTCCGGGTACGAAGCGGTCGGTGTCGATACCGGTGGGCACGGAGGTGATGCGCGCCGGATCAAATCCATTGCGATCGATGAGTTGTTGCCGCAGCCGTTCTCCCGTGGTGGCGATGAAAGAGGTCGCGGATTGGTACAGCCAGCGTGTCGCGGCATTGTCAGGTATCGCCGCGGAGATGTGACGGGTGCGCACCAGCGGCGGTGCGTGGCGCATGAAGCGCGTGGCCAGCGCAGCCAGCCAACTGTCGGTGGAGCTGTGGGTGTTGATCACGTCGCAGGGATGGCGTTTTAACCAGCGGCGCAAGGCAAGTAATCCCGATAAATTCTTGCGTCCAATAGGGAGTGCCACGACAGAAAAACCGCGTTCCTCAGCAGCATGAAAAATGCGCGACGCGGGCGGCGCGATCAGGGTAACCGCATGGCCTCTTTGAACCATGCCCATAATCTCGGTCAAAATTCGAATTTCTTGCCCGCCCCAGCCAAGCGAGGATTCGGTATGCACGATGTGCAGAGACATTTCGCTCATGACGCCGCTTCGGGTGTTTCAGGCGTTTCGGCCTGGGTGAACTGAATCTGATGCAGCTTGGCGTAGACGCCGTTTTGCGCGAGCAGGTCACGGTGCGTGCCGAGTTCGACTATGCGGCCTTTTTGCAGCACCGCAATGCGGTCGGCTTTTTCAATCGTGGACAGGCGATGCGCGATGACGAGGGTAGTGCGGTTTTGCATCAGCGCTTCCAACGCGGCTTGCACATGGCGTTCGGAGGCGGAATCTAAGGCCGAAGTGGCTTCGTCCAAAATCAAAATCGGCGCATTTTTCAAAATCGCGCGCGCGATGGCGAGGCGTTGGCGCTGGCCACCCGAGAGACGCACGCCGCGCTCGCCGATTTCGGTGTTGAGACCTTGCGGCATGTCGCGGATGAATTCCATCGCGTGCGCAGCCTCGGCGGCAGCCACGATTTCGGCCTCCGTGGGCGCGCGCTTTTGACCATAGGCAATATTGGCGGCGACGGTGTCGTTGAACAGCACCACATCTTGGCTCACCAAGGCGATATTGTCGCGTAGGCTTTCCAAAGTGAGCGTTTCAAGGTCTTGCCCATCCAGCAAAATCCGGCCTGCGGTGGGGTGGTAAAAGCGCGGGATCAGATTGACCAGGCTGGTTTTGCCCCCGCCCGAGGCGCCCACCAATGCCACGGTTTCCCCCGCGTGGATAGTGAGCGTGATCTGATCCAGTGCGCGCTGCGTGCTGCGCTCATAGGCGAGGCTGACTTGATCGAAAGTGATTTCGCCGCGCACCCGTTCGACCGTGCGCGTGCCGCTATCGCGCTCGGGTGTTTCGTCGAGTAAATCGAAAATCATTTCGGCGGCGGCAAGACCGCGTTGCAAAGGCTCGCTCACGCTGGTCAGGCGCTTGAGCGGTGAGAGCAGCATGAGCATGGCGGCAAGAAAAGACACGAAGCCGCCCACCGTCAATTGGTTATTGCGGGTAGCGATAAACAAGATCACGGCGAGCGAGATACCCGCCAGCAATTGCACGGTCGAGACCCCGATGGCCGAGGCGATCACCTGCTTCATGTTCAATAAGCGCGCATGATTGATAGCCGCAGAGAAGCGCTTTTTTTCGTAGTCTTGTCCGCCGAAAATCTTCACCACGCGGTGGCCTTGAATCGCTTCTTCCAGCACATGCGTGATGCGCCCCATCGCTGACTGTGCGCTGCGGCTCACGCCGCGAATGCGGCGGCTGACCATGCGCACGATGAGCGCGACCAGCGGAGTGATGGTGAGCGCGACCAGCGTGAGCTTCCAATTCAAATAAAACATCCAGCCCAGCAAACCGACCAAGGTGAGTAAATCCTTGACCAGGATGGTAATCACAGTGGTCCCTGCTTCGGTCACCGAGGTGACATTGAATGCGATGCTCGCGATCAGATTGCCCGAAGCGCGCGCATCGTAAAAACGGGTGGGCAAGGTCACCAGTCGTTTAAACATAGCATCGCGCAAATCCATGACCATCTTGTTGGCGACCCAGCTCATGGCGTAGCTGCTAGCGAAAGCGGACAAGCCGCGCAGCAAAATGATACCCACGATGAGAATGGGCATGAGCTGGATCGTGGCGGGGTCTTTTTCTACAAAACTGCCGTCGAGCAAGGGTTTGAGCAAAGCAGGAAAGCCCGCTTCCGTCGCGGCGGTAGCGACCATGGCGAGAATCGCGACGGCAAATACGCGCCAGTACGGAGTGACGTACTTGAGCAGTCGAAAGTAGAGTTCCTTACTGGAGAGTTCGCGAGACATTCGGCGGCAGGTGCTGGAAAACGCGGATTATAACCCGGCGCGCGGCAGCAACTCGCCGTACAGCCGGAGCAGGTTGTCGGCCATGGCCTGCATGCCATATTCGCTGGCCAGGCGACGGGCTTCTTCGCCCAGTGCGGCGCGGTGATTTTTGTCCAGCAAAGTCGTCATCGCCGCCCGCAGCGCAACGGTGTCCAGTGCGTCCACGACCAAACCAGTGTGCGCCAGCAATTCAGCCGCGCCGCATTGAGTGCTGGTGACCACCGGCAGCCCGCACGCCAGCGCTTCAAGCGCAACATTGGGAAACGGATCGTACAGCGTGGGCAACACCAGCGCATCGGCTGCGCCGTAAAAGGGTTTCACGTCTTGCTGCGGGCCGAGGAAGTGCACACGATCAGCCATGCCGAGTTGCGCGGCCAGGCGCGCATAATCGCGGGCGCGGCGATCATGCCCCACCACGGCGAGATAGGCGGCGGGCGGCAAGGCGCGCAACGCGGCCGCCAGCCCTTTACGCTCGAAACCGGAACCGACGAACAGAAAAAGCGTAGCGTGCTCGGGGATGCCGAGTTGGGTGCGTACTGCTTGGCGATGCTGATCTTTTAAGCGGGGATGAAACGCTTCCAAATCCACCCCGCTATAAATCACATGCAGTTTGTTTTCCGCTACGCCGAAATAGCGCATGATTTCTGCTTTCACCATGCGCGAATTGCAGATGATGGCTTTTAGTTGTGGTGATGCGAATAGGCGGCGTTCGGCGGCGAGCGTATAGCGATGGTAGGGATTGAGCCAAATACCTAAGCGGCGCAAGGGGCCGAGGACACGGCTGCGTTGCGCGAGCCATTCCCGGTGCACCCCATCGCCGGCGCGGTAGATATCGCAGCAACTGACGCGTTCATGCGATTGCACCAAATCGAAATGGTGCCGGGCCAGGGTGCGGCAGGCGCAGCGCGCGAAGCCCCAATCGCGCCACAGGCTGCCAAGATAAAATGGATTACAGGTCAACACATCGCCGCCGCTTTCCCATTTACGCGTAAGCAGGGTAATGGATGCGCCTTGCGTTTTAAGCGCATCTATCGCGCGGGAAACAAAGCGCTCCGCCCCGCCGAACGGGGTATAGCGCTGGCGGATGAGGGCTAGCTTAAGAGGGGTAGTCACGGAAGTGTGGCTTACCAGCTGGTGCGGACGTGCCGGTAGGCGCGGATTTTTTCATCCGAAGTGACAAGCAAGGCGCCATAACGGCGCGCCATGGCTACGATTATCCGGTCGGCTGGATCTTTGTGGAAGGGCTCGGGAAGCTCGGTGCTCGCAATCGCGTCGTCTGCGGCGAGCGGTTCGATCGCAATGCCGGGATAGGCGCGCGCGGCCGCGAACCAGTTACGCATATCCATCGGCAGCGACAGCTTGCCTAAACGGTTTTTGGTGGCGATTTCCCAGACCGAAATGCTGGAAACGAGCAGCTTCGTGGCGGCCTCCCCCTGTTGCACCAGCTTGCGAGTGCGCGCCGGGATTTTTTCGGGGGCATGCAGCCACCACAGCCAGGCTTGGGTGTCGAGAACGATCATTCCAGCGCTTCCCACGCGATCAACGGTGCGTTGAAGTCCTCATCCATCTGGAGCGGTAAGTTGCGCAGCGGGTAATGGCTTTCGGCGGGCGTTTTGTCGCGATAGCGCACGAGTTTGGCGATAGGTTTGCCGCGGCGCGTGATGACCATGCCCTGATCATCCAATTGATCGAGCAGGCCCGGTAGATGCGAGCGCGCATCGGAGATAGTCAGGTATTTCATGGCGCGGCCTCTTATAGATGTACAAAATGAATTGTACATCTATAGGAGACCGGGTCAAGCGCCGGAGAGTAGGCCATCCACCGCTTGCAGCACGCGCTCCACCGGCAGCGTGGTCAGGCATTCGCTGATCTTGCCGCCGCCGCAGCCGTCCTGGCCGCACGGACGGCAGGGGTGGTCTGAGGTGATGACTCGGTGCGGCACCATCCACGGCCCCCATTCTTTTTCTCCGCTCGGCCCGAACAAGGCCAGTACCGGGGTTTGCATGGCAGCGGCGATATGCATGGGCGCGGAATCGACGCCGATGAAGAGTTTGGCTTGCGCGGTGAGCGCGGCGAGTTGCTTCAGCGTGAGTTGCCCACCCAAATTCACCACCGGCTGCGCGAGCGGGCGCAGGATGCGTTCCAGCATGGCCAGCTCGCGCGCATCGGGCGCGCTGCTGACAAGCAGCGTATGGCCTTGCGCCTGGAGCGCTTGCATCAGCGCGGTTACTTTGTCCTCGGCCCAGCATTTGAACAGCCAGCGTGAAGTCGGGTGAAGGTGGATGAAAGCTTTGCTGCTCAAGCCCTGCGCCGCAAGAATTTCTGTGATATGCCGCTTGGCATCCAAGCCCGGCTCCAACACTAGCCGCCTTTCCTCAAAACTCGGTTGCAGGCCGATCCGGCGTAGCGCATCAAGATGGATTTCCACCGTGTGCCGGGTATTGCCGGGCAGCCAGGGAAAGAAATGGCTAAAGCTGCTCTTCCACCAGCGGCTGCGGCTAACAAGACTGGGCGCTACGCCATAGCGCGCGCCGGTCAAGCGCTTAACCCACGCTCCCCGCGGGTGTTCGCTCAGATGGATCACTAAGTCGTAGTGTTTGCTGCGCAGCCGCGACAGCAGCGCCCATTCCTGCTTAGCTTGAGCCAGCAACCCAGACCGTTTCCAGGCGCGGTCAATGGTATGAATTTCCTCAATCGCTGGGTGCAGCGTCAACATCTCGGCTGTATCTTGGTACAGAAGCGCGTCGATTTTTAGGTGCGGGGCGTGATTTTTCAGGGTGCTGAACACGGGGGACGTGAGCAGCACATCTCCGTGATGACGCAATTTGATGACCAGCACGCGCCGGAGTTGAGATAAGTCGATAGCGTCGGTAAGCACCGGCGAACGATAGCAAATTTCATAGGAATCGCAAAATTCCCCGAGCGGCACGCGCTTGAAACCAATATTCGCTGCAATTTCAACTCTGTATTTGACACCTCAGGGTTGCGGCGGCATAATTAGCGGTTTCGCTGGGAGGGGTGCCCGAGTGGCTAAAGGGGGCAGACTGTAAATCTGTTGGCTTACGCCTACGTAGGTTCGAATCCTACCCCCTCCACCATAGAATTTAGGGCTTAAGCAGTTGTAGCGGGTATACATAGAGTTACGCGGGTGTAGCTTAATGGTAGAGCTGAAGCCTTCCAAGCTTAAGACGAGGGTTCGATTCCCTTCACCCGCTCCAGTTTCCTAAGGGGGCAAGGCCCCCTTAGGAAACTGGATGGGTGAAGGGTTTGAGAGACCTCCGGGTTCGACTAGGCGAGCATTGCTCGCCTGGACGCCCAAAGGGCGGTCCTGAGCCAGTAGGCGAAGGATGGCCGAATCGCCGTAAGGCGATACGGCCACATTCCCTTCACCCGACATTAGGTAAAGTTTCGCCCATGTAGCTCAGTGGTAGAGCACTCCCTTGGTAAGGGAGAGGCCACGTGTTCAATCCACGTCATGGGCACCACAGGTTTTGTATTTAAAGATTTAACAAGATAGCTAACAGAAATTACTAGGATAAAGGAACGCGATCATGGCAAAAGGCAAATTTGAGCGCACCAAGCCGCACGTGA
>JADMJT010000065.1 GCA_018781585.1 Burkholderiales bacterium
TAGAGGCTGGCGAGCTGCGCATTGTCGTAGAGCATTTTCTCGAAATGCGGGATATGCCAATCCGGGTCGGTGGTGTAGCGAAAGAAGCCGCCGCCGACATGATCGTATAAGCCGAGACCGGCCATCTGATCGAAGGTTATACGTAAAAATTCGGCCAGCTTGGTATGAGGCGTTTGACGCTGCGCCTCCAGCAAAGCTGCGAGTTGCGGTGCGTGCGGAAATTTATTCGCGGTGCCGAAACCGCCACGGAAGGGATCGGCTTGTACCAGCGCCTCTTCCACCAAACGCTGGCGATAGAGTTGGCCGATCTGCGGTGCAAATTGCGCTTGGGCTTCCTGTGGGGCAGGCATTTCCTGTGCAGCGGATTGGGCGACTTGCTTTAACTTATCGCTCTCTTGTTGCCAGCGTGTGTCGAGCCGGCTGATGGTTTGCAAAAACTCCTGCGGCGGCGCGTACAGCAGCGCGAACAGCGGGTAGCCTTCCGGCGTAATAAATACATTCAAGGGCCAGCCAGCTTGTTTGCGCGTAGCTTCGGCGAAAGTTTGCAATTCAGCATCCAGCGCACCATTGATCTCGCGATCCACTTTCACCGGGATAAAGCGCTCGTTCAACAGCTTGGCGATCTCTGGATTCTTGTAGCTCTCGCGCTGCATGACATGACACCAGTGGCAGGAAAAATAGCCGATGGAAACGAACAGCAGCTTGTTCTCGCGGCGTGCGCGCTCGATAGTCTGCGCATTCCATTCCTGCCATGCGGTGGGGTCCGTACCGTGCAGCGCGAGATAAGGCGAAGGGTGCTGCTTGAGTTGATTGTCCAACGCCTGGACCGGGAAAGCGATGAGCAGGACAAGCAGAGCTGCTAGTCCGTGCCTCATTTTTGCTCGGGTTCCGCTGTATCAGGAGCATCCGTTTTATCCAACTCCGCATCCATCTCGGCATCGGACAGCGGTTGATAGGTGTCGTCAGGCGCAGGCTTACTGATGAAGCTTGATATCACGATACCCAACTCATACAGCAGCCACAAGGGCACAGCGAGCATGAATTGAGAAATGATATCGGGCGGCGTGAAGATGGCGCCAATGACGAAGGCGCCGACGATCATATAGGGGCGGAAATCCTTGAGCTTTTGCACGGTGACAAAATTCATTTTCACCAACAGCACCACCACCACCGGCACCTCGAAGGTGATGCCAAAGGCCATGAATAGCGTCAGCACGAAATCCAGGTATTTGCTGATGTCGGTCATGACCGCCACGCCCTCGGGCGCCACTTGGGTGATGAAGCCGAACACCACCGGGAACACAGCAAAATAGGCGAAGGCCATGCCCAGGAAAAACAACAAAGTGCCCGAAATCACGACCGGCAGGGCAAAGCGTTTTTCATGCGCGTACATGCCGGGCGCGATAAAAGCCCAAAATTGGTACAAGATATACGGCAGCGCAATCAAGAATGCCGCCATGCCCGCCACTTTCATCGGCACGAAAAATGGCGTGGTCACTTCCGTGGCGATCATCTGCCCGCCCTTGGGCAGGCTCGCCAGTAAGGGCTGTGCGAGCAAGGAATAGAGTTTGTTCGCGCCGGGGTAAAAAAACAAAATGATGAAGATCGCCGCAAGCACGATTACGGTACGCAACAGCCGGTCGCGCAGCTCCAGCAAATGGGAAATGATGCTTTGCTCTTTGCTCATTTCGGTGCGCCGTCAGACGACGGTATTACTGTGGGGTCAGCAGCGGCCAGCGGCAATTCCAGTTGCGGCGATGGCTCGCGCGGTGTGACTTCGTGCGCGATGGGCTCTTCTACAAAATCCAGCGAAGACGGCGGCTCGCTATCGACCGCGCGCAGCAGTTGCTGTTCGGTCTCTTTGGTTTCATTGTGGATGGATTGCTCCACGCCATTGAATGCGTCTTTCGCACCCTGGAATTCGGTCTGGAATTTCTTCAAGTCCTCGACGTCCATCTCCTGCTTCACCTGTTGCTTCACGTCGGAAACATAGCGCTGCAAGCGGCCGAACAAGTGGCCGGCGGTGCGCGCCACTTTCGGTAGTCGTTCCGGGCCCAGCACAATGAGTGCGACCACGCCGACGACCATGAGCTCGGAGAAACTGAAATCGAACATAGGGGTATGTGAGGCGTTAGGGAAGAAAGGTGAGGTGTAAAAGACGGGGTGACTGAAGCTTCACCTCACACCTCACTAACTCTTCGTTTTTTCCTTCACTTCACCTTCGATGGTCTGACCGGTGCTGCCATTGGCGTCGAGTTGCTTGGGCGCCGTCTCCTCGCTTTTCACCGCATCTTTGAAGCTTTTCACCGCGCCGCCCAGATCGGAGCCGACGTTGCGCAGCTTCTTGGTGCCAAAAATCACCAGTACGATGACCAGCACAATCAACCAATGCCAAATACTGAACGTTCCCATTTGATTGCTCCTTCTTAATTAAAGTTTCGGTATGCGGTCGCCGCCGCCGAATACGTGCAGATGTAGATGAAACACTTCCTGCCCCCCGCCGGGGCCGGTATTGATCATGGTGCGAAAGCCGTTATCCAAGCCATGCTCCAGCGCCAGCTTCGGCGCCATGAGCAACATCTTTCCCAAAAGCGATTGATGCTCGGCTGTGCATTCGCCGAGGGACGCCACGTGCGCCTTCGGGATCAACAGCAAATGCACGGGGGCGATGGGGTGGATGTCATGGAACACCAGCACCTCGTCGTCTTCGTAAGCTTTTTTGCTCGGGATCTCGCCGCGCACAATTTTGCAAAAAAGGCAGTCCGTCATGGCCTTATTCCTTTACACGCGCGGCTTTTTCCGCGATACCGGATAGCCCTTCGCGCCGCGCCAACTCGTTCAGCACATCATCCGGGTGCAAGCCTTGTTGCGCCAACAACACCAGGGTGTGAAACCACAAATCCGCTACCTCGTACACCACTTGGCTCTTGTCGCTGCCCTTGGCCGCGATGATGGTTTCCGCCGATTCCTCGCCGATTTTCTTGAGAATACCGTCCAATCCTTTAGCGTAAAGCTTAGCCACGTACGAACTCTGCGGGTCGGCGTTTTTGCGCGCTTCCAGTGTCTCGGCCAATCGGTTCAGAATATCGCTCATTTTTTGTAGATTTCGTTGGGGTCTTTCAACACCGGTTCTACATCGACCCAATTTTTGCCGTCGAGTTTCTGAAAAAAACAGCTATGACGCCCGGTGTGGCAGGCGATGCCGCCAATTTGCTCTACCGTGATCAACAGCACATCCTCGTCACAGTCGAGCCGAATCTCTTTCACCTTTTGCACATGGCCGGATTCCTCGCCCTTGTGCCAGAGTTTCTTGCGTGATCTGGACCAGTACACTGCCTCGCCGGTCGCGACGGTTTGACGCAAGGCTTCGCGGTTCATCCAGGCAAACATCAGCACCTGCCCGGTTTCCGCCTCTTGCGCGACTACCGGCACTAGGCCATCCTGCGTCCAATTTACCTTGTTAAGCCAGCTGTCAGGCATGCCAATTCCAGGGAAAGGCGGTTATTTTACCTGGGTTTGCAGTGGCTTGCTTGGATGCGAGCAGGGCTGGGATTAGGGATTTTTCAGCGAAAAGCTGGGTTTATAGCCGCGCTTGCAGCATCGCACCAAGTTCGCGCGACACTGGTTCCCATTCCGCCGCGACACCCAGATCCTTAAGCTGCGTCGCTTCCAGCCCCGCATAACCACAGGGATTGATGTAGGTAAACGGGGTTAAATCCATGTCCACATTGAGCGCCAAGCCGTGATAGCTCATGCCGTGTTTGATGCGTAAGCCGAGCGCGGCGATTTTCTGACCCGAGACATACACGCCGGGTGCGCGCTCACGCCGTTCGGCCGTGATGGCATAGCCGGCGAGCAGGTCGATCACCGCTTGCTCCATGCGCGCCACCAATTCGCGCACGCCGTAGCCGCGACGTTTCAAATCGAGCAGTAGGTAGGCCACGACCTGCCCTGGGCCGTGGTAGGTGACTTGCCCGCCGCGGTCGATGGGGATGATGGGAATATCGGTCGTTTGCAGAATGTGCTCGCGCTTGCCGGCAAGGCCTAACGTAAACACCGGCGGGTGTTCCAGCAGCCAGATTTCATCCGGCGTATCGGGGCCGCGCGCGGCGGTGAAAGCCTGCATGGCATGCCAGGTGGGCTCGTAGTCCACGCGGCCGAGGTGGCGGATGACAAATAACGCCATTTAAATTTACGAAGAATATCCCCTCTCCCCGCTTGCGGGGAGAGGGTTAGGGAGAGGGGCGATTGAATTGCAGCATGAATCATGACGCCCACCCTCTCCCCAGCCCTCTCCCGCCCTGCGGGAGAGGGAGAATGGATGAACACAGGGTTTTCCACTCACCTAGAGAACCATCTTCACTAGCGGATGCGCGCTCAGCTCGCGATACAGCGCATCGAGTTGCGCTTGCGAGGTAGCTTGTATCACGCAGGTCAGACCAAGATATTTCCCCTGCTTGCTAGGGCGTATTTCAATGCTGGCCGGATCGTAATCCGGCGCGTGCTTCTGCACGATCGCCACCATCACTGGGGTGAAGTCGTCCCGCGCCTCTCCCATGATCTTGAGGGGAAAGGCGGTGGGAAATTCAAGCAGGGTGGTTTTTTCGTCGCTCATCACTTAGCCGGGTTGACGCATCACCGTTGCTTTGTATGCCTGATACAAATCATCCATGCGTTTGAACAACGGGCCGGGTTGGCCGTTGCCCACGGGCTGGCCGTCGAGTACGGTGATCGGCACTACTTCGCGCGTGGAGGAGGTGAGCCATACCTCGTCAGCGGCGCGAACTGTCGCTTCCGCTACCGGGCCGACGCGGGTAGGGATGCCATCGGCTGCCGCCAACTCCAATACCAAATCGTAGGTGATGCCGGGCAGCATGAGATGATTTTTGGGCGGCGCCAGCAGCACGCCCTGGCTCACCACAAAAATATTGCTGGCCGCACCCTCGGTCAGAAAACCATCGCGCAGCAGCAATGCCTCCACGGTGCCGGATTCCACCGCTTGCTGGCGCAACAGCACATTGGGCAACAGCGAGATCGACTTGATATCGCAGCGCAGCCAACGATTATCTTGCGTGGTAATGGCGGTGACGCCGCTGGCTTTTAGTTCCGGTGGCGGCGCCGGTAGCGGCGAGCTCATCATGAACACCGTGGGTGTAACCACCTTGGGGAAAGCATGATCGCGCTTGGCCACGCCGCGCGTGATGTGCAAATAGAGATATTGATCCTCGCCCGCGTTGCGTGTGATCAGTTCCACAATCAGCTTGGCCCATTCGGCATCGGTATGCGGATTTTTCAAACCGATTGCATCCAGGCTGTTTTGCAGCCGGCGCAAATGCTCGATCAAGCGGAACGGATGGCGCGAATAGGCCGGCAACACCTCATACACGCCGTCGCCGAAAATAAAACCGCGATCCAACACCGGCACCATCGCTTCTTCGATCGGCATGAAACGGCCGTTGAGATAGATCATTTGAACAGCAACCTCAAGCTATCCCATGCGCGACCGAAGATGCCCGCTACTTTCACCTCGTCCAACGCTTGCAGGGTCAGACTAAGCACGGGTTTACCTTCCACATGCACGGTCACCGTGCCCACCGCCTGCCCGGGGATAAGCGGCGCGAGCAGCGGTTGGCGGCTGGTGAGCGTGGCTTTGGCATGCGCATAATGCCCTTTGGGCAAAGTCAAGAACACATCGTGCGTAAAGCCCGCTTTCAGCAAATTTGCACCGCCTTTGTAGACGGGCAGCGTGGCCACCGCTTGGCCTTTTTGGTATAGCCGATAAGACTCGTAAAACTGGAAGCCGTAGTTCAGCAACTTCTGGCTCTCCGCCGTGCGCGCATTGTCGGAAGCAGTACCGAGCACCACCGAGATCAAGCGCATTTCGCCGCGCTTGGCGGAGGTGATCAAACAAAACCCAGCCGATTCGGTGTGCCCGGTTTTGATGCCGTCCACATAGGGGTCTTGCCACAATAAGCGGTTGCGGTTGGGCTGGGTGATTTTGTTATAGGTAAATTCTTTGATCGAATACAGCCCATAGTATTCAGGAAAATCGCGAATAATCGCCGCCGCCAATTTCGCCAGATCACTCGCGGTGGAATAAAGCTGCGCATGCGGCAAGCCGGTGGAATTCACGAACTGGGTATTGCTCATGCCCAAGCGCTTGGCTTCGCGGTTCATCAACACGACGAAAGCCTCTTCGCTACCGGCGATGCCCTCTGCCAGGGTAATGCAGGCATCGTTGCCGGATTGCACGATCATGCCCTTCATCAAGTCATCCACCCGCACCGGCGTATTGGGTTGGATGAACATGCGCGAACCTTCCGCGCGCCAAGCCTTCTCCGATACCGGCAAGATTTGGTCAAGCTTCAAGCGGCCCTGCTTCAATGCAGTGAAAGTGAGATAGGCGGTCATGAGCTTGGTGAGCGAGGCCGGCTCGACTCGCTCATCGGCTTTCTGCGCTTGCAGTACCTGGCCGCTTTGAAAGTCCAGCAGCAAATATGCGCGCGCGGCGATATCCGGCGCGGGCACCGGGGGTAGCAGGGAAGCATCTGCGGCGTGCGCGCCAACGGCGATGAATAGCGATACGTACAACAGCAAAGTTTTCATAGGGGGATAGGTCAAAAGATGAAATTATAACGTGGCGCCGCAGGATGCCACTTTAAATACTGTTCAGCTTGGCCAGCAGGCTGCGCACTTTATCCGGTTCTTCGGCTTTGAGTATCTTGGAAACCAGCGCATGCAGTTCCGGGAGATTGGCTTTGAGCACTTGTTGTTTGACCGCCAGCAGATGCGCCGGGTGCATGGAAAATTCGCGCAGGCCGAAGCCGAGCAGCAGCCGGGTGAGCTTGGGGTCGCCGCCCATTTCGCCGCACACTGCGACCGGCGTACCGACGCGATTGGCGGTGCGTATGGTGTGCGCGACCAAATGCAGCACCGCCGGGTGTAGCGGGTCGTACAGGTGCGCCACCGCGTCGTCGGTGCGATCGATGGCGAGCGTGTACTGAATCAAATCGTTGGTGCCAATCGACAGGAAATCCAAGCGCTTCGCGAAACTTTGCACCATCAGCGCGGCAGCGGGGATCTCGATCATGCCGCCGATTTTGATCCCCGTGTCGTAGGGAATATTCTCCGCATCCAGGCTGACCTTGGCGGCTTTGATGTGCTGTAGCGTTTGATCCAACTCCGGCAGCGCGGACAACATCGGCACCAGCATATGCACCTTGCCGTAGTGCGAGGCGCGCAAAATGGCGCGAATCTGTGTGTGGAATAAATGCGGCTCGGCCAAGCACAAGCGAATCGCACGCAAGCCCAGCGCCGGGTTCGCGCTTTGCCCGTGCTCCATTTGCGTGAGCTGTTTATCCGCGCCCAAATCCAGCGTGCGGATGGTGACCGGCAAACCATTTAAGCCCTCCGCCACGGCGCGGTAGGCTAGAAATTGCTCTTCCTCACCGGGCAAATCGGGGCGATTCATGAACAAAAACTCGCTACGAAAGAGACCGATGCCGCGTGCGCCGTTATCGCGCACCAGCGGCAAGTCTTGCAGTAGCTCGATATTGGCAAGCAACTCGACGGACGTGCCATCCAGCGTACGCGTGGGCGCGCTGGCCAGGCGCTTGAGTTTTTGTTGATCGATCTCCCATTGATTCTGCTTGATGCGGTACTCGGCCAACACATGCTGATCGGGATTGACGATGACCACGCCTTGGCCGCCATCCACGATCAGCAGCTCGTGCTCGCGGATCAGTTGACGCGCGTGGTGCAAGGCCACGACGGAAGGAATATTCAGACTGCGCGCTAAAATCGCGGTGTGCGAGGTGGCGCCGCCGACATCGGTGACAAACGCGGCGAACTGGTGGCGCTTGAATAAAATCATGTCCGCCGGGGACAGATCATGCGCCACCAAGATGCTGCTCTCCTCGGGTGTCGCGGCACTGGCAGGCATGCCGGGGTGGCCGAGCAGCTCTTTCAACATCCGCTCTACGACTTGAATCACGTCGTTCTGGCGTTCACGCAAATAGGAGTCTTCAATCTCATCGAACTGATCCAGCAGATTATCGAGCTGCTGGGTCAAGGCCCACTCTGCGTTGCATTGCAGCGACTCGATCAATTGCCGCGGCACTTTAGACAAAGATGAATCATTGAGAATCATCAAATGCACATCGAGAAAGGCCTCGACTTCAGGCGGCGCATTGGCCGGAATATGCGCGCGCATCGATTCCATCTCTTTGCGCGTGGCCAGCACCGCGTTATCGAAGCGCACGAGTTCATCCGCCATCAACTCTTTGGGCAGCACGTAATGCGGGACTTCGAGGGTGGCATGCGAAACCAAATGCGCGAAGCCAATGGCGATACCGCCGGAGACGGCAACCCCGTGCATGGTGAAACTCATGCGTGACCCCGCAGCAAATGAGGGCAGCGTGGGCTCATTCGCCCTCACCGAATTTGTCTTGGATCAAGCCGAGTAGCGCCTGCATCGCTTCCGATTCGTCGGGGCCGTTAATCTCGATGCCGATTGCGCTGCCTTTGGCGGCGGCGAGCATCATCACCCCCATGATGCTTTTGGCGTTGACCTTATTGCCATTGCGAATCAAATTTACATCGCTTTTGAATTGATTGGCGATTTGCGAAAGCTTGGCTGAGGCGCGCGCGTGCAAGCCCAGCTTATTGATGATTTCAACGTCCTGTTGCAACACGGCAGGCTTCCTTAGAAACTTCGATCACACCATCGCGCCCGCCGCTGATGGCTTTTTCCACCAGCACCGGCAGCGGCTCATTACGGTAAGTGAGCACGCGTACCAACATCGGCAGATTGACCCCCGCCACCACATCCACCCGGCCTGGCTCTAGTAGGCGACAGCTCACATTGCACGGCGTCGCACCGTACATATCAGAGAGCACTAGTACGCCCTCGCCTTGGTCAAGCTGCTTAATCAGCGCCTGCGCCTGCGGCAAAATCGTGGCCGGCTCATCGTGCAGCGCGATGCCCATCGTCGCCACATGGGGGAGATTCCCCCCAAATACATGGTTGGCGCAGTGCATCAAGCTTTCGCCCAAGCTACCGTGGGCGATGATCAATATCCCAATCATTTAAGCACCTGCTTTCTGTTCCGTGCCGGGTTTATTTAATCGCGCACCCGTTTAGCGCGTTGGCCCATCGCTGCCGACATGGCTATTTTACCGCTTTCATCCACGCGTATCGCAGCTTCGATGCCGAGTCGCTTTAAGGGCGACTCCCACGCTTTAATATCGGCTATAAAACCGGGTTTTGAAGCCGCGTCCGACAGCACACCGGTGCGCGGCCCGGGGGCGGCCAATACGGTAAGCGATTGCGTACCAGATGCCGGATAGCCCGTGCGCGGGTCGATGATATGGCAATAACGCTGGCCATTAAGTTCAAAATAACGCTGATAGTCGCCCGATGTACCAATCGCCTCGCCATCGTGCAAATCGAGTTCGAACATCGTGTTGGGTGTGCGCGGATGCCGTACGCCTACATGCCAAGGGCGAGTGCCATGTTTTCCCAAGGCAATGATGTTGCCGCCAATATTCACCAGCGCATGTTTTACACCTTGCGTGCGCAAAATCCGCGCCGCATTATCCAGCGCCAGCCCCTTTGCATAGCCGCCGAAATCGATCTGTACCGCTGGATTACGGCTGGAGACAAAATTATCCGCATCCACAGTCAGATCGCGCATGCGCGGCTGCGCGCGTAGCCGCGCGGAAATTTTTTCGGGATCGGGTAGGACCGATTTAAATTCGTCAGATTGAAAGCCCCACAAGGCAATCAATTGGCCGATCGCAGGATTGAATAAACCGTCGGAGGCTTCGGAGAGTTGGGTCGCATCGCGAATCGCAGCCGCCATTTCTGGTGATACTTGATGCCGTTCCCCACGCGCGATTGCGACATTGAGCGCCATGAGCGGGCCTGGCTTCCAAGCGTGAAACTCGCGGTGCAGGCGATCGAATTCCTGCATCACGGCAGCGGCAGCGGCGCGCGCTTTGGCATCGGTCTCGCCGTAGATGCTGACTTGAACTTGGGTGCCGAAGACAAAGGATTCTTGCTGATAGAGCGGTTCTTTGCCGCAGGCGGATAGCGTTGCGATACATCCAAAGAGAAAAATCTTGAACCATGGAATTGAAATTTGAACGCCTCTAAAAAAACTCGTCATTGCGAGGAGCATAGCGACGAAGCAATCTGAATTCATACGAACGAGTGAAAGACATGATTGCTTCGCTGCGCTCGCAATGACACGCCAGGAATTTTTGCAGAAACTTCCTAAGCGCACTTGCGCTCCAGCGCATCGACAAACATAGCTGCCACGTCGAACTTCGTCTGCGCGCTGATTTCCTGCATGCCGGTGGGGCTAGTGACGTTGATCTCAGTCAGATAATCGCCAATCACATCCAAGCCAACCAAGAACAATCCTGCGGCTTTCAACACCGGGCCCAGGGTGGCGGCAATCTCTTGATCGCGCGCCGACAGCGGCTGCGCCACGCCCTTGCCGCCCGCCGCAAGATTGCCGCGCGTCTCGCCCGCCTTGGGGATGCGCGCCAAGGCATAGGGCACGGCTTCGCCATCGATAATCAAAATGCGCTTATCGCCCTGCGCGATCTGCGGAATAAAGCGCTGCGCCATGATCGTGCGCGTATCCCACTCGGTCATGGTCTCCAGAATCACATTCAAATTGGGGTCAGACTCGATTAGTCGGAAGACGCTCGCCCCACCCATCGCATCCAGCGGTTTCACCACGATATCGCCCTGCTCGGCGAGAAAGGCGCGAATCCGCTCCCGATCGCGCGTCACCAGCGTGGGCGCCATGAATTGCGGAAATTTCGCGATGGAGAGCTTTTCGTTATAGTCACGGATCGCGGCCGGCCGATTGAGAATATGCGCGCCCTGTGCCTCGGCCAGTTCGAGCAGATAGGTGCTGAACACATACTCCATATCAAACGGCGGATCCTTGCGCATCAGCACCGCATCGAAATCAGTGAGCGGCGTGACGACGGGGTCTTCCAGCGAATACCAGCGCAACGCATCGTCCACCAGATCGAGCTTGCGCGCGCTCGACATCACGCGCCCTTCTTGCAGCCATACGTCTTGCTGCTCCATGACAAACAGCGTGTGCCCACGCGTCGCCGCTTCGCGCATGATGGCGAAAGTTGAATCCTTGTAGGTTTTGATGTGCTCGAGCGGGTCGAGAATGATGGCGAGGCGCATAAGGGGTTCCGATTAAAGCGAAGGCTTTGAAATCCCCCCCGGCCCCCCTTTGTCAAAGGGGGGAGTTTTACTTGCTGCGCCCTCTACCAGTTCCCCCCTTTGAAAAAGGGGGGCTAGGGGGGATTTAGCGAACGAAAAAAAACTCATCAGAAACTACGCCGCCACCTCAAGATTAACCGGATCCGTGCGCGCCAGCTCAATCGAAGCAGCCAACAGCGCCAAGCGCGCCACCACGCCATAGGTATAAAAACGATTCGGCGGCGCATCCGGGCGTCCGCTGCAATCCGGCAACGAGCAGGGCGTATCAAATGCAAGCGGCACGAAATGCATGCCCGGCGCATTCAAATTCTCGTCCTTGCCGCGGCTGGTATGCACGCGGTAGAAGCCGCCCACCACGTAGCGGTCCATCATATACACCACCGGCTCGGCCACGGCTTCGTTGATGCTCTCGAAGCTGTACACGCCCTCCTGAATGATGACATCCGACACTTGCAGGCCTTCTTTCACCACCGACATTTTGTTGCGCTGCTTGCGATTCAAATCGCGCACATCGTCCGCCGATTTGGCGGTCATGATACCCATACCGTAGGTGCCGGCGTCGGCTTTGACGATCACGAACGGTTCTTCTTGGATGCCGTATTCCTTGTACTTCACCCGGATGTCGTCCAGCAAATCGCCGACAAATGCGGCCAGACAATCCTCCCCCTCGCGCGTCTGGAAATTCACGCGGCCACAAGTGGCGAACTGCGGATTGATGATCCAGGGATCGATGCCGAGCAATTTCGCAAAGCTATCGGCCACCTCGTTATAAGCGGCGAAGTGGTTGGACTTAAGACGCGTGGACCAACCGGCGTGTAGCGGGGGAATCACGGGCTGATCCAAATCTTGCAAGATCGCCGGGATACCGGCAGACAAATCGTTATTGAGAATAATCGCGCAGGGATCGAAACCCTCCAGCTTCACGCGCCGCCCCTCGCGTATCAGCGGCTCCAAAATGAGCTGCTCGCCATTCGG
>JADMJT010000045.1 GCA_018781585.1 Burkholderiales bacterium
ATTGCTTGGCTTCCTCATAGCGCGTGGTGCGATCGGCCAGGGTGTAGCCGAGCGCATTGTAGGCATGCGCGTGATCGGGCTTTACCTGAATCAGTTTTTTCAAGCTGGATTCCATCACATCAATCCGATCAATTTTTTCTGCCGCCATTGCGTGGTCGTACAGCAGTTCGGGGTGGTTAGGCAATTTCTCCAATGCTTTATTCAATACTTCAAACGCCTCTTTGAGCAGCTTGGCATCGCGCAGCAGACTGGATTCCGCCGCCGCCACTTGCGCGCGCTGTTGATTGGTAGTGATAGGTATCTGTTGCAGGAATTTGCGTGCCGAGGGCAAGTCGCCTTGCCGCGCCAGCACCCCGGCGATGCGTAGTTTGGCTGCAAATGCCTGGTTGCCGGTCACCGCCTCATACCAGCGCTTGGCATCGTCCCAGCGCTTTCGCTCCTCGCTCAGTTGGCCCAGATAAAAACGCACGGCGTCTTCGTCCTTCACCCCCGATGCCAACGCTTGGCCCAGGTAAGTTTCCGCCGCGTCGTACTCGTGCAGCTGCATGGAAATCAGGCCGATCGCCAGTGGCACTTCCGGGTTGTTAGGGAAATCGGCCGCCAGGCGCTTGAATTCTTCGCGCGCTGGACCAAATTGCTTTTCCTGCACCAGGAGTCGCGCATAAGAGAGACGCATTTCGCGCGCCTGGGGAAATTCGCGCAAATAGGCCGTGTAATACTCGACCGCCTTGGCAGCAGAAATGCTGTGCAGCACCTGCGCCTTAAACAACGCAGCGCCCTCCCAATTCGGCCGTAGCGCCAGCCCATCGGTGCTGGCCTTGACCGCCAGATCCTTCTCGCCCGCGCTCCAGGCGGCGCGCGCCACGGCGAAGTGCGCCTCGGGCAGTAGCGGATAATCGCGCGCCAAATCCTGCACCAAATTTAATGTGGCGACCTTATTCGGATGCCGCGCCAGCAGATTGTTGAGATGCAAGAAGCCGTAGCCAAGATTGGCTTCCTCGGCCGCGAGGATTTTCTCCAAATGCGGCCGCGCCTCCGCGAGCTTGCCCTGGGTCACCAGCACCCCGGCCAGCGTTTGGCGCGCACCGATCGATTCCGGCTCCAATACCAGCCAGCGCGCTGCCGCGAGCAGCGCCTCATCCGCCAAGCGGGCATTGAGGGCCAACTGGGCGGCGCGTTCGGCGATGCGGTAATCCTGCGTCTGCTGCATCAAATCGAGATAAGCGCGTACGGCCAACTGCGCATCACCGCGCTGCATGGCGATCTCCGCCAACAGAACCTGATACAAAAATTGATCGGTCAGCGCTTGTTTGGGCGGCTCCGGACGCTTTGTTTCGCGTGCGATAGTCGGGCGCGGGTCAGCGACGGGCGGTTTGGCCTCTGGCACTCCGGCGCAAGCGCCGAGCAAACTCGTCGCGCACAGCGCCGCTAAAATCTTGTACTGCATGGCATGAGACATAAACATAACCCAGTTAAATTACGTCGCCCGTAAGCGACTACATCGAGTCAGCATAATCAGGTATATTCACGTTGTCTAGCGCGCTTCTCGGCGCGCTCCGCTTGTCAAAAAATCCGAATGCCCGAAACCACCGACATTACCCTTTCCGCACATCACTTAACCCGCCGCTATGGCAATGCCCTCGCGGTAGCCGACCTCGATTTAGAACTGAAACGCGGTGAAGTGTTGGGCTTGCTCGGCCCCAACGGCGCGGGCAAATCCACCACCATGCAGATGCTGACCGGTAATCTGGCGCCCAGTTCCGGCAGCGTGCGCATCTGCGACATCGATTTGCTGGAAAGACCCAAACTGGCCAAGGCCAAAATCGGCTATCTGCCGGAAACCCCACCCTTGTATCGCGAGCTGACGGTGGATGAATTCCTGACTTTTTGTGGGCGTTTGCACCGCGTGCCGCGCGATGAATTGCCACAAGCAGTCAAACAAACCAAGGCGCGCTGCGGCCTGAATGACATGGGGCGACGCTTAATTGCGCACCTTTCTAAAGGCTATCAACAGCGCGTCGGCATCGCCCAAGCGATTTTGCATCGGCCCGATGTGGTGATTTTAGACGAACCGACCGTGGGCCTGGACCCGAATCAAATCCGCGAGATTCGCGCCTTGATTCGCGAATTGGGCGGCAGCCACAGTGTGATTTTGTCCACCCACATCCTGCCGGAAGTCGAAGCGATCTGCGACCGCGTGCAAATCATGCATCGCGGCAAAATCGTATTCGCGGACAGCATCGACGGCCTGCGCCGCACGCGCCAAATGGAAAGCCTGGTGGTAGGCTTTATGCGACCGCCCACACTCGAAGCCCTTACCGCCATCCCCGGCGTGAAAGACGCCCAGGCTATGGTGAACAATTTAATCAGGGTGGTATGCCATCCCGACGCCAACCCAGCGGAAGCAATCACCCGCACGGCGGCGGAAAATAATTGGGGGCTGACGCAACTTTCCCCCGAACGCACCAGCTTGGAAGATGTGTTTGCGCAATTGACCCGCCAGGAGGACGTGGCATGATCGCCGTAATCGCTTGGAAGGAATTCCGCTCACTCTTTGCCTCTCCCTTAGCTTGGGTCATTCTCGCCATCATGCAAGTGATTCTGGCCTGGGTGTTTCTGTACCAGTTGAGCGGCTACATGGACAACCTGCCGCGCATCCAGCAACTTGCCAATCCGCCGGGTATCACCGAGATCGTGTCTTCCGCCGTATTCGGCTTCGCCGCGATTTTGCTGCTGATGGCTGTACCGCTGCTGACCATGCGCCTCTTCAGTGAGGAGCGGCGCAATCAAACGCTGACGCTGCTGCTCTCCGCCCCCATATCCAACTTGGAAATCGTGCTCGGCAAATTTGTCGGGCTGATGCTGTTTCTCGCCTTGGCCCTCGGCTTGGTGTTGTTGATGTCCGCTTCACTCGCCCTAGGCGGGCCCATTGATTGGGGCCTGATTGGCGCGAATAGCCTGGGCTTGCTGCTGCTGCTCGGCGCGTTCGCAGCCCTGGGACTCTTCATCTCCAGCCTCACGCAGCACGCGGTGATCGCCGCTTTCGCCAGCTTCGGCGCGCTGTTGCTGCTGTGGATTTTGAATGGCATGACCCAAGACCCCAACCATCCGCTGGTGTATCTGTCGCTGATGAAACATTTTGAAGGTTTTAATCGCGGCTTGATCGACACGGCCGATGTGGCCTATCTGCTGCTGTTCGCCGCAACGTTCCTGATCCTAACCATGCGTCAGTTGGACGCGAAACGCTTGCAAGGTTAGTCATGGAACTCAATCGAAAAGTTAAATTTCAGCTTCAGTTTCATCACTGGGTGTTCGTCGTCCTATTGCTGCTGCTCGCCGGCTTACTTGGCGCCGCGTCGCGCATCTATCACAAGAGTTGGGATGTCACCTTCAACGCCCGTAATAGTTTGAGCGCCGGCAGTATCGAGTTGCTCGGTAAAATAAAAGAACCCATCTCGGTCACCGTGTATGCCGCGGCTGCCAGCGAAACCGGCAAAGCGGCCACCGATTTCCTCACGCCCTACCAGCGCACGAAGCAAAACATCAAACTCAGCTTCATCGACCCCGGTGAGCAGCCGATATTGGCGCGCCAAGCGGGAATACAGCGCGAAGGCGAGATGATCGTGCAAGTCGGCAAGCGCACCGAGCATTTAGCCAGCTACAACGAATCCGCCTTCACCAATCTGCTAATGCGACTGGCGCGCGACAAAGCACGGCTGGTGCTCTATCTCGACGGCCACGGCGAACGCAAGCTCGATGGATCGGCGAATCACGATATGGGCGATTTCGGTGTGCAGTTGGCGAGTCGTGGGTTCAAGAGCGCGCCCTTGAATCTGACGCTGGCCCAAGCAGTGCCGCACAACGCTTCAGTGCTGGTGAT
This sequence comes from Burkholderiales bacterium, assembly GCA_018781585.1. GTDB lineage: Bacteria > Pseudomonadota > Gammaproteobacteria > Burkholderiales > Thiobacteraceae > RBG-16-58-11. The sequence continues at coordinate 3,881 of JADMJT010000045.1, forward strand.
CGCCGGCCCGCGCGTAGACTTGCTGCCGGCGGAAGTGGAAAAGCTGAAACAATATGTGCAGCGCGGCGGCAATTTATTATGGCTGGCGGATCAAGCGCCGCTGCATGGCTTGCAACCGCTAGTTGAGCAATTCGGCATCGCGCTCACGCCCGGCACCGTGATCGATCCGCAAGCGCAGGAAATGAAGGTGGCGGCTACCTTCGCCATCGGCGCGGCCTACGGCAAGCACGCGCTATTTGCGAATTTCAACGTCATCACCGTTTTCCCTTTCGCGCGCGAAGTCGTGGCGTTGGAAGGTGAGCGCGGTTGGCGCGCCACACCGCTGATTCAAGTCGCGGCGCGCGGCTGGCTCGAAACCGGCAAGCTGGATAGCGGCGTTGCCTTCGACAAAGGTAAAGACAAACCCGGCCCGATCACCATCGCCGTCGCACTGGAGCGCAGCGTGGAAAGCCGCGAACAGCGCGTGGCGGTAATCGGCAACGGCCACTTTCTCGCCAATCAATACCTCGGCAATGCCGGCAATCTCGATCTCGGCATTAATCTCATCAACTGGTTGGCGGGCGATGAAAACCTGATCGCGATTCAGCCACGCGCCACCAAAGACGCACAAGTATCGCTGTCGCAAAGCGCCACGCTAGCCATCGTGATCGGCTTCTTGATCGCGCTGCCTATCGCCTTCCTAGTCGCGGGAGGCTGGGTCTGGTGGCGCCGCCGCAAGCCATGAATTCCCGGCTCTGGGTCAACCTGGCGCTCGCGCTTGCGGTCGTGGCTTTGGCTTGGTTGGTTTTTTTTAAACCCGAACCGACCGACTCCTCAAAGCACAAACTCTCCAGCCTCGCCCCAGCCAGTATCAATGAAATCACCATCACCCCGGCCCAGCGGCCGCGCGTGGTGCTGGAAAAACACTCGGGCAACTGGATGGTCACCGAACCCTACGCTGCGCGCGCCGACGCGGCGCGGGTGGAGAGCCTGCTTGGCCTGCTAACTGCCGAGAGTGGACAACGCTTTGCGGCACAAGATCTGGCGCGCTTCGAGCTCGATCACCCGCTCGCCCGCGTCAAAATCGGCGCGCAGGAATTCACCTTCGGTGGCGTGCATCCGCTCACCAACCAACTGTATGTGCTAACGCAAGGCGTGGTGTATTTGATCTCGCCCGTGTATTTCGTCGATGTCGCCAAACAGCCTACGGACTACGCTTCTAAGCAACTGCTCGATGCAGCCGAGAATCCTGTCGCCTTTGAATTCGCAACGTTTAAGCTCACTCGCACCGATGGCAAGTGGCAAAGAGAACCGGCAGATATTCTCAGCCAAGACGACGCGAATAAATTCGCCGACGAATGGCGGCATGCACAAGCCCTCGCCGTCAGCCAGCCGCATGCCTTTAAAGCCACGGAGCACATCACCCTGCGCTTCGCCTCGGGCAAGACGCTAAAACTGCAAACCGCGCAACAGGATCAGGAATGGGTCGTGCTGCGTGAGGATGAAAAATTCGCTTATCACTTCACGCTGGATGCGGCGCGGCGCTTGCGTGAATTCAATAAACAGAAGCCGTAGTTTTTGTAGCGCAAGCATCCTTGCTTGCGGCTAAGTGCGTGTGTTCATGCAGGGATAAGGTGCGCCCCTGCACCCGGTGAAAAAATCGTGTATCACTTCACGCTAATTGTGGCGCGACGCTTGCGATTTCAATAAACGGAAGCTGTAGCTTTTTTGTAACGCCGGCTTCCAGCCGGCATGCCGGCAAGATGCCGGCGCTACATTTCGTGCACCCCGCCTCCGATCTGCATTACAAAATCAGCCGCTTGACGCCACCGCCTGCCTAAGCTACGATTTCTGAAATTCAGAAATCGGAGTGCGTATGGAAACCACCGAATTAGAAGCTTCCGACATCGAACTGCGTGAGCGCGGCCAAGTGACGCTGCCCAAGGCGCTACGTGAAGCGCTGCACTTGGAAACCGGCGACTCGCTACGCGCGGTCATGATCGCCAACGCCATTGTGTTAACACCGCTGCGCATGGATCTTGAAGGACTGCGCAAGCAGATTCGCAAAGTGATGAAGCAGCACGGCGTCAGCGCCGAAGACCTGCTGCGCGACCTGTGATCGTCGTTTTTCTCGACAGCAACGTTCTACTCTCCTCTCTTATCGGTTCTGCGCATTCCCCACCCACCGTGCTGGTCGATTGGCTAGCCGGTAGAGAGAACATCACCTTGGCCACGGGGCGCTGCTGCATACAAGAAGTAGAACGCAACCTCGCCAAGAAACTGCCGCAGGCACAACCGATCTGGCAGAAATTCTTGTCGGCTTCTGGCCTGCGCGTCGACGCCTGCCCACGTACGCCGGTGACGGGTATCAACGCGAAAGACATGCCGATTGTCGCCGCCGCCATCGCGGCAAAGGCCGCCTATTTCGTGACGGGTGATAAAACATTGATCACTGAAATGCGCGCTGCGAAAATCAAAACACCTCAGACAGTGACGCCGCGAGAGATGCTGGAAGAATTGCTGGCATGGGGCTTGTCGCTCGGCTGATTCATGGGGACTTGGCAGCTTGCGTAGCGCAAGCATCCTGCTTGCATGCCGGCAGGATGCCGGCGCTACATTTAGGAATACTTAAACCATGCCTGAACTCCCCGAAGTAGAAACCACGCGCCGCGGCTTGGCGCCTCACCTGGAGGGCCAGCTGATCCAAGCGGTTGTGATTCGACATCCCATGCTGCGCTGGCCGGTGCCCGAACAACTGACGAGTTTACTGCCGGGTAAGTGCATTCGTCAGATTCAACGCCGTGGCAAATACTTGTTGTTCGATACCGATGCCGGATGGCTGATTGTGCATTTGGGTATGTCGGGCAGTCTGCGCGTAGTACCGGCTACGACGCCGCCCGATAAGCATGATCACTTCGATTTGGTGTTACAAAGTGGCCACGCCATGCGCTTGCGCGATCCGCGCCGTTTCGGGGCGGTACTGTGGGCGGGTGAGCATGTGATGCAGCACAAACTGCTCGCGGTCTTGGGCATGGAGCCATTGACCGACGACTTCCGCGCCGACAAGCTTTATCTAGCCACCCGCGGCCGTTCTGCTGCGATCAAACTGGTTTTAATGGACAGCCACTTGGTGGTGGGTGTGGGCAACATCTACGCGAATGAAGCGCTGTTCGCCGCTGGCATTAACCCCAAGACTCCGGCCCAACGCTTGAGCCTGGCACGGCTGCAACGTTTAGTCACCGCGGTGAATGAAATCTTGGCACGCGCCATTCGCGCCGGTGGTTCGAGCCTGCGCGATTTTGTAAAAACTGATGGGGAACCGGGGTACTTCCAGCAGGAATATGCGGTGTATGGCCGCACCGATGAACCGTGCCGCCGCTGTGGCAGGCCCATCAAGCAAATTCGGCAAGGACAGCGCTCGACCTTTTACTGCGCCGCTTGTCAGCGATAACCGGCGTTTCTATGAATATTGCATAAAATGGGCCGCTAAATACACTATCCTGCCCTGCAGTTAGCGCTTTAAGATTTTGCTGTAACGCTATTGTTTTTACTTATTATTGTGCTAGATTACCTGGCAGGCGCTGGGCTCGTCCGGCGCCTTATTCCATTTTCAATTTAATCGTGAACGCGACGGCGGGGCGCAAACAGTACAACTAGTACGGCAAGCCCCGCCAACAAAGTGCACGATTAAATTGGGAATGGAATCACTAAGCGGAGAGATCATGACTCAAGACAATCTAGTCGCACACTTCGAAGCCTATAGCGCTTGGCGCGGACAATTGCTCGATACCGTGAGCGGCCTGCGCCACTGGTTGCACGAGCAGGAACTCAACGATGCTCAAACCGATCTGCGCATTCAACACATTCTTGACCGCTTGCACGATGACAAGCTCAATGTTGCCTTCGTCGCCGAATTTTCGCGCGGCAAATCGGAGCTGATCAATGCGATCTTCTTCGCCGGCTACAAGCAGCGCCTACTGCCCTCCAGCGCGGGCCGCACCACCATGTGCCCGACCGAGCTCTTATACGAAGCGGGCCGCGATCCGTGCATCATGCTGCTGCCGATCGAGACCCGCGGCACCGATACCAGCACCACCGAATACAAGCGCTACACCGACGAATGGATCGTTTCTCCGCTTGACGTGAATTCCGGCGACGCGATGACTAATACGCTGTTGCAAGTGTCGGAAACCAAGCGCGTGCCGGTGGCGGAAGCCGAGCGCTACGGCTTGTATCACGCCAACGATCAGGACAACATCCTGACCGTGCACGATGATGGCACGGTCGATATCCCCGCCTGGCGCCACGCGATTATCAATTTCCCGCACCCATTGCTGGAAAAGGGCCTGGTGATTCTCGACACGCCCGGCTTGAACGCGATCGGTACCGAGCCGGAGTTAACGCTTAACCTGCTGCCGAATGCACATGCGATTCTCTTCATCCTCGCCGCCGATACCGGCGTGACTAAAAGCGACATCGAAGTCTGGCGTAACCACATCGGCAATACCCAAGGCCGGCAAAAAGGCCGCATCGTGGTGCTGAACAAAATCGACGGCATGTGGGATGAGCTCAAAACCTGGGACGCGATTCAAGCCGAGTTGAACAATCAGGTACATAACACAGCGCAGTTACTCGCGCTCGACCCCTCGCAGATTTACCCCGTTTCGGCGCAAAAAGGCCTGCTCGCGAAAGTACAGCGTGACGACGCATTGCTGGATAAAAGCCGCTTGCTGGAACTGGAGCGCGCGCTGTCCGATGAGTTGATTCCCTCCAAACAAGAAATCGTGCGCGAAAACACCGAGAGCGAACTGGCGGAAATGTTTGGCGCCACCTCCAGTATCCTGCGCGGCCGCCTCTCTGGCATACGCGAACAGCTCGATGAATTGAAAGGCCTGCGTGGTAAAAACCAGGACGTCATCGAACACATGATGAATAAGGTGAAGCACGACAAAGAAAATTTTGAGAAAGGCCTGCAACGTTTCCAAGCGCTGCGCTCAGTTTTCTCCACCCAAACCAACAAGCTCTACAGCTACCTCGGCATGGAATCACTGAAAGCGGAGGTACGTGACATCCGCGGCCAGATGGAGAAAAGCCGCTTCACCCGAGGTATCCGTGAAGCAATGAATACTTTCTTCAAAGACGTGTCCGGCAATGTCGGCAAAGCCGCTGGGCAAGTCGATGAGATCAAGCTGATGATGGAAGCCATGTACAAAAAATTCAGCGAGGAGCATGGCTTAAAGCCGGCCACCACCACGCCCTTCTCTACCCTGAAATACCAGAAGGAACTCGCCAAGCTGGAAAAAGCCTACAACGATCACTTCAACACCCTCATGGTATATGCCAGCGAGCGTTCAGGACTTACCAAAAAATTCTTCGAGACCGTGGCCACGCGCGTGGTGCAAGTGTACGAAATTGCTAACCGCGACGTGGACAACTGGTTGAAAGCCATCATGGCGCCGATGGAAACCCAAGTACGCGAACATCAACTACAGCTGCGCCGCCGCCTGGAGAGCATCAAGCGCATCCATAAAGCGACCGACACCTTAGAAGATCGCATCACCGAACTGGAACACATGGAAGGTCATGTCCTGCGCCAGCTCGATGAACTCAACAGCCTCAACACGAATTTGCACGAATCGCTGATGCATGACGCTAATCGGGATGTGGCGATCGCTTAGCACCGCCGCAAACCCCATATGAAAAAGGCGTGGCAACCCGCCTTTTTTGTTGATGGCCCACACGTCATCCACCCCCGGTAAACCGCTTCATCATGCGCCGATCACGCTTGGTCGGCCGGCCGTGCAGCTCCGTGGCGGGCTCATTCTCCACGCGCCGTGTCGCGACTTGGGCCAGGCGTCGCGCTTGGCTTTTCTCGGTTTCTTCATAGCACTTCTTCGCCACTTCCGCTGGGCCGCGCCGTGCGCTCAACACGCGCACGGTGACTTGCCACGTATAGTCCCCGATGTGGATGTCTAGCGCATCGCCAACATGCAGCTCTTTCGCCGGTTTCACGCGCTGGCCATTGAGCTTTACCTTGCCGCCCTCCACCGCTTGGGCGGCCAGGCTGCGCGTCTTAAAAAAACGCGCCGCCCACAGCCATTTATCCAGACGCAGTTTTTCAGTTAATTCGAATTGATTCATGAAGCGTCATGGTAACAAATCCTGTTTTATCTCTTTGCACCACGGCTGTCCGCGCAACGCAATTTCAACTTGACTTCCCCAAACGCCAATAGGGATAAGGCATACCGGATGTCACCCCAGGGCCACCCTATTTTTAAAGGCTCTAAACCACCCCCGTTGGCAAAACAACCCACAGAATAGGCTCTGAGTGAAGGCATAAATTGATTCAATAGCAATTTCACGCCCATAATCCATAACCAATTGTTTTTGTTGTGTAATAAATACGTATAAAAATTGACCTAAAGTAAAAATGCGTTGCCATTGCTATGACTTAGCTCGTGTCTAAACACATTGTCCACAGCTTTATCCACAGCATTTGTGGATACTGCCGCTTGTCGGGAAAAATGCTTATTTCATACCAGACTAACCCACACGCTGGTATAAATACTTTAACAATCGGCGGGAGCTCGTTAGTTGAAAACGAATTTCTTAAAAAATAGCGACTCGCTTGGCGCGCCGCGATGATCGACGCCGCGCTGAAATGCTAGATATGAGCTTGCGCCAAGCGCTGGCAATGACAGCGGTCACCGATGTGGGTCAGGCGCGCAGCCAAAACGAAGATTTCGTCGCCGTCGACGCGGATTATGGCTTGGCGATTCTGGCCGACGGCATGGGCGGGTATAACGCAGGTGAAATCGCCAGCGGCATGACTGTCACTTTGTTGATGCAAGGTTTGAAAGCGCGGTTGCCGGAGTTAGCAACTGAACCACACGCACTGGAAATACTGGTGCGCGAACTGGTCGCCACCGTCAACGCCGCCGTGTGTGACACCGCGCGCACCCGGCCACAATGCGCCGGCATGGGCACGACGCTGGTGCTGGCCGTGTTCCACGATAATCGCCTGCTGGCGGCGCATATTGGCGATTCGCGCCTGTATCGGCTGCGCAGCGGCCAGCTCGCGCAATTGACGCGCGACCACTCGCTGCTGCAAGAGCAAATCGACAGCGGCATGATCTCGCAAGAGGAAGCACCTTGGTCGAGCAATAAAAACCTGGTCACGCGCGCACTCGGCGTGGACCCGGAAGTACCGCTAGAAGTGAAGGTTTTCGACACCGCGCCGAACGATATGTATTTGCTGTGCTCGGATGGTCTCACCGACATGGTGACGCTATCGGATATCCACGCCGCGATGGAATTGATGGGCGGCAACCTGCCGCTTGCCGCCCACGAGATGGTCAAGCTGGCAAACGAGCAAGGCGGGCGCGATAATATTTCGGTGGTGCTGGTGAAGGTACTCAAACCCTTTCCCGCGCAGCATGGGTTTTGGCAATCGTTCTGGAGCCGAACCTTCGGCTGATAAAAGGAGACGCAAGATGGCCTCTCTCGCTCTAAGCCTCGATGGCGAAATGATCCGTGAATACGAGATCACCAAGCCGCGCTTTACCATTGGACGCCGGCCCTACAACGATGTGCCGATTGATAATCTCGCCGTATCCGGCGAGCACGCCGCGATTATCCAAGTCGGCAACGATCTAATATTTGAGGACGGGGGCAGCACCAACGGCACGCTGCTCAACGGCACACAAGTAGAGAAACAACTACTCAAAGATGGCGACGTGATCGAGATCGGCAAGTATCACTTGCGCTTCTTTGCCGGCAAGACCATCGCCGCGCAGCCCGATTTTGAAAAAACCATGCTCATCCGCAGCCCGTTCGCTGGCATGCAGCTAAGGCTAGCCGATGCGCCACACGCCGCGGAAGGCGCTTTGCTGCTTGATGCACCGACCAATCTCGATCCTTTCCCCAGCACCTTCTCGCCGGAGGTAAAAACCCATCACGCACCCGAGCCACTAGTGGCGCAAGCAGTACACTTCGCCGCGGAAACACCTATGCACCCACTCCACTATGCGTTGAAAGTACTCAACGGCAAGCAGAGCGGCGTTGAAATCCCCCTCAGCAAACCGCTCACCTCGATCGGCAAAAAGAACGTACAGGTAGCCATGATCACCCGCCGCCCGAACGGCTTCTTCCTCAACCATGTGCAGGGCGACAAGTTCCCCATCGTCAACGGCGCCACCCTCAACGAACGGCCCTGCCCGCTCAATCCGGATGATGTGATTGAGTTGGCGGGGGTGCGGATGGAGTTTTTGGCGAAATAATATTTAGCTACTCCGCCCAATTTATCAAATTCAAACCAGACACACGGGCAAACTCCCGAAC
>JADMJT010000076.1:0-6154 GCA_018781585.1 Burkholderiales bacterium
GCCGTGCGCGATCTGTATGGTGCCATTATCAATGAGGGCGCGACCAAGGGTATTCTGGTTTCCACCAGTCACTTTGGCCCAGAGGCTTATGTATTCGCCAAGGACAAGCCAATCACCCTGCTTAATGGTGAAGAACTGCTGGGACTGTTGGCACAACATGGCTACAAATTTCGGATAGACCTAGCCGAGGCACGAGCCTTGGCCAAGGATGCGCCCCCTCGTAAACAATGAGAGATATCGAAGTGATAGTCGCACGCAAAACAACTTCCCCTTATCCCGCCTGGCTCGGCCTGGCACTCATCGCGGTCGCACTGATCGCAGCCCCCTTCCTGGTGCAAGCGAGCCTCGGCACTTATTGGGTACGCATCCTCGATCTGACCCTGCTCTATATCATGCTCGCGCTCGGCCTCAATATCGTGGTCGGCTATGCAGGTTTGCTCGATCTCGGTTATGTCGCGTTTTATGCCGTGGGCGCGTATCTGTATGCGCTGCTGGCTTCGCCGCAGTTTGGTGTGCACTTACCCTTCTGGCTACTGCTGCCTTTAGGCGCATTGGTGGCAGGCTTGTTTGGGGTGCTGCTCGGCGCGCCTACGCTGCGGCTGCGCGGCGATTATCTCGCCATCGTAACGCTCGGTTTCGGCGAGATTATTCGCATCTTTATTACCAATCTTGATCGGCCGCTGAATGTCACCAACGGGCCGCAGGGCATTAATCTGATCGACCCGATTGCTATTAGCGGATTTTCTTTTGCGCGCCCGCAAGAGTTGTTCGGCATCAACAGCGTGCAGGCTTATTACTATCTGTTTCTCGCGCTGACTTTGCTGATTATGTTTGTATGCCTGCGTTTGCAAGATTCGCGCATTGGCCGCGCCTGGGTGGCAATCCGCGAAGATGAGACGGCGGCGGAGGCGATGGGGATTAATACTCACAATATGAAGTTGCTTGCCTTCGCCATGGGTGCCAGTTTCGGCGGCGTGTCGGGGGGGTTGTTCGCCAGCTTTCAGGGCTTTATCAGCCCGGAGAGTTTCAACCTGATGGAGTCGATCATGATTCTGTGCATGATCGTGTTGGGCGGCATGGGCAATATTCCGGGAGTGATCCTCGGCGCGTTTTTGCTCACCATCTTGCCCGAGGCGCTGCGCTATGTCGGCGACTTGCAACGTCTGGTTTTCGATCGCGTGCTGGTTGATCCTGCCGATTTGCGCATGTTGCTATTCGGTTTGGCCTTGGTGTTGATGATGATTTTCCGCCCGGCGGGATTGTGGCCTTCTAAGCAGCGCCAACGCGAGTTGGTTAAAGATGATGAATTGCATCCGGGTTTGTATGACGAGCAAAAGTGAACGCCCGGTGCTGCTGGAAACACGCGGCTTAAGCAAGCGCTTCGGCGGCTTGGTTGCGCTGAATGAGGTCAGCTTTAACATCCAGCACGGAGAAATCTTCGGCCTGATCGGCCCCAATGGCGCGGGGAAAACCACGTTGTTCAATTGCCTGAACGGCCTGTACACGCCGACTGCGGGTGAGGTGCGATTAGACGGCCATCTGCTCAATGGTTTAAAGCCGCACGCCGTCGCAGGCCTGGGTTTGGCGCGCACTTTCCAAAACATTCGCCTATTCGCCCACATGACCGCGCTGGAAAATATCCTGGTCGGCTGCCATGTGCGCACGCACGCCGGCGTGCTGGGCGCGATTCTGCGCAACGCGGCCACGCGCGAGGAGGAAAGCGCCATGCGCGACAAAGCGCATGGTCTGCTTAAGCTGGTCGGCATCGACCGCCACGCGCGCGCGCAGGCCAAACATCTGCCCTACGGTGATCAGCGCCGACTGGAAATCGCCCGCGCGCTCGCCACCGAACCTAAATTGCTGGCGCTGGATGAACCCGCAGCGGGCATGAATCCGGCCGAGCGTGTCGCACTGGCCAAGCTGATCGAACAATTGCGCGCATCGGGCGTCACGGTACTGCTGATCGAGCACGATGTGAAATGGGTGATGGGCCTGTGCGATCGCGTCGCGGTGCTGGATTACGGCGAGAAGATTGCCGAGGGTGCACCGGTTGATGTGCAGCGTGATCCCAAAGTGATTGAGGCGTATCTCGGAGGCAGCCTTGCCGAGCCTGCTTGAAGCGCGCAATCTCACCGTCGCTTATGGCGGCATCCAAGCGGTGAAAGACGTCTCATTCGAAATCAATGAAGGTGAGCTGGTGTGTTTTATCGGTGCGAACGGCGCGGGTAAGTCATCGCTCTTGAAAGCGCTATGCGGCATGGCGCCCGCCGCTGCGGGCGCCATGCATTTTCAAAACCAATCCATCACGCACTTACCTGTTCACGAAATCGTACGCCGCGGCATAGCCCTCGTACCCGAGGGCCGCGGCATCTTCAGCCGCATGACGGTGAAAGAGAACTTGGAAATGGGCGCGTATACCCGCCACGATCTAGCTATCGATGCGGATATGGAAAAAGCTTTTGTGCTGTTCCCGCGCTTGAAGGAACGGTTAAAGCAGCAAGCGGGCACGCTCTCCGGCGGCGAACAGCAAATGCTCGCCATTGCCCGCGCATTAATGGGTCGTCCAAAATTATTATTGCTGGATGAACCCAGCATGGGGCTGGCACCACTCATGGTGCAAAAAATCTTTGAGACGATCCGCGAAGTATCCAAAGCAGGCATGACGATCTTGCTGGTGGAGCAAAACGCCAAGCTCGCGCTGGAAGTCAGCCAGCGCGGTTACGTGATGGAGAGCGGGGCGATTACATTGAACGATGACGCCGAGGCGCTTGCGAAAAACGCAGATGTAAGGAAAGCGTACTTGGGCGACTAAGCAGTATCGCCCCAATCAATAGGCGCAAAGCAGCATGTTTCTATCGTCGCCCGCCCATCAGCATTCCATGGCCGGTGATTCCCGGACCCGGAGATACCTTGATACTCCTTTGATAGGGTTTCCACAGCGCAAGTCTCACCGAGGTCGATACGCCATGACCAACACTAATGAAGATCGCTTGAAGTTCCTTTTCCCTGCGCTTGCGATAGGGCTGCTGACGGCGGCTTTTGTTATCACAAAAACTGGGCGCGACGCCTTGTTCTTTCAGGGGGCGGGAATTTTGCAACTGCCCATGGCGACGATGATTATCGCCGCCGCTTCGCTCCCGCTCGCGATCATCTTCGTCAAGGCCATGAAAATTTGGGGCGCGCGCCCAGCGCGTATCGGCATTCTGCTCTTCGCTGCTACAGTAATCGGCGTGTGTGCACCATGGTTGCGGCCGGGTGACTCTCCGCTTCTGTTCGCCATCTTCATGTTCGTGCCTTCCATTTTTGGCATTCTGTTCGCGAGCCTATGGCTTCTGGCCAGCGACATTTTTGAAACCACGCCAAAGAACACAGCCGCGCAAATCTTTAGCCGGATCGGCGCCAGCTCTTTGGCCGGCGGCATGTTGGGCGGATTCGCCGCCAAAGGGCTTGCTTTTTTCATCGAGGCCAAGTGGATGCTATTCATTGGCGCGATGCTGATCCTTGCCGTGATGGGCTTGGTGCTGGCCATGCACCGGCGCTTCCCCACCAACATCCGCCCAAAAGCCTCCGGCGAAGAAAAAGACCGGCGCTATCTGGCGCCCCTATCGAATTCTTACGCGCGCACGCTATTACTCATCGCCATGGCTGGCGCACTCGCGGGCATGCTCATCGACGTGCAGTTTTATATCGTCGCGACGGAAGCAAAAATGGATGAGAAGGGTAATGCAGACTTTTTCGCCAATTTCTACATCCTGCTGAATCTCAGCTCCCTGTTGCTGCAATTATTCCTGGCGCCAAAGATTCAGGACAAAATCGGCTTGAGCGGCGGCTTGATGGTCTTGCCATTTGCCCTCCTCGGCAGCGCGACTTTTGCGACGGCTGCGGCCACGGCTTTCAGCCGATCCGTGCTCAAAGTCACGGAAGGCGGCTTGCGTTCATCCATCCACCGTTCGATTTGGGAGCAGGCCTTTATTCGCATCGAATCTTCCGACCGCTCTTTCGTCAAACTCGCCATTGATGGCGTCGCCGCACGAATTGCTGAAGGCATGGGTGCGATGGCGCTCTTCTTTTGGGTGCGGGAGGTCGCCCCCGACGGCATGCCAGACGGCCCATTGGACACGGCCTGGATGACATGGCTGACCCTGTTCACGGTAATCGCCTGGCTAGTTATTACGCACAAGCTGCGGAAACAGCTCCGGAAAGAACAAGCCACTGCTCAAACAGCAGCGGCGGAACAGCGCGAGATGGACTGCGAGCGATTCCCGGAACAATGTCCATGCACGACCGAGCTGGGCAAGGGAATTCCCTAAACCCCCTCCCACGCCTATTCTGACGCGCGCGCCGCTTGCTTAGGCAAATCGTGATCCAATTCCCAGACCAAATGCGCGTCGATGAGCAACAAGTAATAATTTTTTGCGGCCCCGGCCCGGGCTGCCAGCGCGCTTTGCGCCGCCGCCGTCGCTTGCCTTCTGGCCAAGAGCAAGGCCTGCAAATCCGCTTCGCCGAGCGTGTAAGCGCGCTGCATGAGCCGCGCGTTGTCTTGCATGGCGGCAGCGCCCGCTTCAGCGAGTTGTAGGCTGGTATAAGCGCCTTCCGTACTCACAATCGCGTTGGCGATCTCTGCTTCTAATGCGCGCTTTTTGCTTTCCACTTGCTGGCGCATGACTTCGACGAGTTGCAGCGATCTTGCCGCGCGCTGGCCGCGCTGCCCGCCAGGAATCGGCATGCTGACACTGAGCCCGGTAATGCGTTCGCGCCCGCCGACTTCCGATGCGGTGTAAATGCCGACGGTGGGGTCCGGCAGTTTGTCGGCGCGGGTGCGTTCCGCTTCGGCTTGCGCCTTTTGCAATTGCGCCTGCGCCGTTTTGAGTTCATCGCTCTCGGCCAAAATACGTTCGCGCCAGAATGCGGCGTTTTGTTTGAGCGGCATGGGGGTGGGCCAGGCCTTCATTTCCTGGCCGAGTCCGGGGAAGCGCGCATGCAAATTTCCCCAAGCCACGGCCGCCAGGGTCTTGGCGTCATTATCCATCCGCTGCTGATCGGCCAACTCGGCGTGCGCCAGGCTTACATCCAATTTGGAGGCGTCTCCGGCGCGCAAGCGTTTTCCCGCCGCGCTTAAATTTTCCTGTGCCGACTGACGATTGGCGCTTGCTAGTTCGCGTCCATGCTCGGCGGCGAGCCAGTCCAGCCACAAACTCAGCAAATCCCGCGCGGCTTCGTGTAACGCTTCGCCGTAGCGCGCCTCAGCCTCTTCTATCGTGGCTTTGCCAATGTTGCGGTCGGCGCTGGCTTTGCTGGGTAGGCGCAACGGCCGCTCGATGCCCGCGTTCCATTCCTGATATGCCGGGCCTTGTTGCAGGGTGCGGCGCTGGCTCGACAATTTGGCGTTCCATTCATAGGGCGAGCTGTCGAGCAGGCCCGCCTCCTGCCGCGCCACCTCAAGACCGGCGCGTGCCGCCGCGACATTCGGGTCTTGTTCCAGCAGCGGTCGCACCATCTCTGTCGGCAGCAAGCCCGGCGTCTCGGGTGCGGGTGCAGCTTGAACCGAGAACGCCAGGCCAAATAGGGGGATCAACCATAGCCGGGACATCATACGATTGCTCCTTCTTCACTAATCGGTGTTAGCCAATAACGCAGACCCGTTCCGGCGAATTGCGTTTGCACCGCTTGCAGCAAAGCCGCTTTGTCCGCCTCGGCTAACAGCACCTGTACTTGTGTGGATTGTGCGCGGCCCAACACCTGCTCGCTTGCGCTTAAGCGGCCAAAAGCCAGGCCGTGGGCGGCAACCGGTGCGCTGGTAAACACCGCAGCCTCGGGCGACATGAGCAGCAGGTCGAGCAATTTTTCTTCAAGCGCTGGCGGGCACAACAGCGTCAAACATATTTCAACCATTTGAATTCTCCTGTTTCGGAAAAGCGAAACGTAAATACAAAATCGGCAGCAGCATGAGCGTCAGCGCCGTCGCAGTAATCAAACCACCGATGACCACGATGGCGAGCGGGCGCTGAATTTCCGAGCCTGGGCCGCTGGCAAAGAGCAGCGGGATGAGCCCAAACGCGGTAATCGTCGCCGTCATCATCACTGGCCGCAGCCGTCGCTTGGCGCCGTTGATCACGACTTCGCGTAGCGCCAGGCCTTCACTGCGCAATTGATT
>JADMJT010000076.1:6254-7664 GCA_018781585.1 Burkholderiales bacterium
CGCTTCCTTGCTCTGCATGCGCCATTTGTTTTTGGGCTTGAGTTGCAAGTAGGTGTCGGTTTGATTCAGGCCCATGGGATCCAAACCGATTTCATCCGAACCAGCGCGGGCGACGATGCCGGTAATTTCCGGGATCGCCTGCATCAGTGCTTGATGGATTTTCAGATCGAGCGCGGCGCTTTGTTCCAGGCTGATCGACGGCAGCTTTTCGATACCGACGATCAGATCGCCTTCGTCCATGGTCGGCATGAAGGTCTTGCCGACTTGGGTGTAGACGCCCCCCGCCACCAATAACATCAGCACCGCCCCCATGCCCACCACGCGCTGGCGGCGCATCGCCCAATCGAGCAGCGGGCCATATAGGGCCAAGAGTTTGCGCGGTAGCCACGGGTCCTCATGCTTGACGTCGCGCAACAGATATGAGGCCAGCACCGGGATCACCGTCAGCGACAAAATCAGCGAGCCGGCCAAGGCGAACACAATCGCGAGGGCGACCGGCACGAAAAATTTTCCTTCGAGGTCTTGCAGGGTTAACAGCGGCAAGAAAACCGTGATGATGATGAGAATACCGGCGGTAACCGGTAGCGCAACTTCGCGCACCGCGCGATACACCAGATGCAGGCGCGGTAACTTTCCCGCGCTCGGATCGTGCGCCAAGCGCTGCACGATATTTTCCACCACCACCACAGCGGCATCGACCAGCATGCCGATCGCAATCGCCAAACCGCCCAAGCTCATCAAATTCGCCGACATGCCGAAGCCGCGCATCAAGATAAAAGTGATCAGCGCGGACAGCGGCAGCACCAAAGCCACGGTCAGCGCCGCGCGCACATTGCCCAAGAACAAGCCGAGCAAGATCACTACCAGGATCGTCGCTTCGAGCAGCGCGGTGGAGACCGCGCCCACCGCTTTTTCCACGAGTGCGGCGCGGTCGTAGAACACATTGACCGTGACACCTTTGGGCAAGGTCGGCTTGATCTCACTCAGCTTCTTCTGCACGCCTTCCACTACTTTTTGCGCATTCGCGCCGGCCAATCCCAATACCAGGCCTTGCACGGCTTCGTCTTTGCCGCTTTGCGTCACCACACCGTAGCGCGTCAACGTGCCGATTTTGACTTCGGCCAGATTGCCGAGACGAATCGGCGTGCCGTCTTTCACCATCACTACCACGGCGCGTAAATCGTCGAGATTGCCGATGCTGCCTTCACTGCGTACCAGCAGCACCTCATCGCCTTCGCCCAGCCGCCCAGCGCCATCGTTCAGATTGTTGGCGCGGATGGCTTCCTTAAGCTGATCCATGCTGACGCCGCTGGCGGCCATTTTCATCGCATCGGGCACCACTTCAAACGCGCGCACCACGCCGCCCAGCGAATTCACATCGGCCACGCCGGGCACGGTGCGCAGCGCGGG
>JADMJT010000076.1:7764-11724 GCA_018781585.1 Burkholderiales bacterium
ACGGCGATGCGGCTTTCCACTTCTTCCGGCGTCATGCCGGGCGCTTTCATGATGATCTTGACTTGCGTGCTCGATACGTCGGGAAAAGCGTCGATGGGCAATTGTGTGAACGCATACCAGCCGGCCCCGGCGACGAGCAGCGTCGCCAGCAGCACGAACAGCCGCTGCGACAGTGAGAATTGAATCAGGCGGGCAAGCATCAGCCGCCTCCTTTTTCTTTTTCGGCGAGCCACGCGCCTTTGAGCGCGACGATGCCGCTCACCGCGATTTGCTCTCCATCCGCAAGCTTGCCTTGCACGCGCACACGCTGACCGGCGCTGGCCAAGACCGTGACTGGCCGCGCGTCGAAGCCGTCCGCGCTGCGGATAAACACGTAGGCCTGCTTACCGTCGTGGGCGAGGGCGGCCAGCGGCACGCTCCACCCGCCAGCACTTCCCGCTGCGGGCAATTCCACCGCGACGATTTCTCCGGGGCGCAGATCCTGCGCGTTGGATTCGATCACCGCGCGCAGCGCCAGCGTTTGGCTACCCGCGGAGACCGAAGGGCTGAGGCTGACAATACGCGCCGCGATGTCGCGCCCCTGCAATTTGAATTTTGTTCCAGGCTGCCAGTTTGCAGCCTCGGCGGCGGGAACTTGAATCTCCAGCCACAGTTGAGTGGTCTGCGCCACATGCAATAAAGCGCTGGCCGCTTCCACGCGCTGCCCGGGCTTGACTGCGATACTCGTCACCACCCCGGCTTGCGCCGCATGCAACACCAGGCTGTCTTCCAGCTTGCCCGAAGCTGCCACCCGGTTAATCGTTGCTTCGGACATGCCGCTGAAACGCAACGCCGCGCGCGCTTGATTCAGGGCTGCGCTACTTTCCTGTAACGCGGCCTGTGCCTCCTGCACCCGCCGCTGCGGAATAACGCCTTCGTCGAACAAGCTTTGTTCGCGTTGCGCCGCCTGCCGCGCCAGCGTGGCGCGCGTCGCCGTTTGCAGCAATTGCAACTGCAACGCGCCCCAATCGGGCCCCGCCAGGCGCACTAGCGGCGCGCCGCGCCGTACGGCCTGATTGGGTTGCACCAGCACTTGCAACACCAGGCCGGCTACCGGTGAACTGACGATTTGTTCGCTGTTCGGCGGCACCATCACTTGCGCCGGAAAACTCGCCAGCACCGCATCGGTTTGGCGCTGCAAAACGGCTACCTGAATATCCAACGCTTGCATTTGCTTGGCGTCTATTTTTACGCCTACTGGCTTCACCGGCGCTGGGCGCGCCATTTCCGTGTCTGCCGAAAAAACAGCAGCACTCGTTACGCCTAACCCCACAAAGAGTAGGCAGGCCTTCATCAAACGTTTCATAGCAAGACTCCGTGCAACGACTAGCATGGCGCCAGCCGCATGGGTTATTTATCAGGGAATAGGACAGGCAAACGCATCACAGCGTGGCCACAAGCGGCACGCTGCATCGGGTTTACCGATAAGAAAGACTAAGGAGCTTGTGCGGAGGGACGGGTAAAACGGACGCCAGGCGCTGCAAACGAACGCCACGTATCAGAGGCAAGAGAAGGGGCTTGAGGAAAAGTAAAGCCGGGAGCCAAAACGGCTACACCTGACAAGGGCAGGGTGTAGTCGCGTTTGTATTCCTTGGCGACACCGATGGCTTGGCCATGATGATGATCTACATCGAGCGCTTGGACGCTAGCCGCAGCGCCCGTTTCCTCGCCATGCGCGTGGATATCGTGGTCGCCCGGCACACCATTGGTATGCGCGTGAATCAGCGGCGCAAAGCACTGAAGGCCCGCCACCAGCACAACAACCAGGAATTTCGGCCACGAATGAAACATGCGGCTCATGCTACGAAACCTGTGCGCACATTGCAAGGGGAAAGAAATAGAAGCCCCAGTGCGGGGGCAGGGATTAACCGGGGGCTAATCTTTAGCCCGGCGCGCCGCTTCCCGCGCGGCTTTGCGCCCCCATAGCACGACATACTGCGCCAGACTGGCGAGCGTGGTGGCGAGCACCACGACGAAGCTGGCCGTGAGCCAGTCCGATGCGTCGATCAGGCGCGCGGCATGGGTCAACACCACGATGAATAGGGCAAAGGCGGCAAAGGTGTGAAGCTTGCCCAGCCAAGTGGGATGGATATCCACTTCGCCGAACAGGTGATGATAAGAAAACGCGCCGGCGACAATCACCGTATCGCGCACCACGATGGCCAGCGTCAGCCACAGCGGCACCCAGCCTTGAAAAGTGAGGATCACCAGACAAGTGAGGGTGATGAGCTTATCTGCCAGCGGATCCAGCGCGGCGCCGAATTCGGTGTAGAGATCGAAACAGCGCGCGATAAATCCGTCGAGCGCATCGGTGATGGCGGCAATAACGAAGGTGTAGAGCGCGTAATCGTAATAACCGCGCATGAGGAAGTACGCGAGCAGAGGCGCGGCAATGACGCGTAGCAGGGTGAGAACATTCGGGACATTCCACACCACTTTCATGTCGCCCCCTCACAAAAACTACTGCTTTCCTCTGCCGGCAGGATGCCGGCGCTACAGCCAGTCTTTCCCAGTCAAAAAATCAGTATAGAGTTTGGCTTCCGGCGAGCTCGGCTCGGGATGCCAATCGTAGCGCCATTTCACAATCGGCGGCAGCGACATGAGAATGGATTCGGTGCGCCCGCCGCTTTGCAGGCCGAAGATCGTGCCCCGATCGTACACGAGATTGAACTCCACATAGCGTCCACGGCGATAAGCCTGGAAATCGCGCTCGCGCTCCCCATACGGCATATCCAGTCGCCGTTCCAGAATGGGAACATACGCCGGCAGGAAATGATCGCCCACGCTCTCGGTCAGGTTGAACGCCGCTTCGAACCCGCCCTCGGAAAAATCATCGAAGAAAATCCCGCCCACGCCGCGCGGTTCAGCCCGGTGTTTGAGATAAAAGTATTCGTCACACCATTTTTTAAAGCGCGGATGATATTGCGCGCCAAAGGGACTCAAAGCGTTTTGACACATTTGATGGAAATGCACGGCATCTTCCTCAAAGCCGTAATACGGCGTGAGATCCATGCCGCCGCCGAACCACCATACCGGATCGACCCCTGCTTTCTGTGCCACGAAAAATCGCACATTCATATGCACCGTCGGCGCATAGGGGTTGCGCGGGTGCAGCACCAGCGATACGCCCATCGCTTCGAAACCGCGCCCCGCCAGTTCCGGCCGGTTGGCCGAGGCTGAGGGCGGCAGCTTGTCGCCAAACACGTGCGAGAAATTAACCCCGCCGCGTTCGAACACATTGCCTTCTTCCATCACACACGATAAGCCGCCGCCGCCCTCGGGGCGCTGCCAACCATCGCGCTTAAACGCCTTGCCGTCCACTTGCTCTAAGCGTTCTACGATCAGTTCTTGCAGTTCAGTGAGAAAAGTTTTGACGCGCACCGTGTCCATGATTAACCACGCAGTTTCTTGCCGGATTGAAGATCGATTATAACGGACGGCGCACGGCGCTTGCCGATTCGGCCTGGCAGCACCCATACCTGTTGGCCGAATGCACGTTGCGCCTCGGCATAGGTTTTGATCGGCTTAGCACCAGAGACATTGGCGCTGGTCGAAACCAGCGGCCCCAACGCCCGCGTGAGCCGGGCCACCTCGGGATGCGCGGAAATGCGCACGGCGAGGCTCTTGTGCTTTCCGGTCAGCAACTTTGGTGCGCGAGATGAGGCAGGTAATAAGAAGGTGTACGGCCCCGGCCAATACTGATCGAGTGTTGCACGCTCGGCGGCGCTTACGGGCAGAATAAAGCGAGTGATTTGTTGCAGATTGGCAGCAGCCAGGATCAAGCCCTTGTGCCAAGGCCGGTGTTTTAGGTGCAGGATTTTTTGTACCGCCGCGCGGTGGCGCGGATCACAGCCCAAGCCGTAGCAAGACTCAGTGGGATAAGCGATCACGCCGCCGCGTTTGAGGTGCGCGCGTAGGGCG
>JADMJT010000060.1 GCA_018781585.1 Burkholderiales bacterium
AGCCGCGCGCGATATGCACCACGACCCGCAGGTGCGATAACACCAGTTTGCTCGCGGCCTCGACGTCATTCTCATCGCGCAGGCGACGTGCATATTCGGTTTCCTGTTCCGGGGTAAGAATCGGGAAGGCGCGTACTGCTTGGATGTAACTCTCCAAACTGCCGATAGCCGGATTGGGTAAAGCTATTGCCGTGGTCATGTGCTTCCCTCGCAATTCAATAATTTATATTTTAGCACTCTCGCCTAAAGAGTGCCAATGCTTGTTAAAAGTTCATCAAGCAAACCCCATTAATAAATTAACTTATATAAAACAATGTATTGGCAATCTTGCGGGGTGCATGAAAAGCACGGGGAAATTATCCAGTTGACCTATTTCCTATGGCACTGGCACAACACCATTCGCACGAGGTAGAGGCAGTTGCGAAGCCACCGCTAAATCGGCCACAAACCAGGCACCCTCAAAGTTGGCTCGGCTAAAGTCGTACCTCCCGCTGGCCGATAACAAAAGCATAACAAGCGGTTTACTCCAATGAATCTCGCTATCCCTATTTTGACTCGTATCCAAGAGAAACTATGTTGCGCTTAATGCCGATATTGCTGGGCTTGATTTTGCCCTTCAATCAAGCGGCGCAGGCGGAAGCACTTGCCGGCGGCTACAGCTTCGGTTTTGGGCCGACGCAATCGGCGATTGAACTCGCCAAGCGTTGGACGCCAGTGATGCAATATTTGAGCGAAAAAAGCGGTGTGCCGCTTCAGTTCAAAACAGGCAAAGATATTCCGACTTTTCAGCAGCAAGTGCGCGACGGTGCTTACGATTTTGTTTACATCAACCCCTATAACTATCTCCAGGACCACAAGGGGGCAGGCTATTCCGCATTCGCACGGGAAAAAGACGGCAAACTGTTCGGCGTGCTGGTGGTAAAAAAAGAGGGGCCGATTCAGGATGTATCGCAATTGAATGGTCAGATCGTGGCTTTCCCCACCGCCGCTGCTTTAGCCGCTACGTGGCTACCGCTTGGGATGTTAAATGACAAGGGTGTGCAGGTTACACCGCAGTATGTGAACTCCATGGACTCGGTGTATCGCTCGGTGGCTAAAGGTTTATTCCCAGCCGGCGGCGGCGAACTGCGTACGCTGGGCACGGTCGATCCGGAAATAAAAATCCAACTACGTGTTTTGTGGACCTCGGAAGCTCTGCCCCCATTCACCTTCGCAGCCCATCCCCGCGTACCCAAGGACGTCGTCGCCAAGGTGCAAAAAGCCATGGATGAAATGGATCAAAACCCGCAGGGCTTGGCCTTGCTGAAAGCCAATAACTTTAAAGGCGTGGAAATTGCCTCTGATGCCGACTACAACGCCATGCGTAAATTGAATATACAACCGGTAGAAGCCAAATAATGTCGTTCCGATTAAAAATCATTTTCGGGGTCGTCGCCATCCAGGCGGTGTTGCTGGTCATCATGATCTGGAACGGCCTGAATGTGCTAAAGACCTCCAACGAAGAAGCGCTGTTGAAGCGCACCGATACCACGGCCAAGCTGTTTGCCTCCACAACCCAGGCGGCGGTGTTGGCGACCGATCTTGCAACGCTCGAAAGCTTTGTCAACGGGTTGCTCACTAACCCGGGTATTGTTTATGCGCGGGTACGCTCCAGTCAAGGCGTGTTGGCGGAGGGTGGCGAAAAGAAATTTCTCGATCGCAAGTTTATGGCCGATACCAGTCTGGCTTCAGCCGAGCAGGACGGGGTATTCGATGCCTACGGCGATATCCTGGTCTCGGGCGAGAAATATGGCCGGGTCGAGATCGGCTTTTCCACCGCCACGATTCAGCAATTGATTACCGGCACGCGCGCTAAATCGCTTGGCCTCGGTATACTGAATCTGCTGTTGGTAGGATTGTTTTCCTTGGCGCTGGGGTATTACCTGACGCGGGGTTTGAATGCCTTGCAGCAGGGCGCGAAGCAAATTGCCGAGGGTGATTTGGGCTATCGGATCAAAGTGCAGGGCAAGGATGAGTTGGCCCAAACCGCATTGGCGTTCAATGACATGTCCGCCAAACTAAAGCATCTGGATGAAGAACACATCAAGAAGGAAATCGAGATCCGCCGGCTCAACCATGCATTGGAACAGCGCGTAGTCGAGCGCACCACGCAGTTGCAGGACGCTAACAAGCAATTGGAACATCAAGCGCTGCACGATGCGTTGACCAAGCTGCCGAATCGAGCCTTGTTCTACGACCGGCTGCGCAACACACTGTCGAGCGCGCAGCGCTCACAGGAATTGTTCGCGCTGGTGGGCCTAGACTTGGATTCGTTTAAGGAAATCAACGACACCCTAGGTCACCACGCCGGCGATTTAGTGCTGCAGCACGTCGCCAATGCCTGCAACAAAATTTTGCGCGAATCCGATACGGTGGCGCGTATGGGAGGGGACGAATTCACGATTCTGTTGCCGAAAGTGACGGATATGGAACACGCGGTGCAAGTCGCGCAACGTGTGTTGGCGGCGATTAAAGAGCCGCTGCAAATCGATGAGCACCTGATCGAGATCGGCGCCAGCCTCGGCGTCGCGATGTTCCCGCAGCATGGCGAAGATGAGTTAACGCTGATTATGCATGGCGATGCCGCCATGTATGAAGCGAAGCGGCAAAAGCTCGGCGTGTTGGTGTACCAGGCGGAAATGGGCGAGGGCAAGAACGAAGCTGTGGCGCTTAAGGGCGAATTGCGGCGCGCTTTGAGTGACGGGGAATTAGTGCTGCACTTTCAACCCAAGATCGATTTCAATGCGCAGAAAATCAATGGGGTGGAAGCCCTGGTGCGCTGGGAGCATCCGCGCTTGGGGCTGCTGTACCCGGACAAATTCATTACCCTAGCCGAATCCTCCGGCCAGATCAAAGCACTGACCCTCGAGGTGTTAAAGCTGGCGATGCAACAAATTCACGTTTGGCGCAACCAAGGTGTGGAATTACCCGTGGCGGTGAATATTTCAGCCGTGAATTTGCAAGACCACGGCTTTCCCGAGTCGGTCGCTGAAATTATTAGCGAACACCAGGTGCCGAGCCGCTTGCTGGAGTTGGAAGTCACCGAGACGGCGATTATGTGCGAGCCCCTGCGCGCCATCGAAAATATTCGAAAATTGAATACGATGGGCGTGCAAGTGTCGATCGACGATTTCGGCACAGGTTATTCGTCCATGGCCTATTTGCAAAAATTGCTGGTGGCAAAAATTAAGATCGATAAATCTTTTGTGATGGATATGGACAAGCGGGAAAAAGACGATGTGATTGTGCGTTCCACTATCGACTTGGCGCATAACCTCGGCCTCAAAGCCGTGGCGGAAGGCGTAGAGAGCGAGGAAGTATGGGACAGACTAAAAGCCATGGGCTGCGATTCCGCGCAAGGCTATTACATGAGCAAGCCCCTACCTTCAGAGAAATTCACTGAATGGATGCAAAGCTCGCCTTGGGGGTTTGCGTTGCCGAGCGATAAGAAGGTAGTCAACGAATAATGTCGTGTTTGCTGCAGCGGATTGTAGGGTGCTGGGTGTTGTTACTCTGCCTGGCGAGCGCTTCAACTGCGCGTGCGGCCGAGCCGATCGTGTTCAGCTTCGGTGTTACGCCTCAGCATTCGCCTGGGGAGCAGGCAAAGCTGTGGGTGCCGATCTGCCAATATCTCAGCAAGCACACCGGCTATCAGATGCAATTTAAGACATCGAAGGATCTGCCGACTTATTGGAGAGATGCGGATGCAGGTGCCTTCGATTTCCTCTATATCAATCCGTATTACTTCACCAAGGCACAAAAGGCGGCAGGCTACCGCGCCCTAGCCAAGGATGGCGGGACGCCTTTGGTGGGGATCATCGTAGTACGCCGTGATGGTCCGCAGCAGGTCAGGGCGCTCCAGGGCGCAAAGCTCGCTACGCACAGCGTATCCGCTTTTATGACGGATTACGTGCGATATGGTTACTTGCGGGAGCAGGGCGTACAAATCGATCCGGTCGGCGTGGGGAGCCTAGACTCCGTTTATCTCACCATCGACAAAGGTTTGTATCCGGCGGGCATCAGCATTCAGCGTGCATTCGGCTTGCTTGATCCGGCCATGCAAGCGCGTTTCAAGGTGCTCTGGCAATCCGATCCTTTGCCGCCCTTTGCTTATGCGGCGCATCCTCGCGTACCCCCTAAAGCAGTCGAGGCGGTTCGGTCAGCACTGCAAGATATGAAAAAAAACACCGAGGGCCGCGCTTTGTTGGCAACAGTGAATGTGCAATCGATCGAGGCGGCAAAAGACAGCGACTTCGACAGTATGCGCAAGTTGAAGCTGGATTGATCCGTCGTGTCAGATCGCCGCTGCGCCGCCGCGCAAATGTTGGTTTGCCGCGAGATAGGCGCCCGTCCAGCCCAGTAATCCAGATAAGAACAGGACCAGTAAGCCAGCGTGCAAGGCTAGCCCTTCGAGCAAGAAATTCATCCCATACAAGTCTGCGATTTCGGCCACGCGCAGGTTGATCAGCGCAAATGCCGCCATCACAATCAGCCAGCCGGTGAGCCCGCCCAGCAGCCCTTGCAGCGTGCCCAGGTAGAGGTACGGACGGCGGATGAAGGCATCGGTCGCGCCGAGCAGGCGACTGACTTCGATCTCGTCGCGCTTGGCCAGCACTTGCAGGCGTATCGTATTGAAACCCACCGCCGCTAAAGCAAAGCCCAGTAGCCCGCCCAGCAACCACACACCATCGCGGCCTAAGCGTAAAAACGCATTCAAGCGCCGCGCCCAATCCGAATCCAGCTTTGCCGTTTGCACACCATTCCAGGCCTGCATCTCTTTGCGCATTTGTTCCAGCGCATCCGGATCGGCAAGCTTTGCAACCACCACAAATGCATCCGGTAGGGGATTTTTGCCCAGCACCGCTGTCGCGTCGGACAAGCCCATATTTTTTGAAAGTGTTTTCAACGCCGCATCGCGTGCGACGAAGCGGTATTCGTTGATACCCGCGTGCGCATCGAGCTTCGCTTCGATATCGCGCTGCGTGGCGCTGCTCGCATTGTCTTTCAAGAACAAGCTGATCTCGGGTTGCCCCTGGGTGTTGGCCGCGACCCGCCCCAGATTGTCCACCATCAGATACAGCCCCAAGGGCAGGCTCAAGGCGATGCCGATCACCGACAGCGTCAACAAGGTGGCAAGGGGTGCGGCCAGCATGCGCTGGACAGTGAGCGCGGCAGCGGCGCGATGTTGGGCAATTAAACTTCTCATGCCCTAAACCCCTTGGTAACCAGCGCGCAGCCTACCCTCCGGGGTACGGATGAACACGGATGAACACGGATATAAACCCACCAGGTATTTTGGTTTTTCATCCGTGTTTATCCGTGTGCATCCGTGGCTAAGTCTTTTTGAATCGATGATTGCAGCACGCCTGCTTTCAGATGCAACTCGCGTGACTTGATGTGCTGCGCCATGTGCGGGTGATGGGTGGCGATCACGATGGTCACGCCGACTTGGTTGAAGGCGGAAAACATCTCCATCAATTGCGCCGCATAGTCGGCATCGAGATTGCCGGTGGGCTCGTCAGCGATCAATATCGCCGGGCGATTAACGATGGCGCGTGCGATGGCGAGGCGCTGTTGCTCGCCGCCGGAGAGCGTGATCGGCTGCGCTTTTTCTTTTTCCAGCAAGCCCACTTTGTCGAGCGCGGCGCGTACGCGTTTCGCCGCTTCGCGGTAGGGCATACCGATAATGGCGAGCGGCAGCATCACGTTCTCGAACACATTGCGGTCAAATAGCAGCCGCCCTTCCTGAAACACCATGCCGATATTGCGCCGCAGATAAGGCACTGCACCGCGGGTGAGTTTGCCCACATTCTGCCCATGCACCAGCACACTGCCTTGTGTCGGGCGTTCGATCGCCGCGATGAGTTTTAACAGCGTGGTCTTGCCCGCCCCTGAGGGGCCGGTCAACACCACCAATTCGCCGGTCTCAATCGTGAAGGAAAGCGCCTTCAGCGCCTCGGTGCCGCCGCGATAGCGTTTGGTGACTTGGCTAAAAGTGATCATAAGGATGCAACTCGCGCAGCGAGTCTAAATCCCTCTCTCCCCGCAAGGAGGACGCCGGCGGGTGCCCCGCTGCTGCGCAGCGACCCTTCCGCAGTCCCGCTTGCGGGAGAGAGCCGGAGAGAGGGCAGCGATTGACGTGTAGCGAGTTTAGCAGTCATGGCCATGACCGCTAAGCAAACAGGGAATCGACAAATTCGCGCACGGCGAAGGCGTGTAAGTCGTGCTGGGTTTCACCCACGCCGATGAAGCGTACCGGCACCGGGCGTACTTTGGCGATGGCGGCAATCACGCCGCCCTTGGCGGTGCCATCTAATTTAGTGATGACCAAACCGGTGAGGCCGAGTGCGTCATCGAAGGCTTTGACTTGCATGACGGCATTCTGGCCGGTGTTGGCATCCAGCACCAGCATGATTTCGTGCGGCGCGCTCGGATCGGTTTTGGTGATGACGCGCTTTACCTTTTTGATTTCTTCCATCAAGTGCAATTGCGTGGGCAGCCGGCCGGCGGTGTCGGCGAGCACGATGTCGATACTGCGTGCTCGCGCCGCATTCACCGCATCGAAAATCACCGCCGCAGAATCGCCCGATTCTTGGCTGATCACGGTGACGTTATTGCGTTCGCCCCATTCCAGGAGCTGTTCGCGTGCGGCCGCGCGGAAGGTGTCGCCAGCCGCGAGCAGCACCGATTTTCCCTGGGCTTGAAAATGCTGCGCCAATTTACCGATGGTCGTGGTCTTGCCGGCACCATTGACGCCCACCATCATGATTACGAAGGGGGTGTGGGGTGTGGTGTCGAGTGGTTTTTCCAGCGGCGCGAGCAGATCGATCAGCGCTAGTTTCAGCGCGTCCTTGAGTTGTGCGGCCTCGGTCAGCTTATCGCGCTTGACCTGGGCACGCAGTGTGTCGAGTAAGGACTGGGTTGCTTCCACGCCCATGTCGGCGGTGAGTAGGATGGTCTCCAACTCGTCGTACAGCGCATCGTCGATTTGCGTGTGGCCGGCGAATAACTCGGTCACCGGGGTATTGAGCACATCGCGCGTCTTGGATAGGCCGCGTTTTAGGCGCTCATTCCAGGAAACACTGGCTTCCGTGGGCGTGTCCGCTGTGGGTTTGGATTTTAAGAAACTAAACATGAGGGTGTGAGTCAGATTCGAACGTATAATTTTATCCGCAATCCTATCCCGAGGCGATGAAATGGCTAATAAGTTATTGAGATATTTGTGTGTGGTTGGTTTAAGCCTGCCGCTGACAAGCTTTGCCGCGAGCGAGGCGCAGGAGAAAATCCTGCCCAACGGGCTGAAAGTCATCGTGAAAGAAGACCATCGCGCGCCGGTAGTCGTATCGCAAGTCTGGTACAGGGCCGGCAGCATGGACGAGAGCAACGGTACGACAGGTGTGGCGCATGTGTTGGAACACATGATGTTCAAGGGCACCCAATCCGTCCCGTCGGGCGAGTTCTCCAAGCGCATCGCCGCCGCGGGGGGCAGAGAAAATGCCTTCACCAACCGCGACCATACCGCGTATTTCCAAACCTTGGAAAAATCCAAACTCGAGCTCGCGCTGAAGCTGGAAGCCGATCGCATGCACAACCTGGTGCTGTCGGATCAAGAGTTCACCAAAGAAATCGAAGTGGTGCGCAACGAGCGGCGCTGGCGCACCGACGACAAACCGCATGGCTTGGTATACGAGCAATTCATGGCCGCCGCGTTCAATGCCCATCCCTATCGCTGGCCGGTAATCGGCTGGATGAATGATCTGGAGCAGATGAGCACGCAAGATGCACGCACTTGGTATCAACGTTGGTATGCGCCCAACAACGCCGTACTGGTGGTGGCGGGAGATGTAAAAGCTGATCAGGTATTCCGGCTTGCACAAAAATATTTTGGCCCACTCAAAGCGAAGCCCTTGCCGTTGCGCAAACTGCAAGCCGAGCCGCTGCAAGACGGCACGCGTCGGCTTACGGTAAAAGCCCCGGCCAAACTACCCTATCTCCTCATGGGCTGGAAAGCGCCGGTGCTGCGCGACGTGGTCAAGGATAGCGACCCCTACGCGCTGGAAATGCTGGCCGGCGTGCTTTCCGCCAATGCCGCCGCGCGCCTGCCGCAATCCCTGGTGCGCGACTCGCGCATTGCGCAAGATGCCGATGCCGGTTACGACAGCGTTCAACGTGGGCCAGGCCTGTTCATGATCGACGCCACGCCGAGCGAGGGTAAAACCGTGGCGGAGTTGGAAGCGGCGATTCGCGCCGAGTTGGACAAGATCAAACGCGATGGGGTGACCGAAGAAGAATTAAACCGGGTCAAAGCACAAGTCATCGCGTCGAAGGTTTATCAGCGCGACTCGGTGTTCTATCAAGGCATGCAGATCGGTGAAATGGAAACCGCGGGTCTTGGCCATCGTCACATCGATACCCGCCTAGAAAAACTTAAAGCGGTTACGGCGGCGGCGGTACAAGCAGCCGCAAAGCTTTATCTGGTGGATGACCAGCTCACCGTCGCTGTGCTTGATCCGCAACCGCTGGAAGGTAAGAAGCCAGTGGCGCCGCCCAAGGGATTGCATCATGGGAGTTAGGGCGTCAGGGGTAAAACAATGGAGTGCAACGTATGTTGAATAATTTTAAAAATCTTTGGGGTGCGCTGTTGGCTTGCCTGTTGGTGTTCAGCGTTACGTCAGTCAACGCCGGTGTGACGATTCAAAGCTGGCAGGCGAAGAGCGGGGCGAAGGTACTGTTCGTGGAAAACCACGATCTGCCCATGCTGGATGTCGCGGTACATTTCGATGCCGGTAGCCGGCGTGATATTCCCAAGCGACTCGGGCGCGCGAGCCTCACGGTGTCGATGCTGCAACTGGGTGCGGGCGGTTTGAGCGAGGAAGTCATCGCCAAACGCTTGGCCGATGTCGGTGCGCAAATGGGGGCGAGCTTCGAGCCCGACCGCGCCGGTTATAGCTTGCGCACCTTGTCATCCGCTCGCGAACGTGAGCCAGCCTTGCAAGTATTGGCTACGGTGCTCACCGCGCCGGATTTTCCCGAGACGGTCGTGCAGCGCGAGAAAGCGCGCGTGATTGCCGCGTTAAAAGAAGCGGCGACACAGCCCGCCAGTATCGCCGACAAGGCTTTTTCCAAAGCGATCTACGGCGCGCATCCTTATGGCTTGCCCGCAGACGGCGAAGTAGAGATGGTGGCCAAGCTGACGCGCGAAGATTTGCTGAATTTTTACCAGCTGCGCTATGCCGCAGCGAGTGCTGTGGTGGCGATCATGGGCGATGTCACGCGCGCTGAGGCAGGAGCCATTGCCGAACGTCTGACCACAGGTTTGGTAGCGGAAGTGGCGTGTGAGGATATTCCTAATGTTGAGCCGCTGGCAAAGGCCTACAGTGAGCGCATTGCGCACCCCGCGAGCCAAGCGCATATCCTCATCGGCGCGCCGGGTATGAAGCGCGGTGATGCGGATTATTTCGCCTTGTATCTCGGCAACTACGTGTTGGGCGGCGGTGGCTTCGATTCGCGCATCCTTAAGGAAATTCGCCAGAAGCGCGGCTTGGCCTACAGCGCGTATAGCTATTTTGCGCCGCTGAAACAGGAGGGGCCGTTTCAAATTGGTTTACAGACCAAAAAGCAGGATGCGGACACGGCGTTAAAAGTCGCGCAAGAAACCTTAGTGCGCTTCATCCAGGAAGGGCCGAGCGCTGCGGAACTAAAGCAAGCCAAAAACAATATTATTTTGGGCTTCCCGCTGCGCATCGACAGCAATGCCGAGATCCTCAATTACTTGGGCGTGATCGGTGTCTATGATTTGCCGCTCACTTATCTCGACGATTTTCCTCGGCAGATCAATCAAGTGACCGCGCGTGAGATTCAAGATGCGTTCAAGCGCCGCGTCCACCCGGACAGGCTCGTAACGGTGATTGTCGGCGCGCCGGAGAAATAAGTTCTAATTTAAACCCTGTGGTTAAAGAATTTTTTAAAATTATGAATAACCGCATACGCATTATCGGCGGCGAGTGGCGTAGCCGGGTGATCAGCTTCCCCTCCGAAGCAGGGCTGCGCCCGACTGCGGATCGGGTACGGGAGACGCTATTCAATTGGCTGGGGCAGACGCTGGAAGGCAAAACCTGTCTCGATCTCTTCGCCGGCAGCGGGGCGCTCGGGTTCGAGGCATGCTCGCGCGGCGCGCGGCAAGTAAAGCTGATCGAGCATAATCCAAAAGTATTGGCGGCGTTGCGTGACAATGCGCAGAAGCTTAATGCCAATGCCGAAATCATCCGCGCCGATGGTGCAGCGTGGCTGCGTGCAGATGCTGGCGTGTATGATGTGATTTTTCTGGATCCGCCGTTTCAAGCCGGTTTGTTGGATAAGCTGCTGCCGCTGTTGCCCGCTAAGTTGAGCGCCGAGGGATGTGCCTATGTGGAGAGCGGCGTGCGGATTGAGCCGCCGCCCGGCATGACGCTGCTTAAAAGCGGTCGCGCCGGTCAGGTGTACTATGGATTGTTAATGAAAGCCGAACATGCCTAAACGCATCGTCTATCCCGGAAGTTTCGATCCCATCACCCGTGGCCATGAGGATTTGGTGCGGCGCGCGGCGAATCTGTTCGACGAGGTGGTGGTGGGCATCGCCGAGAGTCCCAACAAGCAACCCTTTTTCAGCCTGTCAGAACGGATCGAGATGGCGAGCCAGGTGCTGGCCGATATTCCCGGGGTGACGGTGGTGGGGTTTTCCGGCCTGTTGATGAAGTTTTTGGATCAGCAGGGCACCACC
The DNA here is from genome assembly GCA_018781585.1 of Burkholderiales bacterium. Taxonomy (GTDB): domain Bacteria; phylum Pseudomonadota; class Gammaproteobacteria; order Burkholderiales; family Thiobacteraceae; genus RBG-16-58-11. The sequence goes on from JADMJT010000060.1 coordinate 10,799, forward strand.
GTGGTGTTGCGCGGCTTGCGCGCGGTATCGGATTTTGAATATGAGCTGCAACTGGCGGGCATGAATCGGCGCTTGAACCCCCACGTGGAAACCTTGTTTCTCACCCCCTCGGAACAATATATGTTCGTGTCGGCCTCCTTGGTGCGTGAAATCGCGCGGCTTGGCGGCGATGTCAGCGAATTCGTGCATCCCTTGATAAATTCGCGGCTCAGTGCCAAAATGGCTTGAATATTAGCGATTTACTATATTGAGGAAGTGGTCTTATGTCCCTGCTGATTACGGACGAATGCATCAACTGCGACGTATGCGAGCCAGAGTGCCCGAACGGCGCGATCTCCCAGGGTGAGGAGATCTACGTCATCGACCCCAATTTATGTACCGAATGCGTCGGCCATTACGACGAGCCACAATGTCAGCAAGTGTGCCCGGTGGATTGCATCCCGCTCGGGATCGAGGAAACCAAGGATCAACTTTACGAGCGCTATCTGATTATCAGCGGGCAGAAGGAAGCAACTGCGTAGCGAATGATGGAGGTGGCGGCAGAGAATCTGCCGCAAATGAAAAACGGCCTA
>JADMJT010000011.1:0-4854 GCA_018781585.1 Burkholderiales bacterium
AGCCCGCCCCGCCTGTCACTAGGATGCGTTTGCGCAAGGGTGATTTCATAATCTTACCGCCCCTGTTCCTAAAGTTTTCAAGTAATCCTCATAAGCGGCGCGCAGCCCTTTTTCGAAGGTGATGTTCGGCTTCAAGGCGAGCGCGGGCTTCATTTTTCGTTTCAGGCCAAATCGGGCCGGTTGTCTGCTATCCAGCTATATACCACTTGGTAGAGTTGCTCTGCTTGCTTGATACACTCGATCACCGCCTGGTTGCTGATGGGATCGCCTTCGTAATCATTGATGTTGCGTTGCTTGCGCAATGCATCCAGCACAATGACGGTGCCGGGGTTCCAACCCGATAGTCTTTTGAAGGGCATGGATCGCGGTTTGATGATGTCCAGGCTGGCTGGTTGAAGTTCGATACCCATTCGCCCACAAAGCTACCATTGCGCACTGCATGATGGCCTTGTAGGCCACATCGAAACGCGTCTCGCCGCTAATTTCCGCTATCCGCGCGTCCACGATATTGCGCGCGGCTGCTTGTAGCAAACGCTGCGCGGCTTCGCGTGACGGATTATGCGGTTGAAGCTGTTTGGTTTTGAGTAAGTTTTCTAAGCTCATCTTCGTTACCCACTACAAATAGCTTGGGCTTGGACAAGACTTCCAGGATAAACGAGTCGGCACGGCTGCGGCGCAGACGAAATTCATCCAATGAATACACCACCGGATTGATCTCGCGCTGCAAGCTTGCTTGAACCGGATGCAAGATTTGTACGGCTTCGGCAAAGCCCAGGCTACCCACTAACATCACGTCCACATCGCTGCCGGGCTGCTGCTCGCCGCGCGCCAGCGAACCAAACACAAACACCAAGTTGACCAGGCTCTTAACAGGGCTCAGCGCCTCTGCCAACACATCCACCAGCCCGGAAGTTTTGCGTAAAATGCTCGCCAATTCCTCGAACACTGGGCAATCCCGGTTCGCGCTATAACGCACCTGATTCCCCGTTTTATTCCGCACCAATAACCCCGCCTCCGCCAGCCGCGCCAATTCCTTATGCAGCGTACCCGCCGCCGTATTCGTTAGACGGGCGATTTCGCGCACATGGTAGCTCTGCTCAGGATTCAGCAGCAGTAACCCCAGTACACGCTGGCGATAGATTCCAAAAAGTAGTGAAGCCAACATAATGTAGTTTTTGTTGCTACGATTGAAGCCATTATCGCTACGATCTGGTTATTTTACAAGCGCTTTAAGCGGTTGGCTGGGCTCTTGATTTGCCTATCCACGCACCGGGAATACTCGTTACGTCAAAGCCGCACCGTACCCGCTTCGATTTGGCGTAAAAAATCCTGATAAGCCGCACGCAACCCTTCCTCAAAATCTGTTTTTGGCCTCCAACCCAAAGCGGTAAGTCGTGCGCTATCAATCCATTTGCGTGGCGCGCCATCCGGCTTGGAAGCATCGAATACCAACTCGCCTTCGAAACCCACTACCTTCGCCACCACTTCCACCACCTCGCGGATGGTCATGTCGCAACCGACGCCGATATTGATGAACTCGCCAATCTCCTTGGCATCGAACCGCTCCATCAGAAACAAGCAAGCATCGGCCATGTCGTCACTCGCCATGAATTCACGTCGCACATTGCCGGTGCCCCACACGCTCGCTTGCTTGTCACCGCGCGCCTTGGCCTCGTGCATGCGCCGAATCAAGGCTGGCAGCACGTGCGAATCCTGTGGATGATAATTGTCGTTTGGGCCATATAAATTAGTCGGCATCACGCTCATGAAATTCGTGCCGTACTGGCGATTGTAGGCCGAGCACATTTTGATGCCGGCGATTTTAGCCACGGCATAAGGCTCATTAGTCGGCTCGAGGGGGCCGGTCAGCAAGGATTCCTCCTTCATGGGCTGCGGCGCGAGTCTTGGATAAATACAGGTGGAACCCAGAAACAGCAGCTTCTTCACCCCATGCTGATAGGCCCCATGAATCAAATTGCACTCGACCATAAGATTGCTATATATGAATTCTGCGGGGTAGGTGTTATTAGCGTGAATGCCGCCCACCTTGGCGGCGGCGATAAACACATAGTCAGGTTTTTCGGTCGCATAGAATTGCTGCACTGCTTGCTGATCGGTGAGATCGAGTTCAGTGCGGTTGCGCGTAACCAGGTTGCCATAGCCACCGGCTTGCAACCGCCGAACGATGGCAGAGCCAACCAGGCCGCGATGTCCCGCCACGTAAATCTTCGCATCTTTTTCCATACGATGTGCGTTTTTTCAGCGAATTGGGGGGTTGATGTCAGCCGTCACATCCAACCCCGCTGCCGGATTTCCGCAAGCACTCTATCGGCTGTGTGGATAAGCGCCTGCACAAATACATGGCCGGTTTGCAGTGCGCTGGTGAGCACAGCGGGATCTTCTACATATTCGTGCACCATCTGGTTTCTGAGGTTGCGCATCGCCAGCCAGTCATCCGCCGATTCGACCCATCCTAAACGTTCGGCGCGGTCCAGGTTGTCTATTGCGGCGCCAGACCTTTCACCCAAAGCAAGAAGAAGCACGGGCAGAAGCTTGTCGCCCACTGTGTCTTGCAGACGGCTAAATCTGCTGACAAAGGCTTCCACCCGCTCGGCGAGATCAAGGTCTGTTTCAAGCCGTTTCGCATGATCCAGGGTAAATTCGTCTTGAAACAGGCGGTCGTCGGTGGTGGCCAGGTGTTGGCATTCCTTCCGTACCACGCGGGCCAAAAATTGCAGACGCAGCGCAATCTTGGGATCCAGGGTCACAGCAAGCGCCCCTCGCTGAAGGCCATGTCGTGAATGGGCAAACGCATCAGATTGGGCGCGCTGAGGAGCACATCGACTTTGCGCCCATGCATGAGGCGGGATAACTTCGCCGATATCCGCGCGGCCATGAGCGCCGGATTTTCTACCGCTTCCGGCAATTCAAGCATGATATCCAGGTCGCCGCCATGCGCATGGTCATCGAGCCTGGAGCCAAAGACGCGCACACGGACTTGGCTACCCGCCACTTGACGGGCAAGCCGAACGATAGCTTGAGCTTGGTCTTCAGTCAGACGCATGTTTTTCTGGTTCTCATAAGGATCGCAAGTCGATTTTAACCCATCCGTCAGGAGTCCTTGGGGTGCATTCACGATTTTCCAATCGATGGCATCGAGTGATGCACCGCTATATTGCGAAAGCCCACTGTTTTCTTCAGCCGAAGCGCCAGCGCGGGCGAATCGACATCGCTGTCGCGGCTGGCACGGTCACTGGCCATCGAGCCGAACAGAATCGCCAAACGGATCTCAGGATGGCTGCCCAAGGCGGCGCGAACATTTTCATCAATGTCACTCGTGATAATCAAAGGTAGAGAAGCCATGCTGCTTCACCAACTCGTCGCGCTCCGCCGCCTTCAGATCTTCGCGCACCATTTCGGCTACCAGTTCTTTGAACGTGACTTTCGGCACCCAGCCCAGTTTATTCTTGGCCTTGCTCGGGTCGCCCAACAGGGTTTCCACTTCGGTCGGACGAAAATAGCGTGCATCCACGGCGACAATACAACTTCCCCCCTCTCCCCGACCCTCCCCCGCCAGGGGGGAGGGAGAATGCCAGTAGCCCTTCTCTTCCACGCCCACGCCTTCCCAACGGATTTTCATGCCCAGTTCTGCCGCTGCCGCATTCACAAAATCGCGCACGCTCTGCTGCTGGCCGGTGGCGATCACATAGTCCTCGGGTTGATCCTGCTGCAACATCAACCACTGCATTTCCACATAGTCTTTGGCGTGGCCCCAATCGCGCTTCGCATCCAGATTGCCGAGATAAAGACAATCTTGTAAGCCAAGCTTGATGCGCGCCAGGGCGCGGGTGATCTTGCGCGTGACGAAGGTCTCGCCGCGCACGGGCGATTCATGGTTAAACAAAATTCCGTTGCACGCGTAGATGCCATAGGCTTCGCGATAGTTGACCGTGATCCAGTAGGCATAGAGCTTAGCCACCGCGTAAGGCGAGCGCGGGTAAAACGGCGTGGTCTCGCGTTGGGGAATTTCCTGCACCTTGCCGAACAGCTCCGAGGTAGAGGCCTGATAGAAGCGCGTCTTTTTCTCCAAGCCCAAAATCCGGATCGCCTCCAATACCCGTAGCGGGCCGAGGGCATCTGAGTTGGCGGTATATTCCGGCTCCTCGAACGACACGGCGACATGGCTTTGCGCCGCCAGATTATAGATCTCGTCCGGCTGCACTTGCTGGATGATCCGAATCAAACTACTGGAGTCGGTCATATCCCCATAGTGGAGCACAAACTTGCGTCCCGCCATGTGCGGGTCCTGATAAAGATGGTCGATGCGATCGGTGTTGAATAGCGAGGAGCGGCGCTTGATGCCATGCACCTCATAGCCTTTGTTCAATAGAAACTCGGCGAGGTAGGCGCCATCTTGGCCGGTAATCCCTGTAATTAACGCAATTTTTTTCGTCATTTTGAATTTCGCCAGTTAAAAAACATGTTCGGACAACAAGGCTCGTAGGTAAACACCGTAACCGCTTTTTCCTAGCACCTCGGCCAAACCTGCCAATTGGGGGCCGGTAATATACCCCATACGATAGGCGATTTCTTCCGGGCAGGCGATTTTCAATCCTTGGCGCTTTTCGATGGTTTGGATGAATTGCGAGGCTTCAAGCAACGATTCATGTGTACCGGTATCGAGCCAAGCCATGCCGCGGCCCATCACTGCAACTTCTAATTTATCTTGCGCGAGGTAGACACGATTGACGTCGGTGATTTCCAACTCGCCGCGCGCGGAGGGTTGAAGCTTGCGCGCGATGTCCACCACACGCCGATCGTAGAAATACAAGCCGGTGACGGCATAGCGCGATT
>JADMJT010000011.1:4954-6554 GCA_018781585.1 Burkholderiales bacterium
ATGTCCACCACACGCCGATCGTAGAAATACAAGCCGGTGACGGCATAGCGCGATTTCGGCTTGCTCGGTTTTTCTTCGATCGAGATGGCGCGGCCGCTCGCATCGAATTCCACCACGCCGTAGCGCTCCGGGTCTTGCACCGGGTAGGCGAACACGGTGGCGCCAGCAGTTTTTTCGGCAGCGCGCTGGAGGTCTTCCGCCAATTCGTGGCCGTAGAAAATATTGTCGCCCAACACCAGCGCGCAGGGTTCATCGCCGATGAAATCCGCGCCGACCAGAAACGCCTGTGCGATGCCCTCCGGCTTCGGCTGCACGGCATAGGAAATATTCAAGCCCCATTGCGCGCCATTACCCAGTAATTGCTCGAAGCGCGGCGTGTCTTGTGGCGTGGAGATCACCAGAATATCGCGTATCCCCGCCAGCATCAGCGTGGTGAGCGGGTAGTAGATCATCGGCTTGTCGTACACCGGCAGCAATTGCTTGGAAACCGCCTGCGTCACCGGGTAGAGGCGCGTGCCGGAACCACCGGCGAGAATGATGCCTTTCATGCTTGCCCGCCTCCATATTGTTTATCCAACCAACCTTGATATTCACCGCTGACCACATGTTCTACCCAACTTTGATGGTCGAGATACCACTGCACGGTTTTGAGGATGCCGGTCTCAAATGTTTCGCTTGGCGTCCAGCTTAGTTCCTGCTCGATCTTGCGCGCATCAATGGCATAACGCCGATCATGGCCGGCACGGTCTTTGACGTAGGTAACGAGGGAAGCGTGAGGGGTGAGGGGTGAGGTGGGATGCATCTCATCCAGCAGTGTGCACACGGTTTTTACCACATCGATGTTGGCCATTTCATTGCAACCACCGATGTTGTAGGTCTCGCCCACGCGGCCTTTTGCCAGCACAGCGCGAATCGCGCTGCAATGGTCGCCCACATACAGCCAATCACGCACATTGAGCCCGTCGCCATATATCGGCAGCGGCTTGCTGTTTAAAGCGTTGAGGATGATCAGCGGAATCAATTTTTCCGGAAACTGATAGGGGCCGTAGTTGTTGGAACAATTGGTGGTGAGCACCGGCAGGCCATAAGTGTGATGATAAGCGCGCACCAAATGATCGGACGCGGCTTTGGACGCGGAGTAGGGGCTATTCGGCGCAAACGGCGTGGTCTCGGTAAACGCCGGATCGCTCGGCCCCAAGGAGCCGTACACTTCATCGGTGGACACATGCAGGAACCGGAACGCCGCGCGCGGCTCATCCGCCAAGCCCGACCAATACGCGCGTACCGCTTGCAGCAAATGAAAGGTGCCGACTACGTTGGTCTGAATAAAATCTTCCGGCCCGTGAATCGAACGATCGACATGGCTCTCGGCGGCAAAGTTCACGATGGCGCGCGGTTGGTGTTGACGCAGCAAACTCTCCACCAAGGCCGCATCGCCGATATCGCCCTGCACGAAAATATGGCGCGGGTCGTCCTTGAGCGAAGCCAGGCTTTCCAGATTGCCGGCATAGGTGAGCTTGTCGAGGTTGACTACCAGCTCATCGCAGCCGGCCAACCAATCCAAAACAAAATTCGCGCCGATAAAGCCTGCGCCGCCGGT
>JADMJT010000011.1:6654-11184 GCA_018781585.1 Burkholderiales bacterium
ACGAACTTGCCGATGCCCACCGCCAAGGGCGTGCTGGGCGTGAAACCCACCGCGTCGCGCAGCGCGTCGATATTCGCGTAAGTGGCTTTCACATCGCCCGGCTGCATGGGCAGCATATTTTTCTGCGCCACTTTGCCGCAGGCCTTTTCAATGGTCTCGATGAAGGTCATCAAAGCAACCGGCTCATGGTTGCCGATGTTGTAGATGCGGAACGGCGCATAGCTGGTGGCGGGATCGGGATTGTCGTATTCGAATGCAGAATCGGCAGTCGCTGGTTTATCCAACACGCGCACCACGCCTTCGACGATGTCGTCGATGTAGGTGAAGTCGCGCATCATCTTGCCTTCGTTGAATACGTCGATCGGGCGGCCTTGCATGATCGCGCCGGTAAACAGCGAGGGCGACATATCCGGCCGACCCCACGGGCCGTACACGGTAAAGAAGCGCAGCCCCGTGGTCGGCAGGCCGTACAGGTGACTATAGGTATGCGCCATCATCTCGCCGGATTTTTTGGTGGCCGCGTACAAGCTCACCGGGTGATCGACATTGTCGTGTTCGGAAAACGGCATTTTGGTATTGGCGCCATACACGCTGGAACTACTCGCGTACACCAGATGCCCGACTTTATTATGGCGGCAACCTTCCAGAATATTCATGAAACCCACAATATTGGATTCGATATAGGCGTGCGGATTGAGCAGTGAATAGCGCACGCCAGGCTGAGCCGCCAGATTGATCACGCCTTGGAATTTTTCATCCTGAAATAACTTTTCCATCGCCGGCCGGTCGGCCATATTCATTTTGATGAAGCGAAAGTTTTTGTGCGCTTGCACTTGTTTGAGGCGTGCTTCTTTCAGCGACACCTCGTAATAATCGTTGAGGGTATCGATCCCCACCACTTCGTCGCCGCGCGCCAATAGGCGCAGCGCGGTATGCATACCGATGAAACCGGCGGCGCCGGTAATTAAAACTTTCAAGCGTCTCTCCCTTGTTGCAAAGCCAAAAGCTTGGCGTATTTCATCAAACTATTGTGACAGCCGATGCTGATATGCACCAAACCCGCCGCCCCATCGAGAAAACCGAGCCGCAACACATAAAATTTGATAAACCGCAGCACCGGGCTCAGTGCCAATTGCGCCACCCCTACTCGTTTGCCGCGCTTAAATAAGCGCTCTGCAGCAAGCGTGGTGTAGCGGTTTTGCTTGTCCAAATAGACCGCCAAATCCTCGCTCGATTCGTGCAGCAGATCGCCTTTGATGCGCATGGCCGGGCCATCCAACTCCACTTTCTCGTGCACCGGGTCTGCGCTCCAGCGACCATGCGCGCGATGGAACAGGCGTAGCGACCAATCCGGATACCCCTCGCCGTGCCGAAGCCAGCGCCCTAAAAATTTGTTGCAGCGTGGCATCGCGAAGCCCTGCGCTTGCGGCTGGATCAGCGCCGCTTCAATGCTGTGCCGCAGCGCCTCGCTCACCCGTTCGTCGGCATCGACACACAACACCCAATCGTGTTGCGCCTGTTCCACCGCAAATTGCTTTTGCGCGCCGTAACCCAGCCAATCCTGATGCAGCACGCGCGCGCCGTGCTGTTGCGCGATTTGAACCGTGTCATCCACACTGCCGGAATCCACCACCACAATCTCGTCCGCGAACGCAACGCTCGCCAGACACGCCGCAATCTGCTGCGCGGCATTGAGCGTGATGATGGTGACGGAAAGGGGTTGTCGCGGCGGCAAGATGGGCCTTAAAACAAAGCGCCTATTCTATGCGCAAAGAGGGTTTCGGTGTAGGCTTAGCGCCCAAAACGGCATGGCGATAGAGCCGTTCCAAGAAATGATGATCACCATGCCGTTTCCCTCTCTCCTAGCTCTCTCCCCGCAAGGGGGACGCCGGTGGGGCCCCGCTGCTTCGCAGCGACCCTTCCGCAGTCACGCAAGCGGGCGAGAGGGACACAGACTCGCTGCGCGAGTTTCATGTTTCTGAAAGGCCCGCCGTGCCCCGTATTCTGTTGGTCAAAACGTCCTCCATGGGCGATGTCATTCACAATCTGCCCGTCGTCAGCGATATCCGCAGCCGCTATCCCAGCGCCGAAATCGACTGGCTGGTGGAAGAATCCTTCGCCGAAATTCCCGCGCTGCACCCCGGCGTGGCACATGTCATTCCGGTGGCGATTCGCCGCTGGCGCAAGACCCTGTATCGTCCGCAAACTTGGCGCGAGATGCGCGCGTTGCGTACGCGCTTGGCGCACACTGCTTACGATTTCATACTCGATACGCAAGGCCTGCTGAAAAGCGGACTGCTCGCGCGCCTCGCGCACGGTGAGCGCTTCGGGCTGGATCGCCACAGCGCGCGCGAACCCTTGGCCGCCTTGTGCTACGACAAAACTTTCGCGGTCGATCCCGATGCTCACGCCGTGGTGCGCTATCGCACCCTCGCGGCACGCGCGTTCGATCTTGCCCCCGACCTGCCGCTCGACTACGGCGTGCAAATCCCTGATACGCGCTTGAACTGGCTGCCCGCCGGTCGCTACGCAGTGCTGCTGCACGCCACCAGCCGCGCAGAAAAATTGTGGCCTGAAACCGATTGGATTGCCTTGGGCGCTGCCCTGCATCAACGCGGAATCATTGCTGTGCTGCCCTGGGGCGGCTTGGCCGAATACGAGCGCGCCCAGCGCTTGGCGGGCGCGATTCCCAACGCCATCGTGGCGCCGCGCCTGACGCTCAAAGAAGCTGCGCTCCTGCTCAAGCAAGCGAGCTTAGTCGTCGGCGTCGATACCGGCTTGGTGCACCTGGCTACCGCTGTAGGCACCCCCACCATCGGCATTTATGGCGGCTCCGATCCGGCGAAAAATGGGCTGTATGCCAATACCCCGATACGCAATTTAGGTGCCCCTGGTCTCGCACCCAGCAGCGCTGAAGTGATCGCCGCCGCAGAGGAACTGCTTAACCCTATTCCCTCTCCCCGCGTGCGGGGAGAGGGCTAGGGAGAGGGGCGTTATTCATCATGGCTCTCAATTTTATTGCCTTCACTTCCCACCCTCTCCCGCCCTGCGGGAGAGGGTGGAATTGTGTTCACTCGATTTGGATTGGATTGGGCCATGCCTAGGCTGCTCTACTCGCTCATCTTGTACTTGCTGCTGCCCTTCATCCCGCTACGCCTGCTGTGGCGCGCACGCAAGCAGCCGGAATACCTGGCCCACTGGGCCGAGCGCTTCGGCTTCTATCGCACCGCAACGCCCCAACCCTTGATCTGGATTCACGCCGTATCGGTAGGCGAGACGCGCGCCGCCGCGCCCTTGATCGATGCGCTACAAGCGCGCTATCCGGCGCATCGGATCTTGCTCACCTGCATGACGCCAACCGGCCGCGCAGCCGGAAGCCAACTCTATGGCGAACGCGTGCTGCAAGCCTATTTGCCCTACGACTACCCAGGTGCGGTGCGCCGGTTTTTAACGCACTTCCAACCCGCTTTCGGCTTGCTGATGGAAACCGAGCTATGGCCCAACCTGATTACCGCCTGCAAAGCACGCGGCGTGCCGCTGGCCTTGATCAACGCCCGGCTCTCGGAAAAATCCGCACGCGGCTATGCCCGCTTCGGTAGCCTGATAAGCGAGGCGCTAGAAAACTTACCGCTCATCTGCGCGCAAAGCGCAGCGGATGCCGAGCGCCTCACGCAACTCGGCGCAACACACGTCGACATCACCGGCAATATGAAATTCGACGTCGCGCCACCCATTGATATCGCAGAGCAAGCAAAACACTTGCGCGAACTATGGGGCAACGATCGCCGCGTCCTGCTCGCCGCCAGCACACGCGAAGGCGAAGAAGCGCTGCTGCTCGACGCGCTCGACGACAAATCAAATTTTTTGCTAGTGATCGTACCGCGTCATCCTCAGCGCTTCGACGAAGTCGCCGCTTTACTCGCAGCACGCGGCATCCCCTATCAGCGCCGCAGCGAAAATACGCAGATTCGCGACGAGACGCGCGTCGTGCTGGGCGACAGCATGGGCGAGATGTTCACCTACTACGGCGCGGCGGATGTCGCGATCATCGGCGGCAGCCTGCTGCCCTACGGCGGGCAAAATCTGATCGAAGCCTGCGCCCTGGGCGTGCCGGTAATCATCGGCCCACACACCTACAACTTCACCCAAGTCGCTCAAGACGCCATCGCCGCCGGAGCGGCGCTACGTGTAGTGGATGCAAGCGCGGCAATGGCGCAAGCACAGCGCTTGCTGGAAAATGCCGCGGACAAACAGCGAATGCGCGACGCGGCCAGAGAATTCGCCGCTGCACATCGCGGTGCGGTAGAAAAAACGATGGCGGCTATTGAAGAGAAACTGCTGGCCGCGCATTGACGCAAATTTACAAAGCGTTTCAGCTCAGCCAGACCGAGAAGGATGAGGTGGTCGCAAATTGCGACCACCTCGCCAAGCTCAAATTTTCCAAGACTTTGCCCTATGCTTTTAAATATGGGGCGTGCCATGCGGGGGATTTAACGCGGAATGTCATATTACAAGATGTGACCCCTCGCC
>JADMJT010000123.1 GCA_018781585.1 Burkholderiales bacterium
GGTCGAAACGGATTGCTAGGATCGTAGGGGCTGGGTTGGCCGCAGTGCGGACAGTTGACGAGACGCAGTTTCATCGAGCTACAAACAGCAAAGGGTTAAATCGAATTCTACCTGGGTATCGCACACCTTGGGGCGCGCGGCGCCACCGAGCGCGGTAAAGCGGATATTAAGGGCGTATTTGTTGGCACTGATTTCGGGGAAGCACGGCAAACTTTCATCCAATCCCACGCGCAGCATTTGCGCGGCCCGGCCAGAGGCCATCTGCTGATAAGCGCCTTGGGGCGCTATCTGGCGGGTTGGCTGTCCGCTATCGCGCAAAATCTTCATGATAATTTCGATCGCGTTATTGAGCGGATCGAATGGCGCCATCCATTCGTGCAAGTTGTTGCGCCGGATTTCAGGATCAAGGCTCAGCCAATAGTGATAGGACGGCACATCGAATTCGCAAACGCCACCGGGGATGCATGCGCGTTGTTTGATACTCATCAGCCATTCATTATCCCGCAGATGCTGGCCGATCTTGCCGGATAGGCTTTGTAGTTGGGTAACAGTTCGGCCGATATGACTGAGCACGTCTTCGAGCGCTTCGGGTTTGACGCTCGGATTGTTACGCAGCGGTTCGAGCGTATGCTTTTGGCGTTCCAATTCTTGGATCAGTTCTGATTTTAAATCGCCGCGCGCGACTTCGAGAATTTCAAATAACGAGAGCAGGGCGACATGATGATCCAAGGCTTCGTCTTGCTCAGCGAAATGTGAAAATTTGGCGAACAAATCCTCCATGCGCATTAAAGTGCGAACGCGCTCATTCAGAGGATATTCGTAAGTGATCACCTGCTTTGTCCCACCAGCATGAGGCTATTCTGGACCACAATCCCTAAAAATACAAACAGCTTGGCGCAGAATGTAATGCGAAATCTAGGACTTAGGTGATGCTTGGCTGGCCAAAGATAAATATTGGGCATGTAAAGTCGCAACCTGAGCGTAGAGGGTTTCTAGCCCATTCTCATTGTTGATGATGTCGTCGGCACGTGCCAGCCGTGCAGCGCGCGTGAGTTGGTGGGCCATGATGTCGCGCACAGTGGTTTCGGGTAATCCATTGCGTGCCATAGTGCGCGCGATTTGAGTTGCCTCGGCACAATCCACCACCAGATTGCGTTGAATTAAAGGTAGATAATTTTTAGTTTCGAACAGCAGGGGCACAATGATCACGGTATAGGGTGCCTGGCAGGCAGGCATTGCGGCAAGCACTTCCGCATAAATCAGCGGATGTAAAATCGATTCTAATGCTTGTTTTGTAGCTGGATCTGAGAAGATCAGCGTGCGCAGCTTGCCGCGATCGAGCATGCCATTGGACTGCAGATAACTTGGGCCGAACCGATCAATGATTGCATGGAGGCCTGCCGCGCCGGGTTGCGTGAGCGCATGGGAAATGGCATCGGTATCAATAATGGCCGCGCCCAGTTCAGCGAAGAGATGGGCGACCGTGGATTTTCCGCAGCCGATTCCTCCGGTGAGGCCAACATTAAAAACCTTCATCGCATTGCTAGTGCAACCAGTTCAAATAAGCCTGGGTCAAATCCTGCCCCCACAGCAAGGCAATGACGCCGCCACCGGCAAGGTAAGGGCCAAACGGAATTGGCTGGCTGCGCTCGTGACGCGTAAACAAGATGAGACTCACCCCGACAATCGCGCCCACCAGGGATGAGAGCAAGATGACCACTGGCAACAGCTGCCAGCCGAGCCAAGCGCCAATCGCGGCGAGCAGCTTGAAATCGCCATAGCCCATGCCTTCTTTGCCGGTGACCAGCTTGAATAGCCAATACACTGTCCACAAAGTTAAATAACCTACAACCGCGCCTATGATAGAAGAATGAATATCAGTAAATAAGCCACCGAGATTTGCAAGCAATCCAAGCCAGATCAGTGGCTGCGTGATTTGATCGGGCAGTAGTTGCGTATCCGCATCGATGAAAGTTAGCGCAATGAGTGCCCAGCAAAATAGCAACGCAGTTAAGGTAACGAAACTCACCCCAAAACGCCATGCTACATAGCCGGAAATCACGCCGGTGAGTGCCTCCACGATCGGATAACGCGGGGAGATTGAAACGCTGCAGTGGCGGCATTTACCGCGCAAGAAGGCATAGCTTAAGAGGGGAATGTTCTCGATCGCGCGCACCGCATGACCGCAGGCAGGGCAGCGCGAATGCGGGGTGAAAAGATTGAATGGCTCGGCGTCCGGCACGGGCTTTTCGTCGAGCTCAGCACAAAATAGGCGCCATTCGCGCGCCATCATTTTTGGCAGGCGATGGATCACGACATTTAGAAAGCTGCCGATGAGAAGGCCGATCAAGGTAACGAAGCCGACAAAAAACGCCGGCGCCTCTCGGGCGAGTGCCAGGGTTTCTGAGATCATGTTTGGGCGTCCGCTTAGACCGCTTGGCCCATTTTGAAAATTGGCAGATACATCGAAACGACGAGGCCACCGATTAGCACGCCCAACACCACCATGATAATCGGCTCAAGTAGGGCGGATAAGCGCTCCACAATGTCGTCCACTTCGCGGTCGTAATAATCGGCGACTTTACTCAGCATGGAATCGAGCTGCCCCGATTCCTCGCCGATTTGCACCATCTGGATCACCATATTGGGAAATAAATTGGTGTTCTGCATGGCGGCGGTCAGATTGGTGCCGGTCGAGACTTCGCCTTGAATGCGTTTAGTGGCATGGAAATACACTTGGTTGCCCGCGGAGCCGGCGACGGATTCCAAGGCTTCGACCAGCGGCACGCCGGCGGCGAACATGGTCGCTAAAGTGCGTGACCAGCGCGCGATGGCGCTTTTTTCCAATAATTCGCCAAATACAGGTATTTTAAGGGAGAGCCGGTCGATGGTGTCCTGCATTTTCTTCGAGCGCTTCCAGGTGTAGAAGAAAAACCAGGTGCCGCCGAAAACAATGCCGAAGATCGCCCACCAATAGGTGACGAAAAAGTCGGACATCGCGATGACTACCTGCGTCGGTGCGGGCAAATCGGCGCCGAAGCTCTTGAACAAATCCTTGAAGGTTGGGATCACGAAAATCATGATGACGGCGGTAATGATGAAGGCCACCACCATGATCGCGGCCGGGTAGAACAGCGCGGATTTAATTTTGCTCTTGATGGCAATGATTTTTTCTTTATAGGTGGCTAACCTTTCCAGGACCCCATCCAAAATACCCGCCTGCTCGCCGGCATTGACCAGGTTGCAAAACAACGTATCGAAGTAAAGGGGCCGCTTGCCAAAGGCTTGCGCCAAGCTGCTGCCGGAGGCGACATCGTTTTTAATATCGATGAGCAATTGCGATACAGCAGGATTGGAATGGCCTTTTGCCACAATCTCGAACGATTGCAGCAGTGGCACGCCGGATTTGAGCATGGTGGCAAATTGGCGGGTAAATAGAGCAATGTCTTTCTCGGTGATTTTTTTACCGCGACCGAAAGTGGACTGCTTTTTGACCTTGGTGACACTGACCCCTTGGCGGCGCAAGGTGGCGCTGACCAAGGCTTCGCCGCTGGCGCGCATATCGCCTTTTACTTTTTTACCTTTTTTATCTACGCCTTCCCAGGTGTAGTTGAATTCCTTAACGGCTTTGACGGTTTTTCTAGCGGCGGCGACGGCCATAGTGGTGTACCCCTTATTCGTTAGTCACGGCTTCGACTTCTTCCAGCGAGGTCAGCCCTGCTTTCACTTTCAATAAACCGGATTGGCGCAAATCTTTGACGCCCTCAAGTTTGGCTTGGTCAGCGATATCGACCGCAGTGCCATTTTTCATGATGATGCGGCTAATGGCATCGGTGATCGGCATCACTTGATAAATACCCACCCGTCCCTTGTAGCCGGTGCCCTTGCAGGCTTCGCAGCCGATATGACCATAAGGTTGCCAGCTGCCGTCCAAATCATCCTCGACGAATCCTGCGCGCAAGAGCGCCTCTCGTGGGATATCGAGCGGTTTTTTGCAACTGCTGCACAAACGTCGTGCCAAGCGTTGTGCGGTGATGAGAATGACGGACGAGGCGATGTTGAACGGCGCGACACCCATATTCATCAAACGCGTGAGCGTGGTCGGCGCATCGTTAGTGTGCAAGGTGGAGAGCACCATGTGGCCGGTCTGCGCGGCCTTGATCGAGATATCGGCCGTTTCCAGGTCGCGAATCTCACCCACCATGATCACATCCGGATCCTGACGCAGAAAGGCGCGCAGCGCAGCGGCAAAAGTCAGCCCGGCCTTCTCATTCACGTTGACTTGGTTTACCCCGGGTAAATTGATCTCTGCTGGGTCTTCCGCGGTGGAAATATTAGTGCCGGGTACATTCAAAATATTCAGGCAGGTATACAGCGATACGGTTTTACCGCTACCGGTTGGGCCCGTGACCAAGACCATGCCATAGGGGCGCTGAACGGCATGCAACAGCGCTGCTTTTTGTTCGGGCTCGTAGCCCAGCGCTTCAATCCCCAATTGCGCGCTGGTCGGATCCAAAATCCGCATCACGATTTTCTCGCCCCACAGGGTGGGCAGGCTACTGACGCGGAAGTCGATGGCGCGATTTTTGGAGATGACCAGTTTCATCCGGCCATCCTGCGGTACGCGCTTTTCCGCGATATCCATCTTGGAGATAACCTTGATGCGCGAGGCGATTTTGTCTTTGATCGCGATCGGCGGCTTGGCCACTTCGTATAGCACCCCATCCATGCGGTAACGGATACGGTAGAATTTTTCGAATGGCTCGAAGTGAATGTCGGAGACGTTGGAGTTGATGGCGTCGAGCATCACTTTCTGCAAATACTTTACGACGGGCGCGTCGTCAATATCGGCTGCGGCGCCACCATCTTCTTGCTTTTGTTCTGCTTCGCCTTCGAGCATGTCCATGTCGACGTCTTCGCCGACCAACTCATCCAGTTTGTCGCTCGCGCTTACCCCCGCTTTTTCCACCAGCTTGCCGAGTTTGTCGTCTTCCACCACGATGGGGTCGACCACCATACTGGTTTGAAATTTAATTTCGTCCAGTACTTGGGCATTGGTGGGGTCGGACATAGCGACAAAGAGGCGCGTGCCGCGCTTGAACAAACCCAGCACGCGCCGCTCTTGCATCAGTTTGCCGGGTAGAAGATCTTGCGGCAGATGGTCGATATCGACCGCATTCAGGTCGACTAAGGGAAAGCCGAAAGTCTGCGAGGTAAATTCCGCCACATCCAACGCATTCATTTTGCGCGTAAGAATGAGTTGCGAGACAAAACCCACACCAGATACATTGGCTTGGCTTTGAATCGCCTCCGCTTCCTGTTCAAGCAGCTTGCCATGTTGCACCAGGGTGCGGGCAAGCGCGGAGAGACTCGTTGTCGATGTAGCAGCAACCATGTGATAGGTGTTTCTTATCCTTAAGAAATTACGTCAATAATGCCGTTGAGAACCCTGTTTGTAAAGGCGATATTGGCTTACGCATCGGTAATCTCTACTTCCGGCGCGGGTGGGTAGAGTCGCACCACCTTCACTACCCTGTCCTGAGTTTGCACCACTTCCAGCGTGTGGTCAGCAAGACGGAAGCTGGTACCTGCTTCCGGGATATCCTCAAAGTATTCTAAAACCAATCCATTCAATGTCTTAGGGCCATCCAGTGGAAACTTCGTGTCGAGCTTGCGGTTCAATTCTCGCAAGGAGCTGCTGCCGTCGATCAGCCAACTGCCATCCTCTTGGACGCGGAAATTGGCCGAGTGCAGCGGCGAGCGCGTAGTGAACTCGCCTACAATCTCCTCCAAAATATCTTCCACTTTCACCAGCCCTTGCAATTCGCCGTATTCATCCACCACGATGCCGAATTTGCGCTGGTTCTCCTGGAAATTCTGAAGTTGGGTCAAAAGCGGCGTACCCACAGGTATGAAATACGGCTCGCGCAGGATTTGCTTGAGGGCTTCCAGCGTAATCGGCTCGCCCTGCGCCTGGTGCAGCACCTTGCGCGTATGCACAATGCCGATGATGTTATTCAATTCGCCTTGATAAACGGGCAGTTGGGTGTGGTGGCTGGTGGTGAGCTGGCGCCAAATCGTTTCTTCGTCCGCTTCGATGTCGATCGCCTCGATTTGGCTGCGCGGCGTCATCACATCGTCCACCGTAATGGATTCGAGCTCGAACAAATTGAGCAGCACGCTCTGGTGTTTTTTCGGGATGAAGCCGCTCGCTTCCATTACCAGCGTGCGCAGCTCCGGCATACTGATTTTGTGCTGCTGCGCTTCGCTCGGCCGCAAGCGCAGCAGCCGCAGCAAGCCTTGCACGAACAAATTGACGAACCAGATGATCGGATAGAACAGGCGAATCAGCGGCTTCAGCACATAGCTGGCGGGAAAGGCGACCTGCTCCGGATAAGCCGCCCCCATCACCTTGGGGCTGATTTCGCTGAAAACTAAAATCAAAAAAGTAACCGCCAGCGTGGCAATGGTTATCGCAAACTCGCTGTTGCCGAAGAAGCGCACCGCGATGATGGTGACCAGCGCGGCCGCCATGGCGTTAACCAAATTGTTGCCGAGCAAGATCACCCCGAGCAGCTTATCCGTTTGCGCCAACAGATCTGCCGCGCGCGCAGCACCCCGATGGCCGTGCTGTACGAGATGCCGCAACCGGTAACGGTTGAGCGACATCATGCTGATTTCCGAGATCGAAAAAAACGCGGACACAACAAGTAAAACGCCAAGCGCGATGAGCAAAGCACTTAAGGGGATATCGTCCACGGCGCCTATCGCCCCAAGAGTTGCAGCGCTACTTTGCTGCCCAGATACGCCAGCACCAGCATCGCAAACCCGGTCAACGACCAGGTAATGGCCGTGCGGCCGCGCCAGCCGTATATTTGACGGCCCAGCAGCAAACCGGCATAGATTAGCCAGGACAAAAGTGCGAACACGGTCTTATGCTGCGTGAAGTAGGCGAAAGAAAACGGCTTGCCGAACACTTGCTCAGAAAACAGGATGCCGCTGACCAAGGCGAGCGTGAGCAGCACAAAGCCGATGCCGATAATAGTAAACAACAGTTTTTCCAGTGTCAGCAGCGGTGGGAGCTTGGCTACGGAGGAATGGAATGCATGATCGTGCAAACGCTTTTCCAATAAAGACATCACACCCGCGTGCAGTGCAGCGATAGTAAACAAGGCATACGCCAGAAACGCCATGGCCAGGTGCGCCAGCAACAGGGGGGCGGTGGTGAGTTGCACCGGATGTTCCGGCAGGATCAGCGGCAACAACACCGCCAAGGCGGCGACGGGCAGGATTACCGCCGTCAAAGCATCTACTGGGTGGTGTAGGCTGCTCAAGGCATAGATCGTCAGCGCGAGCCAGGCGATGGCGGATAGCGCTTGCCCCACCCCAATCGAAATCCCGTGCCCTCCCCAACTACCGTCGACTAATAGCCAGGCATGCAGCCCGAGCGGAATCAGAATAGCCACGCGCGCCCAGGGTTGCCAACCGCTACCTGACGTGGCATTACCCCCCGCCCAATTCGCGCGCCAGAACGCAAAAGCCAAGGCGGCATAGAGCAAGGCGGCGATGGAATAGGGCAAGGGGCCGGGCATGGATGGGGTAAAATGACGAGTTAATGAAAACCCATTATAACGCAGCAAAGAAACGACTATGTTTGACAATCTGAGCGGGCGCCTGACCGGCGTTATCAAGCAACTGCGCGGTCAAGCGCGGTTGACCGACGAAAATATTCAAGACGCCTTGCGCGATGTACGCATGGCGCTGCTCGAGGCCGATGTGGCGCTGCCGGTGGTGCGCGATTTCATCGCGCATGTCAAAGCGCGCGCACTCGGGCGCGACGTGATCGGCAGCCTGACCCCAGGCCAAGCGCTGGTTCAAGTAGTGTACGAAGAACTCGCCGCGCTGATGGGCACGACGCAAGAAGGGCTCAATCTCACCACGACCCCGCCGGCCATCATTCTCATGGCCGGTCTGCAAGGTGCGGGTAAAACCACGACCTGCGGCAAGCTGGCGCGGCTGTTGAAAGAGCAAAAAAAGAAAGTCCTGCTCGTAAGCTGTGACGTATACCGTCCCGCTGCAATCGAGCAACTGCGCCAACTGGGCGCGGCTTTGGAAGTGGATTGTTTCGATGCCGCGAGTGATCAGCCGCTCGCTATCGCGCAAGCCGCGCTCACGCATGCCAAGACCCGCCACTACGACGTGCTGATCGTCGACACTGCCGGCCGTTTGGCGATCGATGCAGCGATGATGACGGAAATTAAAGCGCTGCACGCGCTGCTCAATCCGATCGAAACCTTGTTCGTTGTGGATGCGATGCAAGGCCAGGACGCGGTCAACACCGCCAAGGCATTTAACGACGCGCTGCCCTTGACCGGCGTGGTGCTAACTAAGCTCGACGGCGATGCGCGCGGCGGCGCGGCCTTGTCGGTGCGGCAGGTGACCGGCAAGCCGATCAAATTCGCCGGCGTATCGGAAAAGCCTACCGGACTGGAACCCTTCTACCCCGACCGCATGGCGCAGCGCATCCTCGGTATGGGCGATGTGCTGAGCCTGATCGAGGACACGCAACGCCAAGTCGATCACGAAGAAACCGCGCGTCTGACCAAGAAGCTTAAATCCGGTAAAGGTTTTGATCTGGAAGACTTCAAGGCGCAATTGCAGCAAATGCAGAAAATGGGCGGTTTATCCGCGCTCATGGATAAATTGCCGGGCAATCTGGCACAGGCCGCGCAAGGTAAGCAAGTCGATGATAAAGCGCTGCACCGGGTGGAAGGCATCATTAATTCCATGACCCCGGCCGAGCGGCGTAACCCCGCGCTGCTCAAAGCCTCGCGCAAGCGCCGTATCGCTGCCGGCGCCGGCGTGCAGGTGCAGGAAATCAATCGTCTGCTGACTCAATTCGAGCAAATGCAGAAAATGATGAAAACTTTCTCGAAGGGTGGAATGGGCAAAATGATGCGTGGTATGAAGGGGATGTTGCCCGGCATGTGATGTTTGTGCTGCCGAGCGCTAGCAGCACTGCGGTAGAGGGAGGTTTAATTCGGCCGCGCCGCGCTCTCGGCCAGTTGCTGCACCAACTCCGGTTCCATATCGATGCCCAACTCGTCGCCAGGATTGATCATGATGCCGAAGCCCGCATCCATTTTTTCCAACACCCAGGTGAAATCGGTTAGCAACCCGCCTTTAAATTCCGGATAGTGTTCGAGGAAGGGCTTGGCGCGTTCCGGGCTGGTGAACAACACCAGTGCGCTTGTACCGTCATCCTCCTGCACCACCAGCGGCTGGGCGTGGGTAGAGCGCTGAATGCCACCTTCTGCGCCCTCGTCTTTGACCGGCATGAACACCTGCGATGCCAGTAATTGCTTCATGAAGACCTCGCTCGGTGTCTCGCCCAGTTGCGCGGCGTGGAGCTGTTGTTCTAAATCGTTTTTTAAGGTTTCCATGAGCTTACGATACGTATTGAGTTAAGCGTGTCCGCCGTTGCTGACTTCGGACAACAACTGCGAGCCAGCCGACGACAAGCACATGTGCAAAATATTCTTCTCATTGGCGCGCAACTCCAATAGCCCCAATTGGCGCAGCAGCACCAGCCGGTCGTTCACGAATTCCTTGGAGGGAATGATCTCACTGGCCAAGCCGGAAAGATTTTCATACACCGAACCGCCCTGCGACACCGCGCGCATGATTTCGAGATCGGTGCCGGAAAGGCCGGCGCGGAAGAAATCCTCGGGTGAGCGCGGCGTGCTGATCGCTGGGCCTTCGGGCTGCTTCTGCCTTAATCGCATCAATTTATGTGCAACGCTTTCGAAAATAAACCGAGACAGCAGCACATAAATGAGGCAAAAACCCGCGAAAACAAACAGTGCATTAGGCCGGGTGCGACCAAACTCGATCAGGTTGCTCGATGCCATATTGAGGAATAAGGGCACGGTGAGCGCGACCACAATGCCTAATACGACGAATTTGACTAGTTTTCGCACCGAGGTCTTGTCCTCGGCGCCGCTTAAAAAAAAGTTAGCGATGCCCGCGAGCAGGCCCATGGCCATCATGATGCTGAGGATTGTCAGCATATAGTTGTCGAACAGTGTGGTATTGGTAGCGACGTTTTCCATATCCCCCCCTCTTGATGAATGCGCAGCTTACTCTGGGCGGCGCAATTGCCCGGTTTGTTGTATCAGTTTTGCTGCCGCACTTTCTAAAAAAAGACGCGAGAATAAAACGAACACCAAACAGAACCCGGCAAAAACGAACAAATCAATCGGCCGCGATTTTGCCACCGAGAGCAGATCGCTCGAAATCATATACAAAAACAGCGGCACGGTGAGTGCGGCAACGATGCCCAGCAAGGCATATTTGGTCATTTCCTTGCCTGTGGCGCCGCCTTTCTCGCTCATGAAGTAATTCGCCAAGCCGCCCAGAATACCCGCGATGACCATCACCGCAAGCAGCAGCAGCATGTAGTTGTCGAGTGTGATGCCGCCGGCAGTCATTTGCAATGTACCTTGCAGTTCCATCTTGATTCCCTCCTCAGCTTAAAAGCGAATGTAGGCGTAGCCCAGTTGTTGTAAATCGATGAGACGGGTGTAGGCGTCATGCACCAACTTTACCCCCGGCATCAAATCGTCAGCCGTCCAACCCTTGCCGCGCAGCGTGAGGTTGCATACTTCCACGCTCACGCCATGCGCGAGCAATTCATGCAGCACCCGATCATGCGGATTGAAATCGAACTCGTCGCGCTTGAACTGGCGGTATACGTCTTCTTTCAGCAGCCAGTACACCGTCGGACCGTGCAGCACCACGCTGATTTTGATATTTTTCTCGGACACGCCTTGGGATTTGTAGGCTTCCAGCAGGCCGCGCGCGTAATACAGGCCCTTGCCGATACCGGCATCCCAGACATCATCTTTGATGTCGTACACGACACGAATGTTCTGTTTTTGCGTAACGGTAAGGATTGGAATTTGGACGAGGGCGAAGGGATCAGGCTCGGCGGGCGGGGGTGACGCGGCCAGACCCTGTGTGCCAGCAGACAGGAGAAAGGTAAAACAGCTGAGGATGAAAAATCGGCGCATGTATTTGGGGGACGCCTAAGTTGATGAAGCTTAGCAATTTTATCGGGCTTTTGCCAATGCTTTCAGCGCTGCGA
>JADMJT010000121.1 GCA_018781585.1 Burkholderiales bacterium
AGTGCGATGCGATGCAGCCCTTGGTGTTCACGGCCACCACGCCTTACCCCAATCGCCTGAGCCTGCAAGCCAATCTGAAGGACTACGCCTGGCTGGCGGAAATTTATTTGGCGGAACGCCAAGCGTCGCTGGCCGAAATCAACACGCGGATGGCCGACAATATCGTGAGCATCAACGGCAAGCTGGAGTTTCCGAAGGAATTTGCTCTCAAGCGCTTGACGGCGCCGTAACGCGGCTGGTTGATATTTGAAGTCAGTCCAGTGGCCCCGCTTGGCCCCAGGGCTTGGTTCATATCTTGGGCGGCGGCCCAAACAGTTTGGCAAACGCGGTATGGCGGCTGTGCCGCCAGGTAAGTGGAAGGTCATTGTTGGCTTCCAACGCTTCGAATATCTCGCGCACCAGTTCCGCGTTGACAACCTTGGCGGTGAGCATTTTCTTCAGCAGTTCATGCCCGTGCCACACGGCGATCTCGAAGTCCTTGGCCAGTTGGTGCATGCCCAGATCGTCGGTGACGACAATGGCAGTGCGAATCTGGCCAAAGGCCAGCACGCGGCAATCCGTGGGCGAAGGCGGTGACCGGCCGAGGCTGGTATAGCTGGTGGCATTGGTCAGTACGGTGCCACGCAACACGCTGGTAGCGGCTTTCAATTCTTCCTGCTCGTCGCGGCTGAGTTTGATGCTCTGTGCAAAGCGTTCGGCCGCCAGTTCCGGGTTGCTGAACCAGGGGAAATGGAACTTTAATCTGGCGCTACGGTGGACTTCGTCCTCGACGTCTTTGAGGATGGTGAGCACATAGTCTTTTTGCCCGAACTTGACGCCCAACATTGGCTTGATGCGTTTTGCCAGCCTTAGGTAGGCATTGGTATCGAGCAAAACCAGCGTCACACGCGCAGTTCCTCATGCAGGGCCATGGCGTCTTGCACGGACATATCGAGCACCTGCTGCACATACGAAGCGCCAGTGCCGTTTTCGTGAATCATGCGCTTCAGGGTCTGGAAGAAGGGGGTTTGAAAAATGTTTTCACAGGCCGCAATGTACTGCGCAGGCTGGGGCGGCAAGGGATCAAATAGATTCTGACTGATCAGTTGCGCGGCGCCACTATTGCGTACGGCATGCATGGTTTTTTCAGGTGTGCGCAAGGGGGCTAAACCGCTGGCGTGTGCGTAGCGCTTAACTTGCTGATACACCGTGTTCAGCGATATCTGGTGCTTGGCTGCGTGACGCTGCAAGATGCTCACTTCTTTAGGGGCCGTCGCGCGCATGGCGTCGCGATAGGCGGCTTCAGCGCACGCTTGCGGAAACAGCAATGCGCCGGCAAATGCATCGGCAAAATCTTCGCCCTCCACCGTGCCCGCTAGTTGGGGCGTGTAGACATGCGCCAGTTCGTGCGCCATCCAGAATTTGAAATCTTCAAGCCGGGTATCGAGGTTGAGGAAAATGAAGGTTACATCTTCCTGCGGCAGAAGAATGTGCAGCGCATTTTCGTGGCGCAGTTTTTGGCCCCACAGCACCGGCACCAGCACCGCGCCATTGGTCTTGAACTCGGCTATCAATTGCTCATAGGCCAGCGCGGCAAGGTCACCCAGGCCAAGTTTGGCGCGGGCTTGCGAGGCCGCGACTTGCAGCCGCTCATAGTCGATTGAGGGCGAGGTGATGAGCGTGCGCAACGCTCTCACTTCGGGCAAAAACGCCACCAGCGGCTTGAGCAGCATGCCCATGGCGCGCGCTTTGACAAGATGTTCGTCGGTGGTTTTGGTGCCGGCCCTTTTGCGGAAAGCCACCACAGGTTGGCCTTCGATGGGTTGTTGCACCAGTTGATCAAAACTTAGTTTGAGTGTGGTGGCCAGCTTGAGCAGTGTGGCCGGGCGGGGGAAATCACTACCCTTTAACCAGTTGGTGACTGACTGTGAGGTAACCCCCACTGCTTTCGCCAACTGCGTTTGCGTCCACCCGCGTTCAGCTAGTGCGGCGCGTAATGTTTCATTGTGGATGGCTTTTTGCATAGCGCCCGCATTATCTGCGTCGAGCGCCCGGAAATCAAGTTATTTCAAGTTTTGGGACGGGGTGGAGCTGGTTGGGGTAGCCAACCTAGCCATTCAGCGGTGAGCTTTGAAGTGGAATTCGCAGTTTGCAGAGGTGCTACTCCACCCTCGTCAACGCGCTCGGCTTGATCTTCGCTTCCAGCGCTTTCCCTTTACGTGCCCGCTTACCCACATGCGCAGCCAAGCCTGAGGCCGAGAGCAACACTTCTTGAACTTTCCCGCCTCGCCCTGCACCCGTGACGATGACGCCGCGTTTGCTGAGGGTTTGCGTGGCCAGCAGTTTTTCATTCTTGTCTAAATCCATCAGGATCACGCCTCGTCCACCGCCAGACAGGGTTTTAATTTCATCCAGACCGAATACCAACAAGCGGCCTTTTTCGGATAGGCAGGCGATGGCGTTTGTATTGTCGAATACGATGCGTGGTGCGAGGGGTTCGTCGGCTTCGTCTAACGTCATGAAGGCTTTGCCCGCTTTGATGCGGCTCACCATGTCGCCGGCCTTGGCGGTAAAGCCGTAGCCGGCTGTCGAGGCCAGCAGCAAAGTCGTATCCGCCGTGCCGGCGAAGTAATGCAGGATGCGCGTGCCGCTTGCCAGATCGATCAGGGTCGTGATCGGCACGCCATCGCCGCGCGCGCTGGGCAGCGCGCCTACGTTCACCGAATAGATGCGGCCATTGGAGCCGATGGCGAGCAGGTTATCCACGCTGCGGCATTCGAACGCGCCGTATAAAGCATCGCCTGCCTTGAAGGTGAATTGCGCTGCATCGTGACCGTGGCCAGTGCGACTGCGTACCCAGCCTTTTTGCGAGATGACGACGGTGACCGGTTCGTCGATGATTTTTTGTTCGATCACGGCCTTTTCAGCGGCTTGGATCAGCGTGCGGCGCGGGTCGCCGTATTGTTTCTCGTCGGCTTCGATTTCTTTGATGATGAGTTTTTTCATCGAGGCGGGGTTGTTCAAGAGATCGTGCAGGGTGGTTTTTTCTGCACGCAATTCAGACAACTCTTGTTGAATCTTGATCGCTTCCAAGCGCGCCAACTGGCGCAAGCGGATTTCCAGAATGTCTTCCGCTTGGCGATCCGAGAGTTTGAAGGCTGCGATCAAAGCCGGTTTCGGCTCATCCGCTTCGCGGATGGTTTTGATCACCTTCTCGATATTGAGCAGCACCGACTCGCGGCCTTCGAGAATATGAATCCGGTCGTCGACTTTTTGCAGGCGGAATTGCGCGCGGCGGGTAACGGTTTCAAAGCGGAAAGCGATCCACTCGCGCAGGATGTCGCCCAAGGTTTTCTGGCGTGGACGGCCATCGCCGCCGATCATCACCAGATTGACCGATACGCTGGTCTCGAGCGAGGTATGCGCCAGCAGCATGTTCATGAATTCGGTTTGGTCTTGGTTCTTGGTTTTTGGCTCAAACACCAAGCGCACTGGCGCTTCGCGGCCAGACTCATCGCGCACCGCGTCGAGTACCGCGAGCATGGATTGCTTGAGGCCGAGTTGGTCTGTCGAGAGAGATTTTTTACCGAGTTTGATTTTCGGATTGGTGAGATCTTCGATCTCTTCCAGCACTTTTTGCGACGAGGCGCCATGCGGCAACTCGGTCACCACCGCTTGCCACTGGCCGCGCGCCAAGTCTTCGATCTTCCAGCGGGCGCGCACTTTCACGCTGCCGCGGCCCATGGCGTAAATCTCTTCAATCGCATCTGCTGCTGTAATGATCTGCCCGCCGCCGGGGAAATCCGGGCCGGGGATAAATTGCATTAACTCAGCATGCGTGAGCTTGGGGTTGCGGATCAAAGCTACGGCGGCCTTGGCGATTTCGCGCAAATTGTGCGAGGGGATTTCGGTCGCCATGCCCACCGCGATGCCCGATGCGCCATTCAGTAGCACAAAGGGCAAGCGCCCTGGCAGCAGCTTCGGCTCTTCGGTCGAGCCATCGTAGTTGGGTTGGAAATCGACTGTACCGAGATTGATTTCATCCAGCAGCAGTTTCGCAATCGGCGTTAGTCGTGCCTCGGTGTAACGCATGGCCGCCGCGCCATCGCCGTCGCGCGAACCGAAATTACCCTGACCATCGATCAAGGGATAGCGCAGCGAAAAATCCTGCGCCATGCGCACCAGCGCGTCATACACCGATTGATCGCCATGCGGATGCAATTTACCCAGCACATCGCCCACCACCGCCGCCGATTTGCGCGGCTTGGCTGACGCATTCAAGCCCAGCTCATTCATCGCGTACAAGATACGGCGCTGCACCGGCTTTTGGCCGTCGCACACATCCGGCAGCGCGCGGCCTTTGACCACGGAAATGGCGTATTCGAGATAGGCGCGTTCGGCGAAGAGGGCTAGGGTCAGCGATTCGCCGTCTTCGGGGGGGATTTCTGAGAAGAGATTGCCTTGTTCGGTCATAGAGAAAATCTTAGTGTGGATTACAAAATGAAAAGTTATCGAACCTGGTAAATCCCCCCTAACCCCCCTTTTTCAAAGGGGGGAACCCGTGCTCAAAAAGGATTGGAGTGAGCTCCTTTTTCACTGAGGTATCGGAGCCCCCTTTGAAAAAGGGGGGGTTAGGGGGGATTTAACAGCCAACATCAAATATCCGCCTCAGCCTCATTCCCATGCTCTTCAATCCACGCCCGGCGCGCGGCGGCTTCGCCCTTGCCCATGAGCATATTGAAACGCGTGGTGGAGGCGGCGGCGTCGAATTCGCCCAGCGCTATGGGCAGCAGGCGTCGCGTGTCGGGGTTAAGCGTGGTTTCCCAGAGTTGCTCGGCATTCATTTCGCCTAAGCCTTTGAAACGCGAGATGCTCCAGGCGTTGTCTTTCACGCCATCTTTGCGCAATTTATCTTCGATGGCTTCCAGTTCGCCATCATCCAGCGCATAGATTTTTTGTTGCGGTTTTTTGCCGCGTGCGGGGGCGTCGACGCGGTACAGCGGCGGGCGCGCGATGCAAATATGGCCCGACTCGATTAGCTTCGGGAAATGTTTGAAGAACAACGTTAGTAGCAATACCTGGATATGCGAGCCGTCGACGTCGGCGTCGGACAGAATGCATATCCGCCCATAGCGCAGCCCGCTTAAATCTGGCGTGTCTTTGGCGCTATGCGGATCAACGCCGATGGCGACGGCCATGTCGTGAATTTCGTTGTTGGCGAATAGGCGGTCGGGTTCGGTTTCCCAGGAATTTAAAACCTTGCCGCGCAAGGGCAAGATCGCTTGGAACTCTTTGTCGCGCCCCATTTTGGCCGAGCCGCCGGCGGAGTCGCCTTCGACTAAAAATAATTCGTTGCGGGTGACGTCCTTGGATTCGCAGTCGGTTAATTTTCCCGGCAACACGGCGACACCGGAGGATTTTTTCTTCTCCACTTTTTGTGCTGAGCGCAGCCGCGACTGCGCTTGCTTGATGACCAACTCCGCCAGCTTCTTACCATAATCGACATGGTGATTGAGCCATAGCTCCAACGCCGGTTTGGTGTAAGTAGAAACCAAGCGCACGGCGTCGCGCGAATTCAAGCGCTCTTTGATCTGCCCCTGGAACTGCGGGTCCAGCACCTTCGCGGAGAGCACAAAAGACACGCGCGCAAACACATCCTCCGGCAATAATTTCACCCCCTTGGGCAGCAAGGAATGCATCTCGACAAAGCTCTTCACTGCGCCGAACAAGCCCTCGCGCAAGCCCGATTCGTGCGTGCCGCCGGCGGGGGTGGGGATCAGATTCACATAGGATTCGCGCACCACATTGCCATCCTCGGTCCACGCCACCACCCATGCTGCGCCTTCGCCCTCGGCAAAGCCTTCGGCATCCGTGTTGGCGTATTGCTCGCCTTCGAACAATGGAATCAGCGGGTCGGTATTGGAAGCCTGCGCCAGGGTTTCAATCAGATAGCCACGCAAGCCTTGGTCGTATTGCCAGGTTTGGGTATCGCCGGTCTTGGCGATCGTCAGCGTGACTTTGACGCCAGGCAACAACACCGCTTTGGAGCGCAGCAAGCGCTGCAAATCGGGTTGCGATATCGCGGGGGAATCGAAATATTTCGGATTCGGCCAAGCGGTGACGCGGGTGCCGGATTTTTTTTCATCGCGCGCAATCACCCGCGATTTGAGTTTTTCAATCACCTCGCCATTGCCAAATGCCAGGCTGTGGACCCTGCCTTCGCGCCACACCATGACTTCGAGCCGTGTAGAGAGCGCGTTGGTGACCGACACACCCACGCCATGTAGGCCGCCGGAGAAGGCATAGGCGCCGCTGGAACCTTTCTCAAATTTGCCCCCCGCATGCAAACGTGTGAACACGATTTCCACCGTGGGCACTTTTTCTTCCGGGTGCATACCGACCGGGATGCCGCGCCCATCGTCTTCTACGCTGATGCTGCCATCGGTATTCAGCGTGACAATGATGTGCTGGCAATGCCCACCCAGCGCCTCGTCCGAGGCGTTGTCGATCACTTCCTGAATGATGTGCAGCGGGTTTTCCGTGCGGGTGTACATGCCGGGGCGCTGTTTGACCGGCTCCAGGCCTTTCAGCACGCGGATCGAGGATTCGCTATAAGCGGCGGGTTTTTTGATGGGCATTCAATGAGTTAGATAAGAAGTAAATTTAGCGCGAGGAGGCGCGCGGTTCAAAATACGTAAACGGGCGGGATTATACTCCGACGCGGAGGACGCGCTGATGAGCGGGTAGCTAGTTGGCCATCACCGTGCGATCCGCGGCCCACGCGCGCAAAGCTTGCAGCTTTTCGCCCATTACCACCGAGAGCGGGCGGGTGCGTTGCATTTCGGCGGTGAGTAGCGCATCGGAGAGGGGTAGCTTTTCCGCGACGGCTTCGTATAGCGCGGCGACGACCGCTTGCTCGACTTCCGCCCCGGAAAAATCCGCGCAATGCGCCGCCAGTGCGGCGAGATCGAAAAGTGCTGGGTCTTGCTTGCGCCGTGTGAGGTGAATACGCAGGATGTCCGCGCGCGTCGCAGCATCGGGCAGATCCACAAAGAAAATCTCATCCAAGCGCCCCTTGCGCACGAGCTCGGGCGGCAGCGCTTGGATATCGTTGGCGGTAGCGACAATAAACACGCGCGACTTTCGCTCCGCCATCCAAGTGAGCAAGCTGCCCAAGAGTCGCTGCGATGCGCCGCCATCGGAATCGGCGTTGTCGCTGGACAGCGATTTTTCGATTTCATCGATCCACAAAATACAGGGCGACATGGCATCGGCGGTTTTTAAGGCCTCACGCAAATTGCGTTCGGTCTCGCCGATAAATTTATTGTACAAGCCGCCGAAATCCAAATGCAGCAGCGGCACATTCCACGCACCCGCGACCGCTTTGGCGGCGAGACTCTTACCGCAGCCTTGTACGCCGAGCAGCATGATGCCTTTTGGCACATCCAAACCCGCCGCTTCGGGCGCGCCTAAAAACGCCGGGCGGCGCTGATTCAACCAGCGCTTGAGATTATTCAGCCCCGCCACGTCAGAAAATTGCGCCGTATCCAGCTCCAGATTCATCACGCCGCCCTGGCTGAATAAATCATGTTTGGCTTTCAACACGCGCGGAATATCGGCTTGCGTGATTTTGCCATCGTCGCGCAGCGAGAGCCGAATCATGCGCCGCGCGTCCTCGCCGGTGAGACCAATCAGATGTTGTACCAAGGTATCCACGGATTCTTGCTGGCCGCGCACCGGCTCATTAAAACGTTCCCATGCGGCGATTTCTTCTTTGAGAATCGCGCGTATGCCCGTTTGATCCGGGATCGAGAGCTCAAAGCGCGCCGCCAAGCGCTCCAGCTCGCGCGGCAGAGTGATTTGATGGCTCACGAAAATCAGCGTGCGCTCGGTCTTGTGATAATTCTGCGCGATGTTTTTCAGGAGCCGCACATTCACCGGGTCTTGCAAATAGGGATGAAAATCCAGCAAGACATACACACCGTTCTGCGGCGTCGCCTCGGTGTGACGCAACACCGCATCCGGATTTTTGGTTTCCGGGACGCGATCCGCACGGCCATTGCGTTGCAGGCCATCGCTGACATTCCAGGTAAACATGGCGAGATTGCGTAAATTGCACACGCGTTCCAACAGCTCCAAGACCCGCGCTTCTTCATGGCTCTCGATCAGAATGATCGGGAAGCGTGACACCACCATGAGGTCGAGGTCGTGTTGGTCGTTCATGATGGGCGTATAGCGTTAAGCAAAATAGAATTCCTGTGCCTCAAAAAAGTAGCGCCGGCATCCTGCCGGCAAAAATGAGAAGTGACTACGCCAGTCGATCCAATAGCTTTTGATGAATCCCGCCAAAGCCGCCATTACTCATAATCAGAATATGATCGCCAGTGCGTGATTGTCGGGTAATCGCTTGGATGAGTTTTTCCATATCATCATGCGTCTCGGCTTTCGCACCCAGCGGCGCGAGTGCGGCGGCGGCGTCCCAACCCAGATTCGCGCCGTAGCAAAACACCAGGTCGGCAGCAGCGAGGCTGGTGGGTAATTGATCCTTCATTGCGCCGAGCTTCATGGTATTGGAGCGCGGCTCTAACACCGCCAAGATGCGTGCGCCGCCAACTTTAGCGCGCAGCCCAGCGAGGGTGGTGGCTATTGCGGTGGGGTGGTGGGCGAAGTCGTCGTACACAGTGATCTGATTCACCACGCCGCGTATTTCCATGCGGCGTTTTACATTTTTGAATTGCGCCAGCGCTTCAATTGCCTGCGCGGGTGGCACGCCCACATGGCGCGCCGCGCCGATGGCGGCCAGCGCATTGTGGCGATTATGCTTACCCAGTAACTCCCATTGCACGCGGCCCAGGCGCTCATTTTTGAGCATGACATCGAAACTGCCCGCGGCATCGATCTCGCCTGCGTGCCAACCGGCCGTGCTGCTCACGGATTCCACCGGCGTCCAACAGCCGCGCGCCAATACACGGGCGACACTTTCTTCTTCGCCATTAGCGAGAATCAGCCCATTGCCGGGTACGGTGCGCACACAATGATGAAACTGCGTTTCGATGGCAGTGAGGTCGGCAAAAATATCCGCGTGATCGAATTCCAGATTATTGATAATCAGCGTGCGCGGGCGGTAGTGAACGAACTTTGAGCGCTTATCAAAAAACGCCGTGTCGTACTCATCCGCTTCCACCACAAAAAATGGCAACTCCGTCAGCCGCGCCGAGAGGCCAAAATTTTCGGGCACGCCACCCACCAAGAAACCGGGATTGAGTTTCGCGTATTCGAGTATCCATGCCAGCATGGCGCTGGTCGTGGTCTTGCCATGCGTACCGGCAACCGCCAGTGTCCACTTATCGTGCAGAATATTTTCCAAGAGCCACTGTGGGCCGGAGATGTAGGGCAAGCCACGATTGAGAATTTCTTCCATCAGTGGATTGCCGCGCGAGACCACATTGCCGATGACGAAGATATCCGGTTTGAGCGCGAGTTGATCCGGGTCGAAGCCCTCAATCAGCCGCACCCCCTGCGCTTCGAGTTGCGTGCTCATCGGCGGATAAACGTTCGCATCGCAGCCGGTGACCGTGTGCCCCGCTTGCTGCGCCAAAACCGCAATGCCGCCCATGAAGGTGCCGCAAATACCTAAAATGTGAATGTGCATAGTTTTGGTAGCGCCGGCATCCTGCCGGCATGCAAGCAGGATGCCGGCGCTACAGACGTACCGTGGCGATTTCGGATAAAGTCCGCACTATAGCGAACTTTTCCCCATTTTCCACCTTGAGGTGCTTATGAAAATAGCTCGTCTTGCGTTTGTCCTGACCGTTTTGACGCTCTGCGGCAACGCCCATGCGGACACCGAGCTGGATAAGCTCAATCAAGAAGTCGTTACGCTATACAAACAAGGCAATTATGCGCGTGCGACAAAAGTGGCGACGCAAGCCTTAAAAAAAGCCAAACTCGCTTACGGATCGAATGATCTGCAAGTCGCGGCGAGTATGAATACATTGGCAGAGTTGCATCGTGCGCAAGGCCAATATGCGCAAGCCCAAGCGTTTATTCAACGCGCCCTGGCGATTCGGGAGAAGGTGCTTGGACCCGAACACCCCGATGTCGCCGAAAGTTTGAATACCCTCGCAGGTGTGTACTTTGCACAAAAGCAGTACGACCAAGCCGAGCCACTACTCCAACGCGCACTAATCATTAGAGAAAAAGCACTCGGCCCGCATCACCCCGATGTCGCCACTAGCCTAAATAACCAAGCGGGCCTGTACCGAGTACGCGGCCAATACGATCGGGCTGAACCGCTCTACCAACGGGCGCTAATAATCGATGAAGCAGCGCTTGGACCGCATCACCCGGATCTTGCCACTGACCTCAACAACCTAGCTTTGGTTTACAAAAGCCAAGGTAAATACGAAGCAGCGGAGCCGCTTCAGCGGCGGGCGTTAGTGATTTGGGAAAAAGCGCTCGGTGCTAATCATCTCAATGTGGCGACAGCGCTTTCAAATTTAGCTGATCTGTATCGAAAAACGCAGCGTGAAACAGAGGCAAAGCCTTTGGAAAATCGGGCGGCGGCAATACGGGCGAAGAAGCGTTAACCTTATAGAAGTAGTTCCAAACGCCCATTCGTGAAAACCCCCGTCAATCTCATCACCGGTTTTTTAGGTGTCGGTAAAACCACCGCGATTCTCGATCTGCTCGCCCAGCGGTCTGCGGGCAGCCGTTGGGCGGTGCTGGTGAATGAGTTTGGGCAAGTGGGCATCGATGGCGCGACCTTGACCCAAGATGGCGTCGCAGTGCGTGAAGTGCCGGGCGGTTGTATTTGCTGCACTGCGCAATTGCCGCTACGCGTGGCGCTGACTAAGCTGATTCGAGAAGTACGACCAGAACGTTTGTTGATCGAACCAACTGGCTTGGGGCACCCAGCAGGCGTGATCGATGTGCTGCGCAGCGAGGACTTGGCCAGTGCGCTCGAATTGCGCAATGTGATTTGTCTGGTCGATCCGCGCTTTGCCGATTTGGAGACTTACCAAGATCAGCTGAGCCTTGCCGATATTTT
>JADMJT010000055.1:0-4987 GCA_018781585.1 Burkholderiales bacterium
GTCGCCAACCCTTGCTGCGCCAGAAACTTATGCAGCACATCGAGCCGGATCAGGGTGTCGTTCATTTCCAGCATATCTTGTTTGGCCGTCGCTTTGATCGGCATGATCTCGGCGAGACGATAGCTGGTCCAGACACCATCATCGAAATCAAACGGCGGCTCGAATTTTTCTTCGCCCACATGCGCGATGATGTGTTTCAACACGGCCGCGCAAGCCGCATGTTCCGGCGGCAACGGGGTGGTGGGTTCGAGCGGCAGCCTGATCGCTTGC
Organism: Burkholderiales bacterium; assembly: GCA_018781585.1. Taxonomy (GTDB): domain Bacteria; phylum Pseudomonadota; class Gammaproteobacteria; order Burkholderiales; family Thiobacteraceae; genus RBG-16-58-11. Next base: position 271 of record JADMJT010000055.1, read on the forward strand.
GCCAGCAACAATCCATCTTCTTGTGTTTTGTAATCCAATACTTGAAAGCGCTGTACGCCGATCGCACGCACGTTCAACACGCCCAGTTGCGGCATATCCCAATTCGCGATACGCGCCAATGTGCCGATGGTGTGCGGCACGGCCACCGCACCCACCTCCGCCCCTTCTTTAATCAGGCACACACCGAATTGGCTGTCGTCTTGTAGGCAGCGTTTGGTCATATCCATATAGCGCTGCTCAAAAATTTTCAGCGGCAGCACGCCGCCAGGAAAGAGTACGGTGGTGAGCGGAAAGAGGGGGAGTTCGATTGGCCTCATCTCAGCGCCCGGGACGAGCAGGTCGGATAATTTGTCTTTCCACTTTTTTGGCAACATGTCAGGACTCTGATTCGCCCCACCGTGGCAGTAGTTGGTGGGGTACCGCAAGCTGGTCGAGTACGCGGGCTACGACAAAGTCCACGAGATCCTGCACCGATTGCGGATGGTGATAAAAGCCGGGATTGGCCGGAAGAATAACGACACCCAAACGCGCCAACTTGAGCATATTTTCAAGGTGAATCGCGGAAAAGGGCGTTTCGCGCGGGACTAAAATCAGTTTGCGGCCCTCTTTAATCACCACGTCGGCGGCACGTTCGATCAGCTTATCGGCGAGTCCTGCCGCAATTGCTGCCAGTGTGCCCATGGTGCAGGGGCACACCACCATTGCATCGGGCGGGTTGGAGCCGGAGGCGATGGGGGCAAACCACTCCTCGCGTCCAAATACTTGGAGTTGATCCGCCGTCGTCTTGAAGCGTTGATTCAAGAAGTCTTGCAGCTCCTGCGCGCGTGCCGGTAGCGTTAAATCCATCTCTTGTTTGGCCACGATGGCAGCGACTTGTGATGCCGCGACATAGACCCGGCAATTCGCCGCGAGCAAACATTCGATCAAGCGCAGTGCATAGGGCATGCCGGATGCGCCGGTGATTGCAACGGTGATGGTTTTCTCAAAGGGCATGGCCATCCATTTTAGGCGGGTTTTTTAGGTGGCCGCCATCGGATTCTTTAGCCGCCACAGCGCAGAGCGCTTGCTCGAACCAATCCCCCACGGTTTCGGGAATAATGGGCGCCCCCTCTTTCTCGCCCTCTGCTACGTATTCGATGACCGCGCCCTGCGCGTCGTGGTAGAGATAGCTCAAAAGCCTGAGCGTGTGTTCCTTGCAATCGATGCGCTCGCGCATCAGGGCGCTTTGGGCGAGTTTGGCCTTCACCGTTTGTGGCTGCTTGAACAGCACTTTTTTCCAATAAGTGACTTCGCTGCCTTGCACCACCAGCTTGCTGCGGTCGTAGAAATATTGATCCTCGGTATTCGGCAGTTCGAGTTTGAGCCAATCCGCGGCAAAAGCGCACGGGGCGGCCAGCAGCAAGGCAAGCAAGGTCAGCGATCGGCGCATGCGAGCGGGGAGGAGGTGTCAGGCAAACGCGTCAAGAGAAACGCCGCCACCACCCCATTCACCGTGCCGAATAGTAAGGCCGCGCCGGCAAACAAGGGCAGCAAATAAGCCACGCCCGCATGCGGAATCAGCCAGAAATAGACGAGCGCGAGCTGGCCGCCAAGATGCGCAAAAGCGGCGAACACACTATGCGTGACTGGCCCGAAGAAACGTGCGGGCAACGTGTGTGCGGCAGCCAGCGCGGCGAGGCTGGTAATCGCGCCGGTGAAGCTCAAGAAAAAAGTGGGGGAGAGAAAGGTGCCCATCAATAAGCTGCCCGCCACCACGCGCAACAAACCCACCCAGATCGCGGCGCGTAGCCCAAAGCGCGACAGCACGGCCAGCGTGACGATATTCGCCAAACCCGGTTTTACGCCGGGGATAGGCGAGGGCAGCGCCGCTTCCGTCAGCGTGAGGCCGATCGCCGCTGCTGCAAGCTTGGCAATGCGGTGATCGTCTGGGGTGGTGGGGAGTTGAATCTTCATTAATTAAGCAGGGGGGCAATTTCAATAGTTCAAGGAATCAAACCGCCGCGTTGCACCCACTAATTCCACGCTGATTTGATTCGGCAGGCACAAGGCCGCATCGCCTGCCCGCGAGAGCCAGCCTTGCTTCACGCAAAGTTGGCGTGGACTCGGATCTGCGGCGACGCGTGCCCGGCCATGCGCTATCTCGATGAGGCTGACGCCGAGTGGGCCAGGTACAAGGATGCGCTGAGCTTGATCCAGGCGGGTTTCGGTGAATAGCTGGCCCCCGGCGCGAATAATCACTTTTTGTGCCGCGCCGCCCGGCCAAAAGCTTGCGGCGAGCCAAGCGGTGAAAAAGATGCCGAGCAGGATTGCGAACCAATCACCGGCACGAAAATAAAGGAGGGGATTCAAACCGACAACCCGCGGTGCCGCACCAGGACCTGATATTCACTGCGGAATCGCTCCGCCAGCTGTTCGGCAAAATACACCGAGCGGTGCTGCCCACCGGTGCAGCCAATGGCGACAGTGAGGTAGGCGCGGTTGTCGCGGATGAAACACGGTAGCCATTTTTCAACGTAATAGCGGATATCTGCCAGCATGGCGATCGCGTCTTCCTGGCTTTCGATGAAATCCACCACCGCTTGATCTTTGCCGGTGAACGGCCGCAGCTTTGGATCGTAGAAGGGGTTGGGCAGGCAGCGTACATCGAACACAAAATCCGCATCGAGCGGCAGGCCATGTTTGAAGCCGAACGACTCGAATAGCAGCGTGATGCGTGAGCGGTCGAGGCCGAGGAAATCCTTGACCCAGCCGCGTAGGGCATTAGGCGAGAGATCGCTGGTATCCATGCGATGCCCATATTCGGCAATCTTGCCGAGCAATTCGCGTTCCGTTTCGATGCATTCGTAGATGGTCTGTTGGCCGTCAGACAGCGGATGCCGGCGCCGGGTTTCGCTATAGCGCTTGACCAGGGTTTCGGTGTTGGCCTCGAGAAACATGGCGCGCAGATCGATGCCTTCATGCTTGAGCGTGTTGATATGCTGCGGTAACTGATTCAGCGTCTCGCCGCTACGTGCATCGATGCTGACTGCTACGAGATCGCTTCCTTCCTCCTGCAATAGTTCAATTAACTGTGGCAGCATTTCTACCGGCAAATTGTCCACGCAATAATAGCCGTTGTCCTCCAGGACATTGAGCGCGATGCTTTTACCGGAGCCGGAGAGTCCGGTGATGAGGATGACTTGCATAGGCGTCGGGTTTCAGCGGTCAGGATGCAGGACTTAGTTTACCCGAGACCGCGTGCTGCGCAATAGCGCCGGTTACCGTGCCGGTGTTAAATAAACCGGTTTTAGGATTGGGCGTCCGTATCCTGCCGGGCTTTAAGAAATTGCTCGTGGCGTTCGATGAATTGTTGGGTGCTGCTGATGCCACGTAAATGCAGAATATGGCTGCGCACCGCAACTTCCACCAACACCGCGATATTGCGGCCGGCGGCGACCGGTAGCCGTGCTTTGGGAATATTCACGCCCAAGATTTCTTGCGTGTCTTGCTGCATTTGCAGGCGGTCGTAATTGGCCTTGGTGATATCGGCGGGTTTTTCCAGATGAACGATGAAGCGCAAAGTTTTTTTGGGTTTCACCGCCACCTCGCCATACAAGGCACGGATGTTGAGAATGCCCAAGCCGCGCACTTCGATGAAGTCCTGCAACAGCGATGGGCAGCGTCCCTCCAGGGTATCAGGCGAGATTTCGTAGATTTCAACGATGTCATCGGCGACCAGTCGATGGCCGCGTGTGATGAGTTCCAACGCCAATTCGCTTTTGCCGATTGCCGCATCACCGGTGATCAACACGCCGATCCCCATCACTTCCATGAATACGCCGTGCAGCGTGGTGAATTCGGCCAAGGTTTTGGCCAAGTAGTGCGCCAGCACTTGCATTAGCCTTGGGCTGGGTTGGGGTGAGGTAAAGAGCGCGGTCTCGGTGCGGTTCGCCGCGTCGAGCAGCGCCTGCGGCATGGCTTCGCTGTTGGCGATAATGACCGCGGCCAATTCGGTCGAATACAGATGGGTGATCGCTTGCTGCAGGCCTTCCTCGTCTAGGCTACGCAGATAGTCCATCTCGGCTGCGCCCAGCACTTGTACCCGATTCGGATGTACAAAATTAAGATGTCCGATCAGCGCCAGCGTGGGTTTTTGTACCGTCTCGCTGGTGAGTAGTTTGCTACCGCCGGTCGCGCCGGCAATCCACGCCAACTCAAGTTTTTGGCGGGTTTCATCAAACAGGCGCTGTACGGTAATTTGCGGCATATTTAAGTCAACAATTGATAGGCTTCATCGGCATTAGAGGTATGCAGCAGGCGCTCTCGCAGCGTGCGGTCGCCGAACAGTTGCGCGAGTTCGGATAGGATTTGCAGATGCAGATCGGTGGCGTGCTCCGGCACCAGCAGCACGAATAATAAGCGTACTGGCTCGTTATCCGGTGCGCCAAAGGGCACTGGGTCACGGGTGCGAATAAAGATGCCCGCGGCCTGCTTGAGTTGTTTGATACGACCATGGGGAATTGCCACACCTTGGCCGAGGCCGGTGGAGCCGAGCTTCTCGCGCGTCACGAGGCTTTTTTCAACGAGCTTGGGGTCGAGTTGGAGTGCGGGCGCGATGTGCCGAGCGATTTCGCCGAACAACAAATCCTTGCTGCCCGCATCCAGATCGAGCAGCACGTATTCCGGTTTCAACAATGAAGAAATGAGGCTCATGAAAAAAGGCCGCCGCAGCGGCCTG
>JADMJT010000055.1:5087-10546 GCA_018781585.1 Burkholderiales bacterium
TTGAGCACTTGCCGGTCGAGCTTGTCGGCGAGCAGATCAATGGCGGCGTACATATCGCCATCCGTCGCTTCGGCGTGGATGTCTTTGCCACTGACGTGAATGTTGGCTTCGACTTTCTGCACCAGTTTTTCCACCGACATGATGACGTTGACGTCGATCACATGATCGAAATGCCGTGTCACGCGCTCCAACTTGGCGCCCACGTAGTCGCGAATCGCGGGGGTAATTTCCAGATGATGGCCGGTGATATTGAGGTTCATGCTGTGACTCCTTCTCATAGTGACTTACGAAGATTGACCGGGGGAATTTGCAGCGCCTCCCGGTATTTGGCAATGGTGCGGCGGGCGACAATGATGCCTTGCTGCGACAGGACTTCAGCGATATGGCTGTCGGACAGCGGCCGCTTGGTATCCTCCGCCGCAATCAGTTGTTTGATCAGCGCGCGGATAGCGGTGGCGGAGCAAGCGCCGCCGGTATCGGTGGCGACATGGCTGCCGAAGAAATATTTCAACTCGTAAATGCCGCGCGGGGTGAACATGTATTTTTGTGTGGTAACACGCGACACCGTGGATTCGTGCAAACCTACTTCCTCGGCTATTTCACGCAACACGAGCGGCCGCATTGCCACATCGCCATGATCGAAGAAATGCCGCTGGCGTTCGACGATGGCTTGCGACACGCGCAGGATGGTATCGAAGCGCTGCTGCACGTTCTTGATCAGCCAGCGCGCTTCCTGTAATTGCGTGGATAGTTCTTTACTAGAAGCGTTGCGGTTGCGACGCAGAATATCGGCGTACACCCGATTGATGCGCAGACGCGGCATGGCGTCGGTATTGAGACGCACCGTCCATTGCCCTTTCACCTTGCGTACTTCGACGTCATGCACGATGTAGCGCGTATCGGTGCTGGCGTATTCGGCGCCCGGGCGCGGATTCAAGCTGACGATGAGGGTTTGCGCCTCGCGCAGTTGGGCGTCGTTGCAGCGCAATAGGCGTTTAAGATTAGTGAAATCACGCGCGGCCATCACCGCCAGATGGTTGCGTGCGATCTCAATCGCGTGCGCGCGGCCGGGGGTTTCTTCCGGCAGGCTTTCCAGTTGTAATACCAGGCATTCAGACAGCGAACGCGCGCCCACCCCCACCGGATCCATATTGCGCACGTGTTTGAGCGCTGTATCCAGCTCTACCGGATCGACTTCTAATTCCGGCGGCAATAAGGCGGCGAGTTCCGCCAGATCTTGATGCAGATAGCCGTCATCATCCAGCGCGTCGATCAGCAGCATCACCATGCTTTTGTCGCGATCGTAGATATTGAGTAAATTCAACTGCCATAGCAAATGCTCACGCAGCGTCTCGCTACAAGCGGCCATTTGCGGACCATCCTGCTCTTCGTCGTCGCTATGGGCATAGGCGCTGGGGGCGTCGTCCCACATGGAGTCTTGAATATCTAGGGTAGATTCGCCCGCATCGCCCGGCTCATTAGACTCGTTCCGGGTTTCGGTGGGCGTTTCGGCGGTGGAATCGCTGGTGGGTCCACTGGAAGCATCGGTTCCGGTCTCGTCCGCGCCGTAGTCAGCCTCGCCCTCGGCGCCCTCAGAACCTTCGATGCGCTCCAATAAAGGATTGTCTTGCAGCATGGTTTCGAGCTCTTGATTCAGCTCAAGCGTAGACAACTGCAGCAGTCTGATGGATTGCTGCAACTGGGGAGTGAGGGTCAGCTGCTGAGAGAGCCTGAGCTGTAAGCTATGCTTCATTCTTTATGTGTTCTGGCCGGAAGCGCGGCCGCGCGGTGGGAAAAATTACAGGCGGAAGTGTTCGCCCAAATACACCCGTCTTACGTTTTCATTATAAACAATTTCATCCGGTTTGCCGCTCGCCAGTACCAGTCCTTCATTGATGATGTAGGCACGGTCGCAAATCCCCAACGTTTCCCGCACATTGTGGTCGGTGATCAATACCCCGATTCCGCGCTCGGACAGGAAACGGATGATCTTTTGAATATCCAGCACCGCGATCGGATCGACGCCGGCGAAGGGCTCATCCAACAGGATGAAACGCGGCTGGGTGGCTAAGGCGCGGGCGATTTCGACCCGGCGCCGCTCGCCACCGGACAAGCTCATGGCTTGCGCGTCGCGCAGGTGTTCAATATTGAGGTCATGCAGCAATTCGTTCAGCCGTCGTATCACTTCTGCTGTGGGGATCGGCTGCAACTCGAGGATTGCCTGAATATTTTCGGCCACGGTGAGCTTGCGGAAAATGGAGGCTTCCTGAGGCAAATAGCTTAGGCCCAGGAGTGCACGGCGATGGATTGGCAGCGTACTCAAGTCCTGGCCATCAAGCATAATGCGCCCGGCATCCAGCGTGGTCAGTCCGACCATCATGTAGAAACTGGTGGTTTTGCCCGCGCCGTTGGGGCCAAGCAGCCCGACCACATCGCCGCTGTTAACCGTCAGCGAGACGTCTTTGACGACAACACGTGATTTATAGCGTTTGCGTAGACTAAAAACTTCAAGCGTGCTCATTGTGTGTGCGTGAGGTGTGAGGCGTAAGGGGATAGGGGGTTGGGCGAAACGGCAGTGTCTTTACTGCACCTGGCCGACACCCTCCGCCGGTTTCAGCGGTAGGCCGCCGTCGGCGGGCGCCGAAACCGCGCCGCGCCGTTTGGGTTGGATCACCGCGCGCACCCGGCCCTTTGGATTATATTCAGTAGCCGCTTCCTTGCCGCCGATGACGCGATAGGATTCGGTCAGGCCATCGTAAGCAATATAGTTGCCGCGTACTTCGTCTTGACCGCGCTTGATGCGCGCTTGCGTGAACATCTCTACCTTGTCGCGTTTGGCATCGTAGTCCAGGCGCTGCGCCCAACCTTCGGTCAACTCATCCACGCCATCGCGTTTTTGTTTGAAATAGGTGGGGTTGCCATGCGCCGTGCTTTTAGAAAAACCTTCATCGTCTTGCGTCACCACCAATTTATCAGCGGTAATCAGCAGGGTGCCTTGGGTGAGCCGGACGTTGCCTTGATACACGCTGACTTTGGTCTGATCGTTGACCTCGACCGTGTCTGATTCCAAATTTACTGGCTTGTCTCGATCGGTGCGCTCGGCCTGCACAGTGTGCGCGAACAAGATCAGTAGTGCGGCAACAATCGAGGTAATGCTTTTATCGAGAACGGGGTTCATAACGCACCTTTACGCGCGACAGTAATTTGAATTGATGTTTCTTCTGGTCTAATTTTAAGCCAACCGCAGTAATAAAGGTATGTGCATCTTGAATCACGACGGGTTTATCTGTCATGGCCAGCTCTTGCTGCGGCATGATGTGCAAGAAACTGGTATCCAGCGTGAGCTCGGATTGACGCCCGCGCGCTTCGCGCACTAAGCGGACTTGGTCGTGCAAATAGGCATGTTCGCCATCTTCGGAGACGAAACCACGTTGCGAATACATGTGCATGGGCGCGGCATTGGGGGCGAAACGCATGAAGTGCGGCCGCACCAAGTGGGTCGTCTGATCATCGGGGTAATGCGTCATTTTGATCGCGGCCAGGGTTAAGTGCGGTTGGCCAGCGGGGTCGAGTTTGACCGAATTAAAATTTTCCACGATGTAGTCGGGGTCATGCCGGTTGCTGCCGTCCAGCTTCGGGCCGGTCGGCTGCACCACGCGGTCCAGCCACAAAGTGACTGCGGCGAACAGCAGCAGGAAGATCAGCATGGCCCAAGCGGAGGAGTTTTTGATCATGGTCGAAACTGGTTTAGCCGCGAATCAACTTTGTAGCGCAAGCATCCCTGCTTGCATGCCGGCTGGAAGCCGGCGCTACGCCCTAACCGCAAGTTCTGGATCATTTCAAATACGGCGCGAGTTGCGCATCCAGCGTGCCTTGGGCGCGCATGATCAATTCGCACACTTCGCGCGCCGCGCCCTTGCCGCCGGGTAGCTGGGTTGTGTAGTGGGCGTATTGCCGCACGCTTTCCGGTGCTGCGGGCACGCAGATAGCCAGACCGCTGCGGCGCATCATCGGCAGATCGACCACATCGTCGCCCATGACGGCGGTCTGCTCAGGCGCCACACCGAGCTTGGTGCTCAATTCCATGAAGGCTTCCAGCTTATCTTCCGCACCTTGATATAAATGATCGATATTGAGATTTTTTGCGCGCACGCGCATCAGGTTTGAGGTGCGGCCGGTGATGATGGCGATGTCGACGCCGCTTTTTTTCAGCATTTTGATGCCGTGGCCATCGAGCGAATAAAAGGCCTTGAGCTCGCGGCCTTCGTCGTCCAAATACAGCGAGCCATCGGTCAATACGCCATCCACATCAAAAATAATCAGTTTGATGCGTGCCGCGCGCGCGGTGATGTCCGCTTCGGACAAGGCTTGGGTAATCGGTGCGAAGGGGGTCATGCTGGTTAAACCACACCGGCCCGCATCAAGTCATGCATGCTCAGTGCGCCGGCCAGCCGGCCTGCTTCATCCACCACCAGCAGTGAATAGACCTTACTGTCTTGCATGACCTTGACGGCTTCTGCCGCGAGCTTGTTGGAGCCGATGGTACGCGGGTTATGCGTCATGACTTGAGTCACCGGTGTGGTACGGATGTCGATGCCGCGATCCAGGCTGCGCCGCAGATCGCCGTCGGTATAAACGCCGATGACGCGGTTTTGGGGGTCCAATACCGCGGTCATGCCCATGCCCTTCTGGGTCATTTCCAGCATGGCTTCCCGCACCAGCGCGGTTTCTGCAACATGCGGCAGCGCTTCGCCTTGACGCATCACATCGGTGATATGCACTAGCAGACGCCGGCCGAGCGAGCCGCCAGGATGCGAGCGGGCGAAATCGTCTGGCCCGAAACCGCGCGCATCCAGGAGCGAGACCGCGAGCGCGTCGCCCAAGGCCAACGTGGCGGTGGTACTGGCGGTCGGGGCGAGATTGTGTGGGCAGGCTTCTTTTTCCACGCTGGTGTCGAGATGCACATCAGCTTCGCGCGCAAGTGAGGAATTCGGGTTGCCGGTCAGCGAAATTAATTTTGCGCCGCTGCGTTTAAGAATGGGCACGATGGTTAAGAGCTCGGGGCTTTCGCCCGAGTTGGAGAGCGCGATCACCACATCGTGCTGCGTAATCATGCCCAGGTCACCGTGGCTGGCCTCGGCCGGATGCACAAAAAAAGCCGGTGAGCCGGTGCTGGCCAAGGTCGAGGCGATTTTGCGTGCGATATGGCCGGATTTGCCCATGCCGCTGACCACGATGCGGCCCTGGCAATGCAACATCAAATCCAGCGCGGCGAGAAAGTTGGCGTCCACGCGCGCGATCAGCGCGTGCACGGCGGCGGCTTCAATCGCCAACACCTCACGTGCGAGGTCGAGCGCTTTTTCGCTGAGGGCGGCTGAGGTAGGTTTTTCTTGTGCATTCATGGGCGGGAAGTATAGCAGGATCGTCGTATTTAAAGGCTTTGGAACCACGGATGGACA
>JADMJT010000128.1 GCA_018781585.1 Burkholderiales bacterium
GATCTGCTCATCAACCAAATCGCCGCCGGCGAGGTGGTGGATCGGCCTGCTTCCGCGCTGAAGGAGTTGCTGGAAAACAGCGTCGATGCCGGTGCGACGGAGATCGAGGTCAAGCTAACACAAGGCGGCATCAAGCAGATTCAAGTCACCGACAACGGTGGCGGCATCGCGGGCGAGCAGTTGGCTTTGGCTTTGGCGCGCCATGCGACCAGCAAGATTGCCTCACTAGAGGATTTGGAGCGGGTAGCGAGTTTGGGGTTTCGTGGTGAAGCTTTGGCGAGCATCGCCTCCGTTACGCGCATGGCCTTGATCAGCCGCACGCTGCAAGCCGAACATGCCTGGCAAGTGGCGACTGAAGGCGGCGCGCTGTCTTCCCCACAACCGGCGGCGCATCCCGTGGGCACCACGATCGAAGCGCGCGATCTGTATTTCAACACCCCGGCGCGGCGTAAATTTTTAAAGACCGAGGCGACCGAATACGCGCACTGCGAGGAGATGTTCAAACGCATTGCGCTGGCGCATCCGGAGGTAGGCTTCACACTGCAACACAATGGCCGCGTGACCTGGCACTTGCGGTCCACAGCACTCGCGCAGCGCGTGCATGAAATCCTGGGCGAGGATTTCGCGCAGGCCTCCTTACCCATCGAGGTAGAGGCCAGCGACTTGCGCCTTTCGGGTTTCGCCGGCGTGCCGGCCTATTCGCGCGCCAGCCGCGATGCGCAGTATTTTTTTGTGAATGGCCGCTTCGTGCGCGACAAATTGATTTCCCATGCGCTGCGCGAGGCTTACAAAGATGTGCTGCATCAAGCGCGTCACCCGGCTTATGTTTTATTCCTCACGCTCGATCCGGCGGCGGTGGATGTGAATGTGCATCCGACCAAGATCGAAGTGCGGTTTCGCGATGGTCGTGCCGTGCATCAATTTTTATATCACGCGGTGAATCGGGCGCTGGCCGGTTCGCGCGGTGAGGCGTTGGGGAATGAGTTTCGGGATTCAGGAGGTTGGCGTGCGCAAACGCCGATGGCGTATCCGAGGCAGGAGAGCATGCCGCTAATGGTGAATGAGCCCAGCCCGTTTTATTCGACGTTGTTCGCCGGGGTGAAAGACGCTGTGGCAGAAGCCCCCCGGCAGCCTGAGCAGGCAGCGAGCGATGTGCCGCCTTTAGGTTATGCGCTGGGTCAGGTGCATGGCGTCTATATCCTGGCGCAAAACGCGCTGGGGCTGGTGTTGGTGGATATGCATGCCGCGCATGAGCGCGTGGTGTATGAGAAATTGAAAAATGCGCTCGATGCGCATGTCGTGCCGACGCAACCCTTGCTTGTGCCCGCCGCCCTGACTGTCGGGCCGCTGGAAGTGGCGTCGGTGGAAGAACAGGGCGACACCTTGCGCCAACTCGGCTTTGAGATGGCCGTGCTCTCGCCCAACAGTATCGCGGTGCGCGCGATTCCCGCCTTGCTGCAAGATGCGGATCCCAGTGAATTGGCGCGCGCCGTGTTGCAAGACTTGCGCGAATTCGGCGCCAGCCGGGTGCTGACAGAACGCCGCAACGAATTGCTCGCCACCATGGCCTGCCACGGCGCGGTGCGCGCCAACCGCCGCCTGATGCTGCCCGAAATGAACGCCCTGCTGCGTGAAATGGAAGCCACCGAGCGCGCCGACCAATGCAATCATGGCCGGCCGACCTGGTTTCAGATGACGATGCAGGACTTAGACAAACTCTTCATGCGCGGCAAATAAGCGACGTAGCGCCGGCATCCTGCCGGCATGCAAGCAGGATGCTTGCGCTACATGCCCCCGAATCCATGCCTACACACTCTCACAACCTGCCTCCCGCCATCCTGCTCATGGGCCCCACCGCCAGCGGCAAAACCGGCATCGCGGTGGAGCTGGTGCAACACCTGCCGCTGGAAATCATCAGCGTCGATTCCGCGCTGGTGTATCGCCACATGAATATCGGCACCGCCAAGCCCGATGCCGCCACGCTAGCGATCGCACCGCATCACTTGATCGATATCATCGAGCCTACCGACTCCTACTCCGCCGCACAGTTTCGGCACGACGCGCTGCGCTTGATGGCAGACATCACCGCGCGCGGCAAAATTCCCTTGCTGGTCGGCGGCACCATGCTCTACTTCAAAGCGCTGCGCGAAGGCCTGAGCGGCCTGCCGCAAGCCGATGCCGAGATACGTGCCGAGCTCGATGCGCGCGCCGCTGAGATCGGTTGGCCAGCCATGCACGCCGAGCTGGCGCGGGTGGATCCAGAAACCGCCGCGCGGCTTCAACCCACCGACCCGCAGCGCATCCAACGCGCGCTAGAGGTGTATGAACTCAGCGGAGAACCCATGTCGCTGCTCATGGCGCGCGAGGCGCCCGAGCCCTTGCCCTATCGTGCCTTGCCGATCGGGCTCATGCCGGGCGACCGCGCGGTACTTCATCAGCGCATCGCCGATCGCTTCGATGCGATGTTGGCACAAGGCTTGATCGAAGAAGTGAAATGGCTGCGCGAGCATTACGCCTTGAATGCCCTCATGCCTTCCATGCGCTGCGTCGGCTACCGCCAAACCTGGCAATATCTGGAGGGGGAATTCGATTACGACGCGCTGCGCGACAAAGGCCTCGCCGCCACGCGCCAACTGGCCAAGCGGCAGATGACTTGGTTGCGCGGGATGGGGGATGCGGCGGTAATGGATTGTTTGGATACGCGCCTCACCGAGCGGGTGGGGGATGCGGTGAAAGGGTTTTTGAATTTGTAATTAGTAGGGCGCTTCGCGCGATTTATTTTTTGGCCGGCCGTGCCCCGGCTACGCGTTAGCACTATCCGCTAAGCATGTTATCGAATCCCTAGGTTTGAGCACAGTTCTTATGTTCGTTAGCGAACCGACTGGCTAGCGCATGGCGCCTAAGCTGGCGTCACACTTACTTAGGAGGTTCTCATGAAAACACGTTCATTGTTGTGGGTTGGCCTGTTCGTGGTCGGCAGTTTGGCGGGCTGTGCCACGCCGGATCAGCGTCAGACCAGTTCGGACCCCGGCTATAGCAGCTATAGTTCCTATGGCATCGTCGATTCCATCCAACAATCGGGCGGCGGCGTCGCGAATAGCGGAATAGGTGCAGGCACCATCATCGGCGGGGTTGTCGGCGGGGTATTAGGTAATCAAGTCGGCGGCGGTACCGGCAAAACCATCGCCACGGTCGCAGGTGTCGCGGGCGGTGCGCTGATCGGGCATGAAGTCGATAAAAACCGTCAGGCTAAAAACCCCACTTACGCCGTACGCGTGCGTTTGAATAACGGCGATTTCCAAACGATGAACCTAGATAACGTAGGCGATCTGCGAGTCGGCGACCGCGTGCGCATCGAAAACAATCAACTGTATCGCTATTAATCGGGCCCTGACTTTTCTGCTTGGGATTGTCCTGAGTAGCGCCGGCTTCCAGCCGGCATGCCGGCAAGGATGCCGGTGCTACGACGCTTCTGCCCAGCACTGGCTAGTGAGATGGCTGGCATCCGGCGCAGTAAGGATTGCCCTACTCGGGTTACGCGTGATTGATAGTAAGTGCTTATTTGCCAGTGATGACACCAACAACTAATGCAATAACTAAAACACCAAGCGCCGCGGGGACTGTGAACAATAAAAGCATTGGTGCCCAGAGAAATGCTTCCCAAATATTTCCATGAGTTGCAATGACGTACTTGTGCTCAACGAGGAAGCTTGCAAATTCGCCCACCGCAACTGGCCCTAGGGCAAGGACAGGCACTAAGAGCCAAAGAGTACCCGCAATAATCGTTCCGATGGCGCGCATGATGCGCCTAACTAGACTTAGAAATCACTTTAGCCTTTGCTGCCCCCACCGCAAACGTCAATCCCACTTCACTCCCCACTTGAAGCGCACCGCTATCCCGCACCACATTCCCCTGTTCATCCCGCGCAATGCTGTAGCCGCGCTCCAATATCGCCTGGGGATTCAAGTGGTCGAGATTCCCCGCTATGCGTGCGATCTCACCCTGTGCGAAGACCAGGCGATTTTGCATGACCAAGGCGAGGCGGGTGGAGAGGTGCGCGCGGCGTTGGATGAGCGGGGAGACGTTGGGTCGTGCGCTACTGATGCGGTCGGTGAGTTGCCGCATTTGCCAGCGTTGCGTGTCTAGCGAGTGTTGTAAGGCGCGATGCAGGCGTTGGGATAAATGTTCGAGTTGCGCGCGCTGGTGGCGGAGCCGTTCGCCCGGATGGACCAAGCGCTTCTGCAAATGATCCAGATGCTGCATGCGGCTCTCGATCAGGCGCGTCCACGTGCGTTCGCTGCGATGGGCCAGGGTGTCGAGTTTGGGAACCAGGTCAGCACGGTTGGGGCTGACCAGTTCGGCGGCGGCGGTGGGCGTGGGTGCGCGCTGGTCGGCGACGAAATCGGCGATGGTGAAGTCGGTCTCATGCCCGACGCCGCATACGATGGGAATGGGGCAGGCATGGATGGCGCGGGCGACGATTTCTTCGTTGAATTCCCATAGATCTTCGATGCTACCGCCACCGCGACACAGGATCAGCACGTCGCATTCAGCGCGCTGTCCGGCGGTCTTGATCGCTTGGGAGATGTTGAGGCAGGCGCCACGCCCTTGCACCGGGGTGGGGTAGAGCACGATGGGGATCGACGGCATGCGGCGACGGAGCGTGCTGAGCACGTCGCGCAACGCGGCAGCTTGCAATGAGGTGATGATGCCGATCTGTTGCGGGAAGGCGGGCAGGGGCTTTTTACGCGCCGCATCGAACAAACCTTCGGTTTCGAGTTTAGCCTTGAGCTTGCCGAAGGCCTCGAACAGCGCGCCGAGTCCGCCCGGGCGCATGTTCTCGATATTCAGTTGAAACTCGCCGCGCGCTTCGTACAGGGAGACCACGGCGCGCGCTTCGACTTGCATACCTTCTTTCGGCGTGAAATCCAGATATTGATTGCGATGGCGAAACATGACGCAGCGCACTTGCGCCTTGTCGTCTTTCAACGAAAAGTACCAGTGGCCGGATGAATGCTTGGTGAGGTTGGAGATTTCACCGCTCACCCACAGCGGCGGAAAACTGTTTTCGAGCAGCGCTTTTGCTCGGCGATTAAGCTCTGAAACCGGGATCGGCTGCTCGTCGACCCTAGTAAATAGGGGGTTTGCCATGGCCGAATTGTAGCAGCTATCCACAATCCCCGAGAATTTTGCAGTTTTGTTGCCGGGAGATTGAAAATTTGTATCTATAAATATTACACTATTGAATTTAAACGAATTTGTTGCGGCGCAAAACTTGAGCTAAATATAAAATTCATTTGCTATGGGTAAGTTAACTGCAATGTGTACAGCTTACGCACAGACTTATCCACAGGGTATGTGGACAGTCATAAAAAACGCTTTTGAGTAGGTCGCTTAGCATTCATTTCTAAAAAATATCTTACCGAAGAATATTAGCGGTCAGTAATCAGCGCACAATAGTTAAGTAAATTTGTTAGAGGGCCAGTTAACCATAAATTGCCGCTGGGCAATCACTTGCCTTATGACAAAAAGATAGTACAATGACATTTAATTGCAAGCGCATGTAGTTCGTTTGTTTCATTGTGTCTCCTCCTTGATGTATCTGCTCCGCTTCGCCCCGGGTTGCCATCCTCCCGGGGCATTTTTTTGCGTGTCGCGCTGCGCGCCGTTTTGTTCCCTTGCTGAAAACGGGTGGGCGCGATAAAGTTACGCGAATTTTCCATGGAGAAGCCGCGTGCTAAGCATTATCGAAAAAGCGGGTTGGCCGATCTGGCCATTGATTTTCGCGTCTATCCTCGCCGTGGGCATTATTGGCGAGCGACTTTGGACGTTGCGTTCATCCCTGATTACCCCTAAAGGTTTGTTGCAGTCGCTGCTGCAAGAGTTGCAAAGCAAGGGCGTTTCACCGGAAATGCTGAATCGTTTGGTGCAGAGTTCTCCGCTCGGGCGGATTTTTGCCGCTGCGCTGCGTAACGTAAATACCTCGCGCGAGATCATGAAAGAAGCGGTGGAGGAAGAAGGCCGCGCCGTGGCGCATGAGTTGGATCGTTTTCTGACATTACTCGGCACGATCGCCACCGCTGCGCCGCTGTGGGGCTTGTTTGGCACGGTGTTGGGGATGGTGCATTTATTCGGCGCACTGAGCCCGACCGGCAGCAACCCCGCCGAGTTGGCGCGCGGGATATCGGTCGCGCTCTACAATACCGGCATGGGTTTGTTTGTCGCGATTATTGCGCTGATTGCTTACCGTTTGTTTCGTGCAAAAGTGGAATCGCTGATCGTGGATATGGAACAACAGGCGATCAAGTTGGTTGAAGTGTTGCACGGCGAGCGTAAGTAGGGACATGGCATGAATTTTCAGCGTGGCCACCAGCGTGAAGAGGTCGAAATCAACCTGATCCCGATGATCGATGTGCTGTTGGTGTTGCTGATCTTTCTAATGGTGACGACGACTTTTTCCCAGTTCGCCGAACTGCAAATCAATCTGCCGACCGCACAGGCGGAAAAACCCGAACAAAAGCCAGCCACCGTCAACGTTGCGGTGGATGCCGCCGGGCGCTATGTGGTGAATGGCAAACCGTTCGCCGGTAAGAATACGGAAAGCTTGTCGATCGAGTTAAAGCGTGCAGCAGGCGCTGCGGTCGATCCGGTGGTGATTATCAGTGCCGACGCCAATGCCACGCATCAAGCCGTGGTGAGCGTGATGGAAGCGTCGCGCCAAGCCGGTTTGTCGCGCATTACCTTCGCGACCCAAGCGCAAAAATAAGTCATGCGTAAAGGGTGAACCGTTAACGGTTCGGTTTTTTTACTCAGCCCTCAATCGCTTCATTACACACAAATCCTCATCATGACTTGGCTCGAACGTCAGTGGTACCGCTGGACGCCGTGGCATGTAATTTTGCTGCCCTTGTCACTGGCATTCTGGTTGCTTTCTACGCTGCGGCGTGCGCTGTACCGGCTTGGTTGGATAGCAAGTGTCAAGCTGCCGGCGCCGGTTATTGTAGTAGGGAATATCGCGGTCGGCGGCACGGGTAAAACCCCGCTGGTGATCGCGCTGATCGCCCTGCTGAAAGAACAAGGGTATCGCCCCGGCATCATCAGTCGAGGCTATCGCGGCAAGAGCACGCTGCCGCGCCCGGTACGCAGCGACAGCGACCCGGCGGAGGTCGGCGATGAGCCGGTGCTGCTCGCGATGAAAACGGCTTGCCCGGTATGGATCGGCCAGAATCGGGTCGAGGCCGGGATGGCCTTGCTCGGCAGCCATCCGGAAGTGAATGTGATCGTGAGCGACGACGGTCTGCAGCACTATCGTATGCAGCGCGATGTGGAAGTGGTCGTGATCGATGCCGAGCGCTGGTTCGGCAATGGGCAATTGCTCCCCGCCGGTCCGCTGCGCGAGCCGCCGCTGCGCCTGAAGCAGGCCGACGTCGTGGTGATCAACGGTTGGTTGCCGGGCGCTCCCTTGCAGCGGCGCGAATTTACGATGCAGCTCAATGGCGATCTGTTTTACAATCTGCGCAATCCCACCTTGCGTGCACGGCCCGAGATATTCGTCGGGCAGACCGTCCATGCCGTGGCGGGGATCGGTCACCCGGAACGTTTTTTCAAACATTTAAAAAAACTCGGCATGCGTTTTAGTGAGCATCCGTTCCCCGATCATCACGCTTTTACGCCGCGCGATTTAGCGTTTCATGAATCCGACGTGATATTGATGACGGAAAAGGACGCGGTGAAATGCGTCGATTTCGCCGGCGACAATGTGTGGGTGCTGCCGATAGAAGCCAGGCTCGATCCCGGCGTGGGCCTTGCCGTGTTGGAAAAATTAAGGAGTAGCCATGGATCCGAAACTGCTTGAGATTTTAGTGTGCCCCTTGTGTAAAGGGCCGCTGGTCTACGTGAAAGATAAGCAGGAACTCATTTGCAAACCCGACCGGCTGGCGTATCCGATTCGCGACGATATTCCGGTGATGCTGGAAGATGAGGCGCGCAAGCTGCCTGCGGAAGAAGAAGTATGAAAAGGGGTCAGGATTCGGGATTCAGGATTCAGGGCGACGCGCCGTGAGTTTTTGACTTTCCCCCGAATCCCGAATCCTGGAGCCTGAATCCTGATGCAATTCAAAGTCGTTATTCCTGCACGCTTCGCTTCCACGCGTCTGCCCGGCAAACCGCTGGCCGATATCGGCGGCAAGCCGATGGTGGTGCGCGTGGTGGAATTAGCGCTCGCTTCGGGTGCTGAGGAAGTGTGGGTCGCAACCGATCATCAAGACGTGGCCGAGGTGGTGAAGGCGCGCGGTTATAACGTGCTGCTGACATCCAGCGAACATGCTTCCGGCACGGATCGCATCGCCGAGGTGGTACACACCCTGAAGTGGGCGGACGATGCGATTGTGGTGAATGTGCAAGGCGATGAGCCGCTGCTCGATCCGCGCTTGATCACGGATGTGGCGGAGGCATTAGCAAGCCACGGCGCCGCGTCGATGGCCACCGCATGCCATGCGATTCACGATATGGCGAGTATGTTCAATCAGAACGTCGTCAAAGTGGTGATCGACCGCATGGGCTATGCCATGTATTTCAGCCGCGCGCCCATCCCTTATGCGCGTGATGCATTCAAGAATGCGCCGACCCGGCTGCCACAAGAATTGCCGGTATATCGGCATATTGGAATTTACGCATATCGTGCCGCCTTTCTGAAAACCTACCAGCAACTGAGCCCGGCTGCCGTAGAGCAATTCGAAGCGCTGGAGCAGTTGCGCGCCCTCTGGCACGGCCACAAAATCGCGGTTGCGATTACCGATCTGGCGCCCGCCGCCGGGGTTGACACCCCAGAAGATTTGGCCAAAGTTCGAGCATTGTTAAAGGCTTAAAATACTGCTTATGCAGGGATAAAAACATTTATTCCCGCTGCCGGCCCCCCCGGCTTTTCCCCTCGGGGAACAGTGGTAAGATGACCGCCTTTCAAACCAATGAAACTCGCGCAGCGAGCCCCAGTCCCTCTCGCCCGCTTGCGGGAGAGAGCTAGGAGAGAGGGGCAGTGGTCATGGCGAATTTTTTAATTGCCCATACCGTGATCGTTCGGCCAATAACTTAAGAGAGTGGAGGATTTATGAAGTTAATACTGCTCGGCGCACCCGGCGCTGGTAAAGGCACACAAGCCAATTACATCAAAGACAAATACAGTATTCCGCAAATTTCCACTGGCGATATGCTGCGCGCTGCGGTCAAAGCAGGCACGCCCTTGGGCCTCGAAGCCAAGAAAATCATGGATGCCGGCGGCCTGGTGTCCGACGAGATCATTATGGGGCTGATCAAAGAACGCCTGACGCAGCCGGATTGTGCGAAAGGCTATTTGTTCGATGGTTTTCCGCGCACCATTCCCCAAGCCGAAACGATGAAAAAACTCGGTATCGATGTGGACTATGTGGTGGAAGTGGACGTGCCAGATGAAGAAATCGTCAAGCGCATGAGCGGCCGCCGCGTACACGTGGCTTCGGGTCGCACCTATCATGTTGTGTTTAATCCCCCCAAAGTGGCGGGCAAAGATGATGAGACCGGCGAGGATTTGATTCAGCGTGTCGACGACGCAGAAGACACCGTCAAGAAGCGTCTCGAGGTCTATCACTCCCAAACCAAACCGCTGGTGAATTTCTACAACCAGTGGGCGGCGAGTGGGGCTGCGGGCGCCCCTAAATATGTCAAAGTGGCGGGCGTGGGCAAAGTCGACGCGATTCGCGACGAGATATTCACCAAGCTGGGCTAAGCATCTTTTGTAGGGGCGAGGCATGCCTCGCCCGTTTCACGACAATGAGCAACATTCCCGATTTTACCGATACCGAGCGCAGCATCGTCCAACAGACGGTGAAGGAGCGCTATGGCAAGTCCATCGCTATTGAGAGCGCCGATGCGGAGATTCGCTTGTACCCCGATGACCGCGAACTCACTAGCGTGCCGGTATTGTATTGGGAGGCGCGTGACGCGCATTTCGTGATTTTCAAAGTGGGTGAGAAGAATTACCGCAATCAATTTTTCTATACCGCGCGCGAGCAGTTCGGCACCGGCCGTGAAGAGTATGACGAGATCGGTGATTGCGTGATTACGCTATTGCGGGTGCAGGCAGATCACGAATCGACGCGGGTGAGTGAAAATTAACCACGAATACACACAAAAGGAAATGCGTGTGTATTCGTGGTTAAAAAATTTTTGAAATTGATCTAGATAGAGGGAGATATATCATGGCGAAAATGAACGCTTTTTACGCGCAGTCCGGCGGGGTGACCGCGGTGATTAACGCATCCGCCTGCGGCGTCATCGAAACCGCGCGCAAGCACAAAGATAAGATCGGTAAAGTGTACGCCGG